>NZ_LIQT01000119.1 GCF_001418415.1 Streptomyces hirsutus
CGGCTCCAGGGACACGCTCTGGCTCGGCTGCCTGCTCACGGCCACCGTCGCCGGCACGACCGCCGCCCGCCTGGCCCACGCCCGCGCGGCCTACCGCCGCCTCACGACGTGACCCGGGAGGGGAGGCCGCCGGCCACCCGGCCCCTCATCCACCACCCCCCCCCCCGCCCTCTTCCGTCCACCCACTCATTAAAGAACGGTCGTTCTTGACCGATCGTTCTTTAATCCCGTACGGTCATGGACATGGGACGACCACGCGCCTTCGACACCGAGCAGGCCGTCCGTACCGCAGCCGTCCTCTTCGCCACCCACGGCTACGAGGGCACTTCGGTCGACGACCTGGTCACCGCCACCGGCATCCACCGGGGCAGCCTGTACAAGGTCTTCGGCTCCAAACGGAGCCTGCATCTGACCGCTCTCCGCACGCACATCGACCACGAGATCCACCCGACCACCGCGGCCATCGCCACGCTCACCGACCCCGAGCAGGCCCTGACCACGGCCATCGCGTCGTACGACAACGGCCCGGCGGCCGGGCTCCTGCTCCTCTCCGCCGCCGAACGCGCACCCCACGACCCGGACGTCGCCGCGCTGGTCGCGGAAGGGATCACGGCACTGGAGGACGCCCTGCGCCCCTCCCACGGCGACGACGCCCCTCAGCTCGCCTCCACCGTCCTCGGCACCCGCCTGCGGCTGCGAGCCCGGCCGACCCCCTCCAAGGAGCACTGACATGGCCCTGATCTCCATCGACCGTGAACGAGGCCTGCTGACCGCCGAGTTCCAGGGCCTCGACAAGCTCTGGACGCTGAGCAGCCGCCTGGAGGTCCCCCTCGCCCACGTGCGCGGCGCCACGCACGACCCCGGCATCGCCCGGGAACCCAAGGGCGTCCGGGTCGGCGGTACGTACTTTCCCGGATTGATCACCGCCGGCCGCTTCCGCCGCGGCGGTGAACGCCTGTTCTGGGGCGTGAAGAACCCGGAGAAGGCGATCGTCATCCAGCTCGCCGACGCCGAGCACTATGACCGGCTCATCCTCGAAGTCGACGACCCCAGAGCCACCGTCCACCTCATCGAACAGTCCATCGCCCGCGACTGAACGCCCTTGCGCGCGACAGAACACCGGCCGCCCGCCCGGACTTCCGCCCGGCGCGCACCCGTGAGCCCCCGAACACCGCAGCGCCCCGACCGCGTTCGACCGGTCGGGGCGCTGCACTGCAGGTCGGAGGGTCTCCCCTCCCCTGCTTCGGTAGGCCCTGTAGGACTCGAACCCACAACCAATGGATTAAAAGTTCAGGTTCAGACGTGCCGCCGGGTGATGCCCGGTGACGTTCCTTGCTTCCCTCGCAGGTCAGCGGGCTAGGGCTCCACCGCCCGGTACCGGCCTGTGTCGGCCCTCTACAGCGCATCCGTGGCCACTCCCGTGACCACGTGACCACCGCGCCGCCGACACGACGACGGCCCCGCCTCGGCGACTGCAACGCCGGACGGGGCCTTGACCCGGAACTCCTTCAGCAGGTCGTCGGTCTTCACATAGATTGCCGTCGCGAGAGCGTCCAGGTTGTTCGTCACAAAACGATCTTGGACGCCCTCGTTCTCGTCTCCGTCGACACCTCTTGGCTTTGATCATCCGGTGAGTCTTGTCCCGCCACCGGTGCACAGAAAGGATCGTGGCATGTCCAGCGACCGTCTCATGCGCATCCGCAGCGCCGAGTTCCAGGCCATGGCCGAGAGGGTCCTGCGGGTCACCGAGCTCACCTCCCGCCTGAACGTCCTGCCTTTCGAAGACGAAGCGGGCAAGGCGGAACTGTTCGAGCAGATCCTTGGCAAGCCACTGCCGCCGAGAGTCACGATCTATCCGCCCTTCTACACAGACCATGGCTTGAACCTCGACCTCGCCGAGCGCGTCTTCATCAACCAGAACTGCACGTTCCTGGACTATGCCGGTATCCGGCTCGGCGAGCGCGTGATGATCGGACCGAAGGTCACGTTCATCACCAGCGGCCACCCGGTTGATCCCGAGGAGCGGCGGCTGTACCTCACAGGCGCCCCCATCGACGTGGCGGAGAATGTGTGGATCGGTGCCGGTGCCACAATCCTGCCCGGCGTCAGCATTGGCCGTGACGCCGTGGTTGCCGCTGGCGCGGTCGTGGCCGATGACGTTCCGCCGGCAAGCTTGGTGACCGGCAGCAAGGCAACCATGCACCGAAAGTGGTGACGGCCTCTTCGGGGCCATGCAGAGCCCAACTGCGGGCAGCCATAACCACATCGGAAGCCTGGAGTCTTTCCCCGAAGCAACTGGCTCCAGCCCAAGGTGTAAGAAGTCACGATGCATCATCAAGGGTTCACTTGCGTTCGCCCGTCCAGCCTTCCCCTCGCCTGTTGCACCCCGATGGCCGAGACGCTCTTGGGCTTGACCGCTCCGCTTCACACCCCGCCGTTACCAGCGACGCATGGGAGCGCGGGGACGGGCCCCGGACACTGGCCCGAAGTTCAGCCGATCGATACCTCCTTCACGTGGCTGGACTTACTTACGTGGAGCGACTTCGTGTCGCACACTGAGCGCTTCAGTTGGCGGGCTTCGCCAACTGAAGCGCCCAGCGCGGAGCGTGTCCGTTACCGTCTCGGTCCTGCTGCGGCGTACAGCACGGTGCCGGTCGCCAGCAGGACCCACGCGGTCGCGGCGGACGCCGTCGTAGCGGGGGAAATGATCATCCAGTTGCTCACCTCTCCCGCGATGCCGGGCGGAACCGGGACGAGGAGGGTGAACGCGAGCCAGCCGACCGGCAGGGTCCATGCGAACTGTGCCCCGCAGAGCACCGCCCCGAGCGCGGCCAGGCCGACCAAGCCCGCGCTGTCGCGGACGACGAGCGCGGCCGGGGCGAGTTTGGCTCCCGCCGCCTGGACCGCCAGCAGCGCCGCCCCGGCGACCGCGCCGGCCAGCAGCACGTGCGCCGCCCGCCGGGGCATCCACCGGATCGCGGCCGTCCGATCCAGCGCGGCGTCCTGCCCACCGAGCCCGACGGAAGCGGCCGCCACGTTCGCGGTCAGGATCAGGACCGCGGTCCCCAGGCTCATCGGGCCCGCGCCGTCCTGGTTGAAGGTCCACGCCGCCAGCGCGACGAGTGCGACCGCTGCGGTCGAGGTGGGCACCTGTCGTGAACGGGCGTACAGGATCAGCCACCTCATTGCGACGCCTTCCCCGCCAACACCTCGGTGTACTCCGTGCAGGAGAGGGCGGCGGCGTGTACCTCGGCCATCCGCGAGCGTTGCTCGGCCGGTGACAGCGCCATCAGCCGTTGCCAGACGATGTCGGCGTCCGCCTGTTCACGCTGCGAGTACGCGTAGGAGTCCGGCGTCTGCAGCGGTTTGAACTGGTGATCGCCCAGGGCCCAGCTCGCGGCGATGCTCTGTGCGGGGATGTCGACCTGCCCCCCGCCCTCCCAAGGGGTGCGCGGTGCGCAGTTCGGTACCAGGCCCTCGGCGACCAGGAGGCGGGTCAGTTCCGCCCCCGTCGCATGGGCGATCAGCGGGTCGTCGAAGTCGACCAGCACCGCGTCGCCGGAGAGTTGGCGTTCGTCGCCGAGCGCGCGCAGCTGGGTGTCCTCCCGCACCGAGTTCGGTGCCTTGTCGCCCAAGGCGTCGTGCAGCACGCGCAGCGCGTCCTTGCCGCGCGACGCGAGTTCGGGCAGGTGTGAGCGGTTTGCCTGCGTCACGCACACCGGCCCGTCGCAGACCAGGGTGGCGGCGGCCTTGTCGATGACGTAGGTGTCGCGCGGAGTGGCCGGGAGGATCAGCAGGGCCAGGGCCGCGCCGGCCAGGACGGGGGCCACCGCGAGCAGTCGGGCTCGGAGGGTCGCGGCCGACAGCAGTGCGAAACCGGTGGCGAGCAGGCCGAGCAGCCAGAGCGTCTGGCCGAGGTGCACGGAACCGGACAGAGTCAGCAGCATCTCTCGCGGCTCCGCAGTCGCCGGGAGCAGCAGAGCGAGCCGGTTCGGCGCGACGCTCGACGGCAGTGCCTCATCATGGCTCGGCCGCAGGGAGAGGGTCGTCAGCAAGAAGAACACTGTCAGGGCCGGCGGGGTGAGCGCAGAAGGCACGGCCCGCGCGAGGCCCATGCCGAACACGGCCCCCGCGACGAGGGACAGCGCCGCCACCAGAGAGATCGGCAGCCAGCCGAGACTCGTGTAGGCGGTGGCGCCGAGGGCCACCTGGACTCCGCCCACGAGGACCAGGAGGCCGAAGCCGGACGCCAGCACGAGTGCCGTTGCGCCGGCCGGCAGCGCCGTACGGCGCCAGGCCGGCAGCGGCGTGGTCGTCAGCAGTTCGGTCATCCGCGAGCGGGAGTCGCGCAGCCCGTACACCGCCCCCAGGCCCACCACGAGCGGCCACCAGAAGCTCAGCAGGTACCGGGTCCACAGGGCCATGGAGGTCCACTGGGCCGTCCATCCCGCGTCACCCTGCCACCAGATCCCGTCGATCAGCAGGAGGACCGCCAGGCTGCCTGCCAGGACGACGGCGCCGGGCCACGGGGCGATGGAGCGCTTCAGCTCGATGCGCAGGACACGTGCGTTCACCAGGTGCCTCCCGGCTGCTCGGAGCCCTGGAGCAGCGCCGAGTAGCCGCGCTCCAGGGGGCTGCCGCCCGGGTGTTCGGGGCCGCCCGCCGCGGCCAGGTCGTCCGGCGTGCCCTGGAAGACGAGGCGGCCGTCGGCGAAGAGCACCACGTCGGAGCAGGCGGCCGCGACGTCCTCGACCAGATGGGTGGAGACGACCACACACGTGTCGCGGCCCAGTCCCTGCAACAGCTCGCGGAAGCGCAACCGCTGCGCCGGGTCCAGGCCGACTGTCGGCTCGTCCAACAGCAGCACCGCGGGATCGTTGACGATGGCCTGAGCGATGCCGGCCCGCCGCACCATGCCGCCGGACAGGGTCTTCATCCGATGGTCGGCGCGGTCCGCCAGGCCCACCCGTTCCACGGCCCGCTGGACGGCCGCGGGGACGGCTGCCTTCGGAACCTCCTTCAACCAGGCCATGTACTCGACGAACTCACGCACTGTGAAGCGCTTGTAGTAGCTGAAATCCTGCGGCAGGTAGCCGATCCGGCGGCGCAGGGCCCGGTAGTCAGCCATCGCGCCCACGCAGGTGCCGAGCATCTCCAGTTCGCCCTCGGTGGGGCGCAGCACGGTGGCCAGCGTCCGGATCAGGGTGGTCTTTCCCGCTCCGTTGGGTCCCAGGAGGCCGTGGGTGCCGATGCCCAGGCAGAGGTCGAGTCCGTCGACGGCCATCTTCTTGCGTCCGACGCGTACTCTCAGGCCGCTGGCCCGGATCTCCCAGGCGTAGGTTTTCGGCGCGGTGTCGGCCGCGTTTGTGGTGGGCATAGTGCGGTGGTCCCTTTCGAAGGTCGACGATGGTTTCACAGCGTTGAGTACGCGTTTCTGCGGGCGATCACGGCGCCGATGCCGAGCGCGAGGAGCAGCCCCCACACGGGCAGTTGGTCGGGCTGGAAAACAATTCGCAGGGCAAGGGGGGCGTGGCCGGTGACCCACGTGGGCGCCACGACGACGACGCCCCACGCGACCGCCAGCCCGGTGGCGGCGCGGGTCACGCCGACCAGGCTGCCCAGCGCCAGGGCGGTGGAGGTGAAGGCCAGGGAGGGCAGCAGCCACTGCGCGGCCGTCATGGTTCCGGTCAGCCAGCCCTCCACCAGGAGCCCGGGCAGGACCACCACGAGAACCGCCGTGGTGCGCCTGAGGAGCAGGGGCAGGCCGGCTCGGGCGGTCGAGGCCGTCAGTTCGTACGCCGGGTCCAGGCCGCGCGACCACGATGCGGCGACACCACACAGCGGCAGCACGGGTGCGATCGCCAGCACGGGAGAGATGTCGCCGAAGAACGTAGGCGGCGCGAGCGAGTCCAGCAGCAGCGCCATCAGGGTAACCACGACGGTCATGGCCAGCCACGGGGCCATGGCCGGCGTCAGCCAGGCCGACAGCCACCTCGGGCGGTGTCGCCGCGAGGGTGTCCTGACGGCCGCGTCCAGCTGCGGTTCCAGACCGGCCCGGACGGTGTCGAGGAGCGTGGCGATGCCGGGCACCTCGGTGGCCACGGAGGCCGCCAGACGACTCCGGCACATCGCGCACGTCTCCAGATGGGCCTCCAACGCCCACACCGCGTCCACGGCCATCTCCGTATCACCACGTGCGTAGTCGTCGAGCAGCCGCATCGACGCGTGTTCCCCGCTCATGCCAGCGCCTCCCGCATCGCG
This sequence comes from Streptomyces hirsutus, assembly GCF_001418415.1. Lineage (GTDB taxonomy): Bacteria > Actinomycetota > Actinomycetes > Streptomycetales > Streptomycetaceae > Streptomyces > Streptomyces hirsutus. Next base: position 6,262 of record NZ_LIQT01000119.1, read on the forward strand.
ATCCGGGCCCGGCGGGCGCGGGTCTTGACCGTGCCTTCGGGCAGTCTGAGCAGGACGGCGGTCTCCCGCACGGAGAACCCGTCCAGCACCATGGCCTGCAGGACCTCTCGAAGTTCCGGCGCCAGTCGCCGAAGAGCGTCACCGACGTCCCCGTCGACGGTCCCGGCCAGTGCCTCGTCCTCCGCCGCGGGCACCACCGCCCGCTCGGCGGCGGCGACCGGCGGCTCGGCATGGTGGGCACGGCGCCGGAACGCGTCGACGAGGCGGCGCGCCGCGATCGTCCACAACCATCCGACGGCCGTCCCGCCGACCGCGCTCCCGGCGAACGCGCCGGCCGCGCGCCACACCGCCAGATAGGTCTCCTGCATGACCTCGGCGACGATCTGCTCGTCCGCGCAGCGGCGGCGCAACCGCACAGCCAGCCACGGCGACGTGCGCCGGTACAACTCGTCGAACGCCCCGCGGTCACCTCTGGCCACCAGCCGGACGAGGCGCTCCTCGTCCAGCTCGTCCAGTGCTCTCACACGTGATCTCACACCAGCCAGACGCCCGATGGTGCGCACAGGTTCTACGTCTGACGTGGTTTGCGTCACAGTGCCACGCGTGGAGGATTCCGATCCCCGTGAACCCCGGTCGCCGGTTGCGATCCGGCTCGTGATGAACCCTGGCGCCTCGTGGTGCTGCACCCTTCTCGGTGCAGCCCTGACCAAGTACGCCGACTGACTCGCAGTCGCAATCGATGCCGAAGGTCCAGCCCGCCAACTGAAGCACTCACTCGCCAACCGAAGCGCTCAGTGTGCGACACGAAGTCGCTCCACGTAAGTAGGTCCAGCCACGTGAAGGAGGTATCGATCGGCTGAACTTCGGGCCAGTGTCCGGGGCCCGTCCCCGCGCTCCCATGCGTCGCTGGTAACGGCGGGGTGTGAAGCGGAGCGGTCAAGCCCAAGAGCGTCTCGGCCATCGGGGTGCAACAGGCGAGGGGAAGGCTGGACGGGCGAACGCAAGTGAACCCTTGATGATGCCTCGTGACTTCTAAGAGACCCTCCGCTCGCTCCCCGACCCCTTGGAATTGATCATCTAGGCCGTACGGTGTGGCCGACCCGGTGGCTGTCGGAGGCTGCAGCGAGAGACGAGGGCAAGAAAGCGTGCCTGCGGTGCGGCAGGCGCCATTTTCAGCGCGCCCACCGATCGGGTGACGACGATGGGCTCAGAGGCGGCTACGGCGAAGCGAACACGCCTCCAACAACGGCTTTCGGCCAGCGCCCCCACTTTTCCCAGCCAGGGCCGTGCCACGGCCGGTACGGTCAATCAGCCCTGGCGTGCGAGACGGTCTGGACCAGGTCGCACGGACCCACACGAGCGCCACCCACCAGCCGAAGGGGGAACCGTCCCATGTACGGAGAAGCAGTCATGGCCGTGAGTACAGGAGCCGCCAGCGGAGTCCTCTCCTACCTGCTCCAGGGCCAGGCCGACGCTTTGCGCACCCGGATCTCGGCAATCTTCCGTCGCGGTGGCAACCCTCAGGAGGAGACCGCTGCCCTGCAGGTGCTGAACGAGCACGCGGCAGCCCTGGCCCAGCGTGAAATCACTGGGCGCATTGTCACAGAAGCCTGGACCGAACTGCTTGCCGCCTTTCTCGACGCTCACCCCGACGCCCGAGCCGACATCGAGGAACTCAAGACGACGGCGCCGACGAAGACGGTCAACATCGGCTCCCAGCACAACCACGGCTCCGGGGCCTTCATCGGCAACGACCACTACGGCGACATCAACATCAACACCCGAGACGACCGGTGACCACCGACGACCCGGCGCCTCCGGAGCAGCGCACCGTCCAGAACAACTACGGCGACGGCGCCTTTGTCGGCCGTGACCACATCGGCGACATCAACATCCATCACGAGATCGACCAACAAACCAAGGCCACACTCGCGAAGCTGGGGAAGTCCGCGCCCGCACTTTCGCAGATGCTCGAAGATGCTCTGCGGGACGGTGTTATCTCGCCTGACACGGTCAGTCAGCTCTCCTTGGCCGCCCGGAGCATCAACGAAGATGTCGCTGGCCAGATCTCGCGCGCCTCCCACAGAATCAACGAGGACGTCGCCGGCCTTCTCACCCACGCAAGCCAGAGCATCAACGAGGACGTCGCCGGCCAGCTGACCCACGCCGCAGACCGACTGTCCAAGGCCTCCACGAAGCTCGATTTTGACGCGCTCGACCTGCTTGTCAGACGCCTGGAGAGGGTTCTCGGCCACCACGACGACAGCAATCTCAGCGGGCTCGCCACCCGGCTGGAAAGCAGCCTGGAAATTCTCAGTGTGGCGACAAAGCAGGTCGGCAACCTGAAGGGTGACAGCACTCAGCCGGCCAGGCTTGAGCAGGTGACCAGGTCGCTCACTGACATCGCGAAACGAGTCGAGGCAAGGGTGGCCCCGCCTCCCCCGGTGGTTCTCCCCGACTGGGAAGGACGATGGCGGTGGTTCGGCGTCGGCGTTCTACTCGGCATCTTGATATCGATTCTGTACGCGACCTCCTCGTAGCAGTCAACGTCGGCAGGATCAGTCTCACTCATGAAGCATTTTCAGCGTGGCCACCGATCGGGTAACGACGCTGGGCTCAGGAACGACGGCAACGCACGAGGCTCCCGTGCCGTTGAGGGAGACGTTCGACATCTCAACTCAGGCACAGCGCGAAGCGCAGAAAGCGGCTCGCCCTCGACGCGGGATGCGAGGGCGAGCCGCCCCGGAAGGTTCGACGCGGTCGGCGACGCGGTCGAGTGCTGGCTTACTTATCGCGGTGGCGCGGGCACTGGCATGGCGGCCACGCCGACGACAGATCATGCGGACTGAGAGGCAGATCCGAGCGAACGCGCACCTCGGTCCGTCGCTCGACGATCTTCCCGTTCCGAACCCTCGTGACGCTCATCGTCATCAAGGTCACCGGGACGGAGGTGCCGTCGTCCTGCGGGGCGGTCACCGCTCGCCCCCGTGCTCGGCGGTACGGTGCCGGGCGAGCAGGACCCGGCAGTCGGACTCACGCGAGTAGTCACCCTCGGCGTTCGCGGCCTGCTGCTCGTTGCTGAGCCGTACGCACTCGGCGCACACGGGGGCAGCCTGAGTGGGGGCCGGTGTTCTACGATCCATGCGTCACTGCTCCTGTGCAGCTGTGGCCATACCCCCGGGCCCTGGACGGCCGCGGGGGCCTTCTGTGTGGGACTGTACGGCAACTTAGTACGCCTTGGTACGTCATCAGACGGGTTAACTCGATCTATGCCTGGTAGGGATGTCCTCCTACGGTCGCAGCATGATCGAGCTTGACCGGGACGCCATGACGCCTATGTACGTGCAGCTGGCCAACGTGCTGCGCGACCGCATCCGGCGCGGTGAAATCCCGGTCGGCCGGCGTCTGCCCTCGCAGTCGGCGTTGGAAGTGGAGACCGGGGGCGCGGTGTCGCGGCGGACCATCAAAAGCGCGTTGGAGCTGCTCGCGGCGGAAGGTGTCGTACAGGGCGTGCAGGGCAAAGGCGTGTTCGTAATCGCTCTGCCCGACGGCGAGAGCGAGTAGGGCCCGCGGATACGGCAAGGCCCCGGCGGTGGGGTGCCGGGGCCGATCATGCCCGGGTGCGGGGGCGGTCGACGAGCCGAGTGCGGCTTCATGACCTGCGCCGTGGTCAGGCGTCAATCATGCTCACCGCCGGCGTCGACCTGGCGATCGTGTCGAAGCAGCTCGGTCACAGCTCCATCTCGATCACGTCGGACACGTACTCGCATCTGCTCGGCGGAGTCGGGCGGGATGCTGCGGACCGCACCTCGGCCCTCGTGCCTCGCGCCAGGAAGACCGCGCCGGTCGGGCCAGCAGCGGGCCAGCGTGACCACTCGGTGACCACCTCGGCTACGGATTCGGCCGACGGCCAGGCCCCTGAGACGGCGAAACCCCCGTCTGACCAGGTCAGCGGGGGTCACGACCCCGAGGGGTCCGGTAGGCCCTGTGGGACTCGAACCCACAACCAATGGATTAAAAGTCCACTGCTCTGCCAATTGAGCTAAGGGCCCCAGGCGATGTTGCCTCCACGAGCATAGCGGGACGTGGGCGCGTCGTTGATCGGGTATCGGCGCGACGGGCCCCGGACGTGTCCCCTCCGCATGCGGCAGGGCCCGTACGACGGGTGTCGTACGGGCCCTGCCACGTCAGTCCGGTGTGCCGGGATCAGCCGTTGCGCTTCCAGCGCGGCTTGTCCTCGCGGCGGCCGAAGGAGCCGCCGCCGCGGTGCTCGTCACGACGGCCGTACGGGCGGTCGTGGGAGGCGCCGGAGCGGAAGCCGGGGCGCTCGCCCTGGCGGTCGCGGTTGACCGGACGGTCGCTGCTGCCACGGTGGCCGGGGCGCTCGCTGCGCTCACCGCGGTCGTCGCGGCGGAAGCCGGGACGGTCGCCGCGGTCACGGTCGCGGTTGAAGCCACCGCGGTCGTCGCGACGCTCGAACGGACGGCCGCCACGGTCGCCGTCACGGCGGTCGTCACGACGCTCGAACGGACGGCCACCACGGTCACCACCGCGGTCACCCCGGTCGTCACGACGGAAGCCGCCACGGTCACCACCGCGGTCGTCACGACGCTCGAACGGACGGCCACCACGGTCACCACCACGGTCACCACCGCGGTCGTCACGACGGAAGCCGCCACGGTCACCACCGCGGTCGTCACGACGCTCGAACGAACGGCCACCACGGTCACCACCGCGGTCGTCGCGGCGGAAGCCGGGACGGTCGCCGCGGTCACGGTCGCGGTTGAAGCCACCGCGGTCGTCACGACGCTCGAACGGACGGCCGCCACGGTCACCGTCACGGCGGTCGCCGCGGTCGTCGCGACGGAAGCCGTCCCGGCGGTCGGAGCGCTCGGTGTCGCGCGCGGTCTGCTGCTCCGGCAGCGAGATCTCGGCCTGGGCCGACGCCTCGGTGGCCGCCTCGGCCACCGCCGTCTCCGGGTCCTCGCCCCGCTCGCGGGCGGCCCTGGCGACCAGCCGGTCCGCCTCCTCCCGCAGTTCGGAGGCCCGGCGCTGCGCCCGCTCCAGTTCCTTGGTGAGCTGGGTGACCTCGCGCTCGGCCTGCTGGGCCGACTTGCCCGCCGACTCGGCCTGGACCTCGGTCATCGACCGGGCGCCGGTGATCTCGGCGAGCTCCGGGTCGAAGGCCGCGCCGCCCTGGACGATGTGACGCATGGCGTCCACGCCCGCGTCCTCCATCAGCCGGAAGATCTGGCGCCGCTGGTGCGGCAGGGACAGCGACACGACGGTGCCGGTGCGGCCGGCCCGCGCCGTACGGCCGGCCCGGTGCAGGTAGTCCTTGTGGTCGCCGGCCGGGTCCACGTTCAGCACCAGGTCGATGCCGTCGACGTGGATACCGCGCGCGGCGACGTCCGTGGCGACCAGGACGTTGACGTAGCCGTCCTTGAAGTCGGCCAGCGTCCGCGTCCGCGCGCCCTGGGTCATGCCGCCGTGCAGCGCGTCGGCCTTGGCGCCCGCCTCGCGCAGCTGGTCGGCGACCCGGTCCGCGCCCAGCTGGGTACGGACGAAGATGATGGTGCGGCCCTTGCGGGAGGCGATGGCCGCGGTGACCGGCGCCTTGTCCTTCGGCTTCACGACCAGGATGTGGTGCGACATCGTCGTGACGGCGCCCTGGGCGGCGTCGACCTCGTGGTGGACCGGGTCCTTCAGGTACCGGTCGACGAGGGTCTTGATCTCGTTCTCCATGGTCGCGGAGAACAGCATCCGCTGGCCGCCCGCCGGGATCTGGTCGAGCAGCTCGGTGACCTCGGGCAGGAAGCCCAGGTCGGACATCTGGTCGGCCTCGTCGAGGACGGCGATCTGCACGTTCTCCAGGGAGCACGCGCCGCGGTTGATGATGTCGCGCAGTCGGCCGGGGGTGGCGACCAGGACGTCGACACCGCGCTCGAGGGCGTAGATCTGGTTGCCCATGGAGGTGCCGCCGCAGACGACCTTCATCTTCAGCCCGAGGACATCCCCGTACGGCTGGAGCGCGTCGGCCACCTGCATGGCGAGTTCACGCGTCGGCGTCAGGATGACGGCGCGCGGCTTGTGCTTCTCGGTCCGGCCGCCGGACAGCGTGGTCAGCGTCGGCAGACCGAAGGAGAGGGTCTTGCCGGAGCCGGTACGGCCCCGTCCGAGGATGTCCTTGCCGGCCAGGGCGTCCGGGATGGTCGCCGCCTGGATCGGGAAGGGGCTGGTCACGCCGTTCTGCGCGAGCTTGCGCACGACACCCTCGGGAAGACCGAGGGAGGCGAAGGTGAGCTCGGGGGTGCTGTCCGCGCCGTCGACGTCGTCGGTGACGTCGAGGTCGGGGGTGCTGTCCGCGCCGTCGACGTCGTCGGTGACGTCCGCGACGTCCACGACATCCGCGATGTCGGCGACAACGTCAGGGGTGACGACGGTGGTGATGTCGGTGTCCTCGGTGTTCTCGGGCACGACGACGTGATCAGTACTGGCGATGGGCATACGAATGCGAAACCTTCCGGAGTCTCTTCGGCACGCGCCCGTCAACTCCGTGATTCGCAATTCGCAATATGACCGCCTCGATGCGGTCCACCACGGTAAGGGGAGAGTACGCGCCACACGGCGCGCTCTGCAGTGGCGCCGGGCAAATAGGATCAAACGATCTGCCACCATACGCACCCTGTACCCCCAAAAGCAAACCGGGAGCTCACAGCGGTGGGACGAGGCGTGGAGCGGGTTCCTAGACCGGCGCCCCCGCCTCCGGTGCGGGCTCCCGGTGCACCAGTTGGACCTCCGGCGGCTCGTGCGCCGACGAGGACGGCTCCGCGGCCGTCGGCTCCGGCGGGACCGAGGGCTCCGGCGGCGCCTGTGTGGGCTCCGGATCCGCCGGCCGGGTGGGCTCCGGCGGTTCCGGCCGGCTGTCAGGGGTCTGCCCCGCCGGCGCACCCGGCCCGCCGTCGTCCGGCACCGGCCCACTCGTCCCCGGGGAGGGCGACACCCCGGCGACGGACGAGGCTCCCGCCCCGCCCTTCTTCCGTTGGCCCCGCTCGCCCTTCCTGCCGCCGCCCTCGCGGTGCTCGCTCCCGCCCTCGGCCGCCGCGGCACCATGACCGCCCTTGCCGCCCGGCACCTCGGGCCCCCCGTCGGGCACCTCGCTCTCCGAACGGCCCGCGGAAGACGACGGCTCCGCCCCGGCCGGCCCCTCCCCACCGACACTCATGCAGCCGGCGGCGGCGACGACGGCCAGGACGGTGGCGGCCAGGCGGACAGGTACGTACAAGGGGCGCACGAGGCCACCTCCGGTCGGGATGCTGGGTCGGACTGCCCAACTCCCGCCACCCGCAAGAGGACACGCCGTCGGCACACCGGTGACACGCCGGTGACCTATCCGTAGCCGAGTGCGTGCAGCCGGGCGTCGTCGATTCCGAAGTGATGCGCGATCTCGTGCACCACGGTGATCTCCGCCTCGGCGACGACGTCCTCCCGGGATTCGCACATCCGCAGGGTCGGCCCCCGGTAGATGGTGATCCGGTCCGGCAGCACCCCCGCGTACCACTCGCCCCGCTCGGTCAGCGGAGTCCCCTCGTACAGCCCCAGCAGCTCGGGATCGTCCGCCGGCGGCTCGTCCTCGACGAACACCGCGACGTTGTCCATCAGCCGCGTCAGCTCCGGCGGGATCCGGTCGAGCGCCTCGGCGACCAGTTCCTCGAACTCCCCACGCGTCATCTCCAGCACAGGGCCATTGTCAGTCATGACCCATCCGTACGAGTGCCGCCGGACGTCCCGCATATCCGGCGCGCCGCATGGGCATACGGGATCAATGGCACGCGTCCCCTCCGCAGCAAGGAACCTCCATCACCGCATCCGAAGGGTCCCGCGAGCCCTCACCCGCCGTCACCGCTCCCGCCGCCCCGCCGCCACGGCGACGGCCGTCACCACCACACTCGCCGCCCTGCCCCCCCGCCCCTGGAAACGCGTCGTCGGACTCTTCGCCGTCGTCCTGCTGGGCGCCTGGCTCGGCCTGCTGATCGTGGGCAATGTGCGCGTCCCCGTCGGCCCCATGGACACGACCATGACCCTG
>NZ_LIQT01000012.1 GCF_001418415.1 Streptomyces hirsutus
ATCTCCGGCGCAGGACACTAGAGCTCGGTCTGACGCTCGGCAGCGGTGCAGGCGGAGTCCTCGGTATCACTTTCACGGTGGCTCAGCGCTCACGGCGGCAGTCCCCATGAGCTCCATGAAAGGTGGCTTCCGCAGCCACTGAAGGGCCGTGTACGGCCAACAGCGTGCCGACGATGACCATCGCTGCCAGAACTCACAGACATCAACCTCGGGCGGCCTTGCGTGCGAGCCGGTGGGCGTGCCCGATCAGGAGCAAGGCTCCGGGAGCGGTGGGCGCGGGTATGGCGGGCGAGGCGTTCACGGATCTCGGTGCCCCTCGTGTGGGGGGCGTACGACTCCATGCATGCCCAAGATCACCCGCCGGGATGCCGAAGAAAGGATCATGAACGGCGTGCCGTGTGGTGCGAAGTACCTGCTTTGCATGGGAGCCGGTGGGCCATCCCACGTGGGCGCGGTCAAGGCGTCGTTCATCGCGGTGGATCCTGCGTCGGCCGGTTTCGTGAGACGTGTGCGGCTTCTTTGCCGAGGTGGATTTCTGAACGAAGGACGGAAGTGCGGGTAACTCTGTCCAGTTCGAAAACGCCGGACCGGAAGGGCGGCATCACCCGAACGAGTGGCAGACTGTTGTCAACTCCCCGGTGGTGCTGCGTCCCGGCTGGCAGCGGGACTGGACCGACCTGCTCGTCCGCATGGACGATGTCCTTCCCGGCCGGGTGAAGGAGCAGGCGAGCGCCGAGATCATCATGCTGACCCACAACCAGCAGCTCCACGAGGTCAACCTGGGCTGGCACCCGCGGGCCGAGGACCTCCTGTGGCAGCCTGCCGCCCAGGAGACCAAACGCTCTGAGAACGGTGCCCTCAACGTCCGCTACGCCCGCGAGGTCAAGCGTGGTGCCCTCACCCGCCTGCGGGAGCTGATCGCGGCCCACGCCCCGTGGCTGCGGATCAGATACGCGTTCTGACCGCCCCGGTCGGCGTCCGGCGACGACACGACGGAGCACCGCGGTGATCACGCCCGGGACGCCGCCTCGCCGGTCACTCCCGGAGCGTCGGCACAGCGGCTTCGGACTCGTTCCGCGCGGGCCCGGCCCTCCGGGCCGGTCCGGCCTGGGCCCGCCCGGTCCTCGCGCGCCCGGCTCCGTCACGGTCCGGCTTCGCTGCGGCGCCCGGTCCCCGTCCGACCGTGCCCGGAAGGACGGCCCGGCTGCCGCCGTCGGTGGCTGGACCGCCCGTGTGGCCTGCCGGCTCGTGCGGGCAATCGGTGAGCGTCTGCGCGGTGGTGTTCGCGGACGTGGCCTGGCCGGTCCCCGTATGCGGCCGGGTCGGGGCTGCCGGGGCGGGGTGTGTCAGGGGCCCAGGCGTTCGGTGGTGCGGAGGCCCGAGTCGTAGTGCCGGGCGGATGTCCACCACCCTGTCAGGGTGCCGGGCAGTGCGTCGGACGTGCGGGGGAACAGCCCGTCGGGCAGCTCGGCCCGAACGGTGCCGCGGCTGCGGCTGAGGGTGACGTGCGGGACCCAGCGCGCAGGGTCGAGGAGAGGGTTCAGGCTTCCGCTCCCCGGTGCGTCGCGCAGCGTCCGCCACACCGTTTCGTGCAGGCGCAACAGCGCTTCGTCGGGTCGGACCGCCCAGGCCAGCACCTTCGTCCGGCCGGAGAACCGCAGGGGTCCGTCGAGCCGCAGCGGGAGGGGAAGGGTCTTCGCGAAGGAGTGTTCCAGGTGGGCATGTGTCCGGGGTGGAAGGTGGTCGGTTGCGACGAGGGTCAGGTGGGGGCGGTTGGTCGGGTGGTGGTGGGTGGCGAGGCTGGGCAGGCCCGCGTCCGCGAGGCGGCGCCATACGTCTCGGACGGCCCGCTCGGTCGCGGGGTCGGGCAGCAGTTCCACACTGTGCACACGGGCAGCGTACGGTTGAGCGCCGCTGCGTGCGGGGCTGCTGTGGCGGTGTCACGATGGTGGTGTCGGACAGCGGTGGCCGGCCGGTCGGTCGGGTTGCGGCTTCACGGGACTTCATCGTCGAGGAGCGGGTGCGTCGTATGGACAGGTCCGGGCTGGTCGAGGCGGTCGCACACAAGGCGGCGGATGGTGGTGATCTGTCCTTGGAGCAGGTTGGCCGGGTCGTCGACGCGCTGTTCGGCACCGTCGACCGGGCGGGTGCGCTCGCCGAGGCGCTCAGGGCGGGGAAGACGGTCACCCTCACCGGTTTCGGCAGCTTCCATCAGGAGGACGGCGAGCCGAGCCTGCGGCCGGGCAAGGCCCTCAACGAGTTCGTCCACGGCGAGGTCGGCTGACCGGGTACCGGGCCGATGGCCGTCATGACCTTGCGGGCCTCGGGACCGGCCCCCGCCGAGGACGTCTGGTCGCGTTACGTCTCACCTGCCTGCTGGCCGACGTGGTCGCCGCAGATCAGGGCGGTGCGCGTGGCCGGTGAGCGGATCGCACCAGGTATGCGGGGCGAGGTGGTCTCGCTGTTCGGTGCCACCGCGAGGTTCGTCGTGGAGTGCGTCGACGAGGAACGACGGCAGTGGACCTGGCGGGTCCGGCTCGGACCCGTCCACATGCGACTGCGTCATGAGGTGTTCCCCCAGGCGGTCGGCTCGGTCACGACACTGCGGGCCGAGGGACCGGCCCTCGCCCTCGCGGCCTACGCCGGCCTCGCCCGGTGGGCCCTGGGGCGCCTGGTCCGCAGGTGAAGGCGCGGACGGGGAGCCGTCGCCGGCCGCCGGGAAGAATTCGACGACGTCCCATCGACCACGCTCTTCTCGCACCTATCGCCTGCTGCCGTGGAATCCCTGAAATATGCGATTCGTGCCGTTACTCGGGCCGGGCCTCAAGGGCGTAACCGCCCAATGGAGCGCCCGCCGGGCTTGCCGTCCCACCAGCCGGAGGCGGCAAGCCGTCGATGTGTGCCCCGTCCCGCCCATGAACGGCCGTCGGCGCCGCATCCTGGTACTGGAGTGACCGACAGCCGGCGCTCACGGGACGACTTCGTACTCCACGACCGTGTCCGGACAGGCGTCGGCGAGCTTCACCTCTTCTCCAACGCCCCCTCCCCCGCCAACCGGCCAGCACTTCAACCGGGTTGGCAACAGCTCAGTGTCTTGTCGGGGTGTTCGGGGGATCAGTCTGGACGCGCGCCGGACGACGGTACGACGGGCGGGACGACCGAACGGTGTGCTTCCAGCGCCTCGTGCGGAAGCTCGAAGGGAAACGATCAATCCCGAGGTGAGGCCGGCCCTTTCCCGACTCTCGTCCGCGGCGCGGCATCACACCGAGGGCTTGTTCGCGAACACCCACCGGTTGCCCTCCAGCGCGTCGTTCCGCTCGGGCAGTGGGCCGCGCCCGTGCCGGTGGGTGAAGTCGAAGGGGGTGTGGACCGATGTGGACCAGCCCTTGTCCGCCAGGTCCCCGGCGGAGTCGGGTCGCGGCTCCCCGTCGAAAAGGTTCAGCAGGTCGATGCCGATCTGTTCTTTTGTCGCGGTGTAGAGCGGGCTGTCGTGATACTCCAGCAAGTCTTTCTCGATCTTGACCTCAAAGGCCAGAGCACTCCCGCCCGTACTCAACCGGTCCACCGTGTCGATGAGTTGGATCTCGGTGGCGTGCGGCAGGTAGAACAGCAACCCCTCCGCCAGCCACGCTGTCGGTGCGGTCGCGTCGAAGCCGGCGTCGGTCAGTGCTGCCACCCAGTCGGCACGCAGATCGATCGGAATCGGTACGCGCGCCGCCTTCGGAGTGGCTGCCAAGCCGCTGAGCACATCGTGCTTGAACGCCAGCACGCCTTCTCTCTCGATCTCGAAGATCACGCAGCCCGCAGGCCAGTCGAGCCGGAACGCCCGGGAATCCAGTCCCGCGCCGAGCAGGACCACCTGGTGTGCGCCCGTCTGCACCGATCGGAGAAGGAAGTCGTCGAGGACTCTCGTGCGCAGACCGAAGTAACGTGCGAAGCGTCCCCACAGGGGGTTCGCGTCCCCGTCCGGAACCTGGTGCATTCGGACAGGCCAGCCTGCGGACGCGGATGCGGCGAGCACGAAGTGCTCCGCGTAGACGTCCTGCGCCAGGCTGTCGTCGCGGTGGGTCTCGATAGCCCGTGCCGCGGCGACCAGGAGAGCAGTCACACCGACTCCTCCGTCCACGCCTCCCGCGCCGGGGTTCCTTTGCGCCGTGCCGACCATGTGTCCTCCTTGGGGAACGCGAGATCACGAAAAGGGAGAGGGGGAGACGCTGCGGAACAGCCGGAGAAACGTCAGACGGCCGTCGGGCAGAGCCGGTCGGACAGGCGGTGGCGTGCGTCGAGGAGCTCACGCATCAGCTTCTGCTCTCCGGAATCAGGACGGGTTTGACCACGCGGCCCGCATCGCAGTCGCGTTCGGCCTCGTTGATATCGGTGAGCGGGTACGTGCGGATCAGTTGGTCGAAAGGGAACCGTCCGGCCTGCCACAGTGCCGTCAGCCTCGGAATCAGAAGTCCGGGAACCGCGTCCCCCTCGCAGATGTGGGAGATTCGCCGGCCTCGGTCCAGTGCCCCCGGTTCGAGTGGCAACGTGGTGTGGAGCCTTGCCACCAGCCCGAGGTGACCGGTTGGGCGCAGGGCCCGGAGGGCGTCGTTGATCAGTCGGGTGGAGCCCGTGGTGTCCAGTGCGTACTGCGCGCCGCCGTCGGTCAGTCGTCGGATGCGGCCGGGCAGGTCGGGCGATGCGGCGTGCAGCGGGAGCGCGTGGAACCGTTCGGCCAGGGCCAGCCGTTCGGGGTGTCGGTCGACGGCCACGGTCACCGCCCCGGCGGCCGTGGCCGCCATCACCGCGGCCAAGCCCACCGCTCCCGTACCGAGGACAGCGACGGTGTCGCCGGGACCGACGCCGAAGGAGTTCAGAACCGCCCCGGCACCGGTGAGGAAGCCGCAGCCGAGCGGTCCGAGCAGTTCGAGGGGCAGTGAGGGATCGACCCGGACGGCGTTGCGGGCCAGGACCATCGCGTACTCGGCGAACGAGGACTGGCCGAACCACCGGGGAGCCAGTTCGCTCCCCGCCGTGTCGATGAACCGAGCCGCGTTCTCCCCGCGCCCTCCGAACAGGTTGAGCGAGGCGAAGGAGTCACAGTAGGCGGGGGTCGCGCCCCTGCAGTTACGGCAATGTCCGCAGGAGTCGAAGCTCAGCACGACATGGTCGCCGACGCTCAGCCCCGTGTCCGGGCCGCCCGTCTCCACTACGACCCCGGCGCCCTCGTGGCCGAGCACCGCCGGCAGCGGCGAACGGCCCTCCGAACGCCGGACGGCGAGATCGGTCCGACACATCCCGCAGCCCGCGATGCGGACCAGGATCTCGCCATGGGCCGGTCCTTCGTCCAGGGTCACCTCCTCGACGGCGAAGGGGCTCTCGTACGAGCGGAGTACCGCCGCGCCGAACTTCACGGTCGTGCCTCCTCCTGGCGGTGCACCACGAACGGTCTGAGATTGCCGTAGAGCCCCCACGGTCCGCCCGCGACACCGACACCGCTCTCCTTGATGCCCGCGAAGGGCTGGGCGAGGGACAGTTCGGCGTGATGGTTGATCCACGCCGTCCCGCACTCCAGCCGGTCGGCCACCGTCTCGGCCCGGTCGAGATCGGTCCCCCATACCGAGCCTCCCAGCCCGAAAGCGGTGCTGTTGGCTGCCTCGACGACTTCGTCAAGGCTCCCGTACGGCAGCACCGGCAGGACCGGGCCGAACTGCTCCTCCGTCACCACCGGGCTGTCAGCCGGCACATCGGCCAGAATCGTCGGGGCGAAGAAGTAACCCGGCCGGTCCAGCCGGCCGCCACCGGCTGCAACTCGAGCACCGTCTGCCAGAGCCTGGTTCGTGTAGCGCTCGACGCGGGCCAGTTGCGGGGCGTTGTTGACCGGCCCCAACTGGGAGCCCGGGTCGAGCCCGGGGCCGACGACAGCGGTCTTCGCGCGCTGCGCGAGCGCCTCGACCACCTCGGAATAGAGCCGGACCGGGGCGTAGACGCGCTTGACCGCCATGCAGACCTGCCCGCAGTTGCGGAACGCCGCCCAGAACAGCCGGTCCGCGATCCTCTCCACATCCACGTCCTCCAGCAGAATCGCGGCGTCATTGCCACCCAGTTCCAGGGTGACCCGAGCGAGCGAGGCCGCCGCCCCCTCCGCGACGGCCCGCCCGGTGGGGATCGAACCGGTGAAGGTCACGTGGCGGATCCCCGGATGGGATGCGAGGCGGGCGCCGAGGGGTTCGCGGCCAGTGACGATCGTCAGTACGCCCTCAGGGAGGGCGCTGGAGACGACGGACCCCAACAGCCGTGTGGCGAGGGGCGTGTGCGGGGAGGGCTTGAGCACCATCGTGTTGCCTGCGGCGAGCGCCGGCGCGAACTTCGCCGCTGCCAGCTGAAGAGGAAAGTTCCACGGGACGATCGCTGCGACGGGTCCGAGCGGTCGCCAGCGGATCTCGCTGCGTACCGGGCGGCCGTCCGCGATCCGCTGAGGTCCGTGATCCATCTCGGCGAAGTAGCGCAGACGGGCGGCCGTACGGGCGACCTCGGCGTGCGATTCGGCCAGAGGCTTGCCCTGTTCACGAGTGAGCAGGGGCGCGAGGTCGGCCCCGGCCGCCTCCACGGCGTCGGCTGCCGCAAGCAACGCGGTCCTACGGGCGGCAGGGTCGTCCCGCCAGCCGCGCCAGGCGGTGCGGGCCCGATCGACGACGGCGTCCAACTCGTCCGGCTGCCGGTCGGGAGCCGCGTCGAAGCCCTCGCCCGTCGCCGGATCGATGACAACGAAGTGCCCTCCGCGGGTTCCGGGCGCACCGCAGGGAAGCCTTGCCGCCATGCCGACGGTCAGCTCGTGGCGACGACGGCTGCGTGTTCCCGGACATGCCGGTCCATCTCCGCCCGAAAAGCAGCCACCAATTGCGGCTGAATCCGGCCGGCACTGCGGTCACCCCCCTCGCAAACCGCCCCGCGCACCCCCACGATGTCCGTGCTCATGCGGGCCAGCTCGCCCAGGTCGCCGGCCTTGACGCTGCCTGCGAGGGCGGCGAGCAGACCGGCCTCATGGGCCAGCCGCACGAACTCCGCACAGACGTCTGGCGGAGTGTGGTCGAACAGCCGTGTCCCGTCCTTGATCGCGGTGTCGAGCATGGCCCCGTCGGAACCGGAACGGCGGGCGATGTCGGGCAGTGCGAGCGGGTTGACGCAACCGATCCGGTGGGCGTCGGCGTACCCCGAAGCGACGACGAACGCGTCCGGTCGATAGTCCTTCACCGCCCGGACGACTCCTCGCATGACATCGACGGCCTGTTCAGGCGTCGTGCATCCGTAGAGGCCGACCTTGATGTACGTGGCTCCGGAGACGGCCGCGCCGAGCGCCGCCTGGGCCACTGTGCCGGGCTTGTACGGTACGTCCCCTACCGTGGCGGATACCGGCTTGTCCGCCGGAACCGCGTCGCGGATCGCCTTGATGACCCACGGGAAGTTCGCACCGAGCGAGCCCTCATCGGGCTTCTTGACATCGACGATGTCGAGGTGCTCCGCCGCCTTCGCACAGTCGAGAGCCTCCTCGACGCTGTCCGGGGAGATGAGAAGCAACAACGTAGGCTCCTTCCACCACACCTCCGCCTGCCGAGGGGCAGGGGTGCGCGGTCGCCAGGATCACTTGAGGTCAGCTCATCATCACTGCAGTCCGTGACCTTCGGCAGAGCGCGCGGAGTCCTGACGGGGCGTCGCCATGCCATGTGCACCCCCTCAGTGCGCCGTCCACGCCAGCTCGAAGGTCGTCACGGCGTCAAGGACGGCCGTCGTCAAGCCGTCCTGATCCAGGTGTTGGAGACCCGGCCCCCCAGGGACATTGCGTGTTCGCGATGCGCGAGGTCCGTCGCGGTCGTCCGGTGGAGTAGCGCCTGGTTTGCGAGGCTGGGGAACGACTGCAGGCACGGTGCCGGTGGTCATATGAGTGTCTACGTCGCATGAGTACCGAGCAAACTGGACTTCGCCCCGCCATACGGGCATCCGCGAACCAGGCAGCCAGATTCAGGCTGCCTCCGGATTCAAGCTGTCTGACGCCCTCGAGCGTTGTTCGAACTCGATCGGGCTGACGCGCCCGAGGACGAAATGCCTGCGCCGGTGGCAGAAGTTCGAGCGGGCGATGCCGAGGAGGGTGCACAGCCGCTTCACGCCGAAGCGGCGCCGACTGGTCGGCGACGAACCGGAAGCGTTTCACCAGCGCGTCTCCCCCGGCGGAACACTTCGCCGCTTTGCGCGAGTTCTCGCGTTCCTCCTCCAGTTCGCGGGCCTTCTTGCGCAGGGCCGCGTTCTCCGCTTCCAGGAGCGTGGACGACTCAGCGGGTATCTCCGCTCGCGCCCCCGGGACCGGCTTGCCCCGGCTGTCCGTATCCAGTTCCGCAGCGGCTGCGGGTCGACTCCCGGATCAGCCGCACCCTTGAACTCCGGCGGTGAACTCCGGCGGGTGGTGCTCCATGACCACGAGATGCCCGTTCTCAGATCCTCAGGATCCAGTGTCTCGTGTGTCCGAGATCCGGGGTCAAGGCCCTCCACGGCTTCACCCTCTCATCGGGTCTGCTTCATCGCTCCCGCACGCGGCTGATCAGGATTCCAGGTGATCCGAGGAGGCGCGGCACGGCGGGTGGCGCCGTGAGGCTCCACCCGCTGGAGGCGCTCAGTGCGCTCGGCGTCTGTTCACGGCCGCGGCTCGGCGTGGTAGCGCTGGGCGAGCCGTGCCAGCGCGACGGCGCCGAGGAGCAGTCCGAAGTCGCGCAGGGCGATGTCGTAGTGGCCCGGGATGGTCAGCAGGTTGACGATGATGCCGGCCAGCCAGCCGGCCACGAGCCAGCCCCCGAAGCGCGGAGCCAGCGCCACGGCGAGACCGGCCACGATCTCGATCGCCCCCACCGCGTACATGGCCGCCTGGGCGCTGCCGGGAACCAGGTCGTCGATCCACGGCGCGAGGTAGGCGGGCCAGTCCACGAGCAGGTTGGCGAACTTGTCCAGCCCGAACAGGATCGGCGCCACCGTGAAGCCGACACGCAGGATCACGAACGCCTGGTAGCCGGGGTCGGTGAGCATCGCCTGCCGCGGAGCGGCGGAGGAGGTGCTTGTGGTTACGGAGGACATGGCCCTCTCCTTCTATCGACAAGGTTCATTGGTAATAGAAGCGCCGATCCGCTCTATAGTCAATGGCTGTGGGTTTTACACTGGTGTTCGTGGACACCCCGAAGGAAGTACGCGACCCGGATGTCTCCGCCATCGCCGCTCTTGACGAGCCGACCCGCAGGAGGCTGTACGACCACGTGGCGCGCCAGCCGAGCCCCGTTGGCCGTGACGAGGCGGCCGCCGCCCTCGGGCTGCCTCGGCGGACCGTCGCGTTCCACTTGGACCGGCTGGCCGACGAATCGCTGCTGGACGTCGTCTACGAGCGCCGCAGCGGACGCTCCGGACCGGGCGCGGGAAGGCCGGCCAAGCTCTACCGCCGCTCGGCGAAGCAGGTCGCCGTCAACCTGCCGGACCGCCGCTACGAGCTGGCCGGACGGCTCCTCGCCCAAGCCGTGGAGGAATCCGACGCGACGGGCGAACCGGTGCGCGATGTGCTGCACCGCAAGGCCGAAGAACTCGGCACGCAACTGGGCGAGCAGAACAAGACGAATGTCTTCGACCTGCTGGAGCGCTACGGCTTCGAGCCACGCCGCGAGGACGACGCCATCGTTCTGGCGAACTGCCCCTTCCACGCGCTGGCCCGGGAGCACACCCAGACGGTGTGCGGCATGAACCTCCACCTGCTTCGCGGTGTCCTCAAGGGCAGGGACGAGGCAGGACTCCAGGCACGCCTGGCGCCCCGCCCCGGGCAATGCTGCGTCCGACTGCAGCCGACCGCCTGATCGGCCCGGAGACCGCTGTCGGTGCTGATCACGGCCGGCCGACGGGACGATTCCGCAGTTCGAGGCGGTTCTGGAGGCGATCCGTGCGCCCCGGCCAGGACGCGGGCGACCCCGCTTCCCGGCACCGGCCGCATGCCGGTGGGCCCGGCAGACCGTGGAGTCCACCGAAGACCGTCCCCTCCGCGTCCGCCGCGGCCGGGACGGCGGCGGGGAGCCGTTCCCAGGCGCCGTCCACGGCCCACCTGATCAGGCGTTTGTGTGCCGTCTGGAATGAACCTGGTGCGGCAGGCAGGTCCCGCCAGGGCGAGCAGGTGCGGTGCTTCCACGCGACGACCTCAAGGGTGCGACGGTGGTCGGCCCACCGCCGCCCACGGACCGGATCGGCCGGCACCCCGGGTCCCGTCCGGTCACACGAGCACCTGATCGACGAAGCACCAGCGCCAGCTCTCTCCGGGCTCATGGGTCCGCATCACGGGGTGACCCGTTTCCCGGTGGTGCCCCGTCGCGTGCCGTCCCAGCGACGAGTCGCAGCAGCCGACGTGACCGCAACTGAGACACAGGCGCAACTGCACCGGATCCGTGCCGTCCCGCAGACACTCCGGACACGTCTCCGTGAGGGGGACGGGTTCCGGGAGTGGCAGCGCGTCGGCGTGCGTGCACTGTTTCATGATGGCCAGGTTACGACTGCTGCACGGATCACTGCGCGGAGATTCTGGGGTGGGCACGACATGGACGTGATGCCGCTGCTGTTGCTGGTGGCGGGCAGTGCCGCGATCTCCGCCGCTGCCAGACGCACTCCGGTGCCGGCCCCGCTGCTGGTGGTCGCCGCAGGTCTCGCGGTCAGCTACGTCCCCGGCGTGCCCGTCTACACGCTCGACCCGCACATCGTCCTTCCGCTCATCCTGCCCCCGCTGCTGCACACGGCTGCCACCGACAGCTCCTACCTCGGTCTACGGGCGCAGCTGCGGCCGGTCGCGCTGCTGTCGGTGGGGTACGTACTGTTCGCGACCTTCGTCGTCGGCTGGGTCCTGTACCTGCTCGTGCCGGGCCTGCCGCTCACCGCGGCTCTGGTGTTCGGTGCCGTGGTGGCCCCGCCGGACGCGGTCGCGGCGACGGCGGTGGCGCGCCGGGTCGGACTGCCGTCCCGGATCACCACGATCCTCCAGGGCGAGTCCCTGCTGAACGACGCCACCGCGATCACCGCGTTCCGGGTGGCCGTGGCGGCGGCCGTCGGCGAGGGGGCGACCTGGGCCGGGGGGATCAGCGAGTTCCTGCTCGCGGCGTTCGGCGGCCTCGCGTTCGGCCTGGTGCTGATGGTTCCGCTGCACTGGCTGCGCACCCATGTGAAGGAGGCGCTGCTGCAGAACACGCTCTCCCTGCTGATCCCGTTCGTCGCCTACGCGGCCGCCGAGCAGGTGCACGCCTCCGGGGTCATCGCGGTCGTGGTCGTCGCGCTCTATCTGGGGCACCGCGCGTGGGAGGTCGATTTCGCCACCCGGCTCCAGGAGGAGGCGGTGTGGAGGATGGTCGCGTTCGTCCTGGAGGCCGCGGTGTTCGCGCTCATCGGACTGCAACTGCCGATCGTCCTCAGAGGGCTCGGAGAGTACGCGGGCGCAGAGGCCGCCTGGTACGCGCTGGCCGTCTTCGCGGTGGTCGTCGTCGCGCGGTTCGTGTGGGTGTACCCGGCGGCCTTTCTGCCACCGCTGCTGTCGGCGCGGATCCGGGAACGCGAGGGGAGACCCGGCTGGAAGGCACTGTTCGTCATCGCCTGGGCCGGCATGCGCGGCGTGGTCTCGCTGGCCATCGCCTTCTCGATCCCGCTCACCGCCGACGGCGCCGACTTCCCGCAGCGCAACCTGCTGCTCTTCCTGACCTTCACCACGGTCATCGGCACGCTGGTGGTGCAGGGTCTGACGCTGCCCCCGCTGATCCATCTGCTGAAGATCCCCGGGCGCGACATCCAGGCCGAGACCCTCGCGGAGGCCAACGCCCAGGCGCAGGCCTCACGGGTCGCCGAGCAGCGGTTGGACGAGCTCCTGTCCGACGAGCGCAACGCTCTTCCGGCCCCGCTCGCCGACCGTCTGCGCACCGTCCTGGAGCGCCGCCGCAACGCCGTCTGGGAACGTCTGGGCCAGACCAACCCGGTCACCGGGGAATCCGTGGACGACACCTACCGGAGGCTGTCGCGGGAGGTGATCAGCGCGGAGCGTGACGTGTTCGTCAGACTCCGCGACGCCCGCTACCTCGACGACGAGATGCTGCGTACCTTGCTGCGGCGGCTGGACCTGGAGGAGGCGGCGGTGTATCGGGAGACCGCATAGGACGGCTCCCGGTGCTCACGGGAAGGGCCGCCCGGTGACGACGGCGGCGACCGTGCTTCCGCTCAGCGAGTTGCTGGCGGAGCGCGTGTTCTTCGAGGGCGGAGTGATTCGCCCGGCGGCGAAAACCCGGGAGGCCGAAGTGACGTGCCCCGCGGGTGTGATGGCGTCCGACGGCGGGCTCCGGCTCAACTTCCGTGGTGCTGCATTGCAGCCGGTCGGGCGGGGCCCCGGTGTCCCATCGTGACGACTTTACTCATCGGTGGCAGCGGCTACCTGGTCACTGAGCAGGTAAGGCGTCCTGTTCACAGACGACATCCGGGGCCCGGTGCACGTCACCGACCTTGCCGCAGCCATCCTGGAACTGACGTCACACGACACCCATGGCATCCACCATCTCGCAGGAGCAGACGTCCTCAGCCGCAGTGGTGCCAAAACCCGTTCTCGTGGACATCGGCATCCCGCCGCGGCCGGTACCGCTACCTCCCAGAGCCGTGAGGAACCGACTTCACTGGCCGTGAAGAAAGCCGGAGAGGGCTGATGAGCGGGACGGATATCGTCCTGGCATGACACAAGAGTTCGATCTTGTTGCGTCTCTTGCCCGAGGCGTCGAAGGCCGCAGTGGTGCATGGAGCTTCATTCAGAGCTTCGCCGCCCGTTGGATCAGCGCCCTGGAGAGCGGTGACGGATGGGCGGAAGCCGATCTCGACACTGCCGAGGAGAGGCTGGGTCTCCGACTGCCGCCGGCTTTGCGCGAGGCGTATCTGCTGTTCGGGCGCCGGTCCGATCTCACCAGCAACCACGATGTGCTGCTCGGCCCGGCCGAGCTTTATGTGGACGATGCCAAGAAGGCCCTGGTCTTCCGCCACGAGAACCAGGGAGCGGCATCCTGGGGCATCCTCCTCGACAGCCTCCGGGAGGACGACCCTGCGGTGTTCATCCGGTCCGACCTCGCCGACAAGAGCGCCGAGCGGTGGGAGGACTGGCTGGAGCGTCTTTCCCTCTGCTTCGTCGAGATCGTTCTGTCCGAGTCCCTGCAGGCCGACGAGGAGCACTGCGACTTCCTCGACCCGGATGACGACAGCATCGAGTCGCTGGAGGCGAACTCTGTCCGGCTGCCGTTCCCGGCGTACCCCCTCGGCGAGGAGCACGGAACCCGGTGGTTCCTGGGCCAGGACGTCCTTCTGCGCGACGACGACGGCATGGCCCTTCTGGCCCGCGGCCGGACGGCAGAAGACCTCGACCGCATGCGCGACCTGATCCCGGGCGACTGGCTCAACGCCCATCGCTGACACGCCCAGGACTCCTGTCGCCCCAGCCGCCACATCGAAGTCGGCCCAGGACTGCTGTTCCGCGCGTGCGCGGGTGGTGACGAGGCGGTAGGAGTCGGTGCCGGTCTCCGGGATGCTGCCGCAGAAAGTGAGGTGGTCGACGATGGCCGCGCAGAGGCGGGGCGGGGGCGGCCGCCGGACCGACGTCGGCCATGGCGGTGAGCCGGGCCCGTATCGCTCGGGCTGCGGTGCGGCACGCTCGAGAAAGGAGCCGATAAGACCAACGCCGGTTGCATGGGCGGCGATTCGGTTCAGTTTCGCCCGTGCCCGTGCCCGTTCGCGGACCTGGGGCGCGCACTTCAGATTCCCGTCGTCGGTGGCAGTGACGTACTCCTGCTCCAGATCCGTCAGGCGGGCGGCGCTCTGCTCGTTGCGGCGGGCGGTCCAGCGGACCAGCTCGTACGGGACGTCGACGACGTCCATCACCGGGCGGTGCCCGGCAGTGACGGTGCGGAGCCCGGAAGCCGGCCGGCGCCTCACACTCCTCAGTCATGACGACTTCGTTGCAGAGCGCGGGAGCGGCTACCGCGTTGCGGACGGCTTGCGTCTGCCAACAGGGCTTCGCCAGAGGGGCGTTCGGCCCGCTGTCCGGGTCCTGCGGCCCCTATGACGGAGGCCGGTGATGCGAGACATTGAAGGGGCGAGGAGAGTCGTCCACGTCCTGCGTCACCCTCTGAAAGGGATGAGCATCATGGCAGTTCACGACCACCCCCACCGGCGCCGGGGATTCCGCCTCCCGCCCCTGCACCGTGCCGGGACGGCTCCCGCGCCTGCCGAGTCGACGACCGCGGCGGCGACCGGGACCCGCGCGTACGTGTTCGCCGGCCTCCGTCTGCTGACGGGGTTCGTCTTCCTGTGGGCGTTCCTGGACAAGGCGTTCGGCTTTGGCTACGCGACCCCCTCCGGCAAGGGGTGGATCGAGGGCGGATCGCCGACCCGGGGCTTCCTCGGCGGTGTCGCCGTCGGGCCGATGGAGTCCACCTTCCACGACTGGGCCGGGGCGGCGTGGGCCGACTGGCTGTTCATGCTCGGCCTGCTCGGCATCGGAATCGCCCTGATCGCGGGAATCGGCCTGTGGCTCGCCGCGATCGGCGGCAGCGCCATGATGGCCCTGATGTGGGTCGCGGAATGGCCGCCGGCCCAGCACCTGTCGGACGGATCGCCGAGCATGTCGACGAACCCGTTCGTCGACTACCACCTGATCTACGCCGTCGTCCTGGTCGCCCTCGCCGCCGCGGGCGCCGGCGCCACCTGGGGCCTGGGCAGGGCCTGGGCGCGGCTCCCCTTCGTCGGCCGCAACCGCTGGCTGCTCTGACAGCCGGAACACGGACGAGCGGGCACCTCGCCCATGGGCGAGGTGCCCGCTCGTCCGTGTCCCCGCCGACTGGCTCTGCACGTGTCGAGGAGCAGCGTTCCCACAGCAGTTCGACTTCTGGCTCGACTTCTGTGGTGCGGTAACGCCCAGTCGCGTGCCACCCCAGGTGCCGCTGCCTACGTCAAGACGACGCAACCACGTTGTTCGAGGAGATCGAGCAGGCGCGGCTGGGGCTCGATGTTGTTCCAGCGGAGGTCGAGTTTCTCGAGTGAGGGCAGCTCGGTCAGCCAGTCCGGCAGTTTGCGGAGATGGTTGCTCCGTAGGTCGAGGTGGCGGAGCAGCGGGAGCCCCGCCAGAGGCTCCGGAAGTTCCTTCAGCGCGTTCTCTCGTAGGTCGAGGTGACGTAGTTCGGTCAGGGCAGCGGCGGATTCCGGTAGGTACGTGAGTGCGTTACCCCGCAGCCACAGCTCGCGGAGCATGGGTAGTCGACCGATCGTGTCGGGCAGTGCGGCCAGGTCATTGTGCTGGGCACGAAGCTCCACCAGTCCGGTCAATGCGCCGATGCTCTCCGGGAGACTGGTGAACCGGTTCTCGCCGACGTTGAGGTAGCGGAGTTCGGTAAGCCGCCCGAGTGAGCGGGGAAGCTCTTTGAGCTGGTTGTCGTGCAGATAGAGATACTCGGTGAGTGGCAGTTCGGTCAGCTCATCCGGTATCGAGGCGAGCTTGTTGTGCCCCAGGTCCAGAGTGTGCAACCGGCGTAACTGCCCGATCCGGGAGGAGAGGTGCGTCAGTTCGTTGTCCGCGAGGATCAGCACCTGCAGTTCGGTCCGCTGCCACAACGACTCCGGCAGCTCTCCCAGTCTGCACTTCCACAGATTCAGCGTCGCTGTCACGCTGCCGTCCCTCCCGGCCCGAGCGGGCCCCGCTGTCTTGGCTCACGGCCACGATGCCACCGTCCTCGGGCGAGGAGAAATCGTTTCCGGAGGAGTGGGAAGCCGGTGTGTCCTGGGTCGGAGATACGGCTTCCGGTCCTGGTCACTACGTAGCCTCGCACCATGATCGAAGAGGCCGAGATCGCGCTGAGGAACTACGACTGGATGCTCCGCCACCGAGGGCTGGACCATGTGGGGCTGGACTGGGACTCCCACACTCTGGTGTGGGGTGATGGGGGCTCCGACCTCGAAGACCTGTGCAGGCCGGGCTTTACGCCCGCGACCGAGGTCAGCTGACGCGCGGGGCTACCGACCGATCGTTTCTCCTTGTGGTCGGAGATCAGCACCGGGCCTCTGTGTCTCCCAGGGAGTGCGTGCGACAGATGGGCCGGCCGCCGCCGCGGGCGCACAGGTGAGTCTCCGGGAAACCGCAGGCGAAGTACGTCTCCGCTTCGTCGCGGATCTCCTCGATGAGCTTGACGTCGGGACGGGTGCGGTGGAGGAGGCGGGGAGGACGGCTCGGAGACCGTCCCGGCCACCGGCGCGCAGGGCGGCACGAAGGCGACGCGGCCGCTCCGGAGCGGCCGGCCCGGTGGCTGGGTGAGGCCGAGCAGTTGGTCGAGCGGTGGTTCACGCCGGGAGGGCCCCGCCCGGCCGGAGCCCACGAGGCCGGTCACGGTGTTTCCCGCTGTACCGAGGAGGTCCCCCGGCCGCGGTGAACGGCGAAGCGGGTCGGCACCCGTTCGGCCAGGGCGCTGATGTGCGTGACGATGCCGACCATGTGGCCCTTGCGGATCGCGAGCTCTTCCAGCGTGGCGGCGACCGTCTCCAGCGTCGTCTCGTCCAGCGTGCCGAATCCCTCGTCGAGGAAGACGGACTCCAGCCGGGCGGCGCCGGCTGCGGCCATGGCCGGCAGCTGCTCCGAAAGCGCCAGGGCGAGGGCGAGGCTGGCCTGGAACGTCTCACCGCCGGACAGCGTCTTGGCCGGCCGACGACCGTCCGCGTCGGTGTGGTCGATGACGAGGAAGTTCCCGTCGTCGTGGACCAGCTCGAACTGCCCGTCGGACAGTCCGGCAAGCCTCTCGGAAGCATGCGCGACGAGTGTGTCGAGAGCCGTCGTGACAAGCCAGCGAGGAAACCCGTCTGCGCGCATCAGGTGACCGAGCGCCTTTGCCACCTGATGCGCCTGCTCGGCGTCTTGCCGCCGCGCGTCGAGCTTCGCGGCCTGTTCCCGTCGCTCGACGAGGCGCCGTGCCTCCTGGCGAGCTCCCCTCAGCGCTGCCGTGACCGCCGGCTCGGCCGTCTCGGTGAACGGCCGTTCCGTATCGAACTCCACACCGGGGGCGGCGAGCACGTCGGCGAGCCGGTCCTCGGCAGTGGTGAGCCGGCCACGAACCCTCGCCAGCCTCTCGTGCGCGCCGGACAGCTCCGTGGTGCGGGCGGCGGCCGCGTCGGCCGCCCAGGAGACGAGGGTCGCCCACGCCGCGGTCGGGTCATCACGGTCCAGCGCCGGAGCCCCGAGCGTGACGAGTGGGTCGCGAACCTGCTCGAGCACCGACCGGACCGCCTGTACTTCCTGGTGAACACCCGCCGCGGTCTTCTCGGCGCTCGCCCTGGCGGTCCGCGCACACCGAAGCCGTGCGTCCGCCTCATCGGCGGTCCTTTCCAGCCGCTCCCGGCAGGCGAGCGCAGCGGTCACCTGCTCCAAGGCGGGAGCACCGGCGAGGTCGGCACGCAGGGCGGCGACCCGGCCGATGAGCATGTTCAGTTCGCTGGTGGCCTGCTGCTCGGCCCGGGACGCCTTCGTCCACTCGCCACGCGACCGCTCCACCTCACTGTCGGCCCGGATCAGTGCTCGTTCGGCCGCATCGAGATCGGGCGCGGTCAGCGGGCCGGGCCTCGTCGTGACCCGCTGCTCGCACACCGGGCACGCCCCGCCGACCCGCAGGTGCGGCCGCAGCGCTGTGGCGAGATGCGACCGCGCCATGACCTCCCGCGCCTGCCGCGCCTGCCGGGCAAGCCCTTCGGCCTCCTCCCTGACGGCGATGGCATCGCGGAGCGCCGCGGCGCGCCACTGCTGCAGCGCCTGCGCTGCGAGCAGCCTCTCTTCCGTCTCGTCGAGCTCGGCGTGATCGCGGCGGGCTTGCTCGAGTGAGGCCTGGGGCGGTGCCGCCGCAAGCTGCTCGCGGACGGTCGTGTCGGCCGTCTCGGCCGCGGCGAGCTCCTCGTCGGCCGTTTCGCACGCGGCTCTGATCTCGCGTTCCCTCTCACCGAGTTCCTCGAACCCGGCCGGCACGGCAACCGCCCTCAGCTGGTCCCGCTCCTCGGTCAGCGCCACGCACGCCTGTTGCGCCTCGGCCACCGCCGCGCCGTGCTTCGCGAGTTCGGGCAGCATCGCACGAATCCGCTCGGCGACCTTCTCCAGCGCGGCCACCTGGTCCTGTGCCGCCCGTAGGGCGGGTTCGGTCGCATCGGTGAACTCCTCGAGCTGCCGGGCGAGGAATTCGGCGCGCTGCTTCTCGCTCTCGGCCTTCGCGTTCGCCGCCTGTGCGATCCGGGTATAGACCTGCAGCCCCATCAGTCTGACGAGGATCTCCTGCCGCTTGGCGGGCTGTTCGTGCAGAAACTCGGCAAAGTCGCCCTGTGGCAGTGCCACACAGGTGATGAAGTGCTCGAACGGTAGCCCGATCAGCTTTTCCACCGCGGGGGTGACCTCGGAGTCGGAGGCGAGTACCTCGGTGGCGTCGTCCGGTGCGCCGAGCGCGGCCGGGTCGGCGAGTCGTTCCAGCCGGGCATTCTTCACATGGACGCCACCGGCGGTGCGGCGCAGCTCTCTGACGGCGACGTAGCGGTGTCCGGCAAGGTCGAAGGCGAGCCGGACGATGCCCCGGTCGGTGGTCGGCGCGAGCGCGTTCGCGACCGTACGCCGGTCGCCCCAGCGCGGCACCGATCCATACAGCGCGAACGTGATCGCGTCGATGACGGTGGACTTGCCCGAGCCGGTGGGACCGACGAGCGCGAAGTAGTCCGCCTCGCGGAAGTCCATCAGGGTCGGCTCCCGAAACGAGGCGAAGCCGTTCATCTCCAGCAGCACCGGCCTCATCGAGGTTCCTTCCCGCCGTCAGGCGTGCGCGGTGGTGACCTGGTCGTGGAGCCTGGCGAACAGTGCTTCGACCCGTTCGTCGACCAGGTTCCGGGTGGCGCAGTATGCGTGGAACAGCTCAGCGGGGCTGCGCTCCACGCCGTCGGCCGGCGCGGACGACCCGGCGGTGTGCACGGGTGCGGCGAACTCCGGATCGATGCGCACCTCCAGCGCGTTCGGCAGCAGCCGCTGCACCTCCTGCCGCAGACCCGCACGCGCCGGTTCGCACAGCAATACCCTCAGGTAGTCGTCGCCGGGCGAGTCGGCGCACCGGGTCAGCTCCTCGACGGTGCCGCGTACGGTGCGCAGCCGCCGTCCGGACCCGATGGGTACCTCGGCGACGATACGGGCGGGCGCGCCGATCCCGGCCTCGACGACGAGGACCATCGAGGGGTCGTCCTGCTCGCCGAAGTCGAGGGTGATCGGGCTGCCGCAGTAGTGCACCGGACACGGCGCGGACAGCGACTGCCGGCGGTGCAGATGCCCGAGCGCGACGTAGTGCGCCTCGGGCGGGAAGGCGTCGGCCGGCACCCAGTACTCGAGGAACGACTGGGCGGACCGCTCGCCCCCGCCGAACTTTCCCCCGGCCACCATGAGGTGCGCCATCACCAGGTTGACCGCATCGTCGCGGAAACCGGCCGCGAGCGCGGCAAGCAGGTTCCGCACCAGCCGGCCATAGCCGGTTGCGGCCTCCCCGGGCGTCGTGCTGACCAACTGGGCAGCACGTACCGCGTAGCGCTGGGACAGGAACGGCAGCAGGGCGACAGTGACCGGCTCTCCCGTCGAGCGCGCGGTGAACTTCACCACCCCGCCGTCGGCCGCGACGCGCACACTGCCGGCCAGGGTGATCCCCGCGCTCGCCATGAGCGGCCGGTAGGCGTCGAAGGTGGCGGCGTGGTCGTGGTTGCCGGCGATCGCGATGACCTCGGCACCAGTGCGTCGCAGCGTGAGCAGTGCCTGCACCAGCAACTGCTGGGCGTCCGCCGACGGGGCGGACGACTCGTACAGGTCACCGGCGACGAGAACTGCGTCAACCCGGTGGTCCCGTGTCACCTGGACGATCTCGCGCAGGACGGCTCGCTGCTCATCGAGTCGGCTGCGCCCCTTGAGCACCTTGCCGATGTGCCAGTCCGATGTGTGCAAAAACTTCATGTACTCGCCTCGTCGTCCCGTGGAGGTTGTCGACGGCGGCACGCTGTCGGATCAAAGGCCGGTACGTCCTCGATCGGCCGTGGTCGCCGCCCGACCGGTCAGGAGGCCGATCGCTCGCCACCGGCCTCCTGACCGGTCGGGC
>NZ_LIQT01000120.1 GCF_001418415.1 Streptomyces hirsutus
CCGCGGGTCGA
Organism: Streptomyces hirsutus; assembly: GCF_001418415.1. Taxonomy (GTDB): domain Bacteria; phylum Actinomycetota; class Actinomycetes; order Streptomycetales; family Streptomycetaceae; genus Streptomyces; species Streptomyces hirsutus. Next base: position 12 of record NZ_LIQT01000120.1, read on the forward strand.
GTTCGGTGACATCGGTTCCGTCGGCGGCGTAGGCGCGGCCGTGCGGAGAGGGCAGGGAGGAGCGGGCACCGGGGAAGGAGGTTCCTGTCAGCCGCAGCGGAGCGATGATGCGCCGTTCGGCCTCGGTGGCGTACGAGTGACCGGTGACTTGTGCGACGACCAGGCCGAGCAGGACGTAGTTGGTGTTCGAGTAGGAGAAACGGCCGAGGGCGGCCGGAGAGTGGGTGAGTGCGATACGCAGTGCCTGATGGGGAGTGACGGGGACCGTGCCACGGGTGTCCGTGACGAAGTCGTAGAGGCCGCTGGTGTGGTTGAGCAGAGAACGCAGGGTCAGCGCGCGGCCGTCGTTGCCCTCTCCTCGTACCAGTTTCGGAAGATGTTTTTCCACGGTGTCGGACAGTGACAGGCGGTGCTCGTCCACCAGTTGCAGTACGAGCGTCGCGATGAACGTCTTCGTGATGCTGCCGGCACGGAAGTGGTCGGCCCAGCTCAGGCCCTCGCCGGCGAGGGCCTGACGCGGGCCGGATTCGTCCACGGCCAGCAGGGCCGCCGCCGGGGCTCCACCCTGTGTGACCAGCAGCGGAAGGAGCGCGTCCGGGGGAGGGGCCGACAGAGCCGAGGAGACCGGCGGCGCCATGGAGAGCAGGACCATGGACACGGCGATGGTCAAGAGCGTCCTGGGCGGCGGCATCCGGTTCCCCCTCCTGTCGGAGGGACATCATGCAGGGCCGCGGAGAGCTTCCTTCCCCCGGGTTTCGGGTGCGCCGGGTATGGGGAACGGCCAGGGGCACCCTGGGCGCTGAGTACTTGTCGGGTGAGGGACAATGAAGTCTCTGTCAGGCCGGGTTGCATGAGGGGACGCATGTCGGAGCCGGAGCGGGCGGGGACAACCCGTCAGGACGAGAGCGCACGTCTGCTCGCCGGGCGGTACCGGCTGGGGGATGTGCTCGGCCGTGGCGGCATGGGGACGGTGTGGCGCGCCGAGGACGAAACCCTGGGACGGACCGTCGCCGTCAAGGAGCTTCGCTTCCCGTCGAGCATCGACGAGGAGGAGAAACGGCGGCTGATCACACGGACGCTGCGCGAGGCCAAGGCGATCGCGCGGATCCGTAACAACAGTGCCGTGACGGTCTTCGACGTGGTCCAGGAGGACGACCGGCCCTGGATCGTGATGGAGCTCGTCGAGGGCAAGTCGCTCGCCGAGGCCATCCGGGAGGACGGCCTGCTGGAGCCCCGGCGGGCTGCCGAGGTCGGGCTCGCGGTGCTCGACGTGCTGCGTTCCGCGCACCGTGAGGGCATCCTGCACCGTGATGTGAAGCCGTCGAACGTGCTGATCGCCGAGGACGGCCGGGTCGTGCTCACCGACTTCGGCATCGCCCAGGTCGAGGGCGACCCGTCCATCACCTCGACCGGCATGCTGGTCGGCGCCCCCTCGTACATCTCCCCGGAGCGGGCCCGCGGACACAAGCCGGGGCCGGCGGCCGACCTGTGGTCGCTCGGTGGCCTGCTGTACGCGGCGGTGGAGGGCACACCGCCGTACGACAAGGGGTCCGCGATCGCGACGCTCACGGCGGTGATGACCGAGCCGCTCGAGGAGCCCAAGAACGCGGGACCGCTCAGGGACGTCATCTACGGGCTGCTCGTCAAGGACCCGGCCCAGCGGCTCGACGACGCCGGTTCGCGGGCCATGCTGAACGCGGTGATCAACGCGCCCGAGACCAAGGGCGCCGAGTCGGAACCGGTGGACGCGACGAAGGTCGTGCCACTGCCCGAGCAGCCCGGTGGGCGGGGCAGGGGCAGGCGGGGCGGCGAGGAGCCCGGGGAGAAACTGCGCGGCGCGATGCGTTCCGTGCGGAAGGCCGCAGGGGCGGCGGGGGCGGCCGGTTCCGCGGCAGCGACGCGCGCCAAGACCGGCGGCGGTGCCGCCGGTTCGACGGCAGGCAAGGCCACCTCGGCGACCCCGTCCACCGTGCCGACGACGGCTCGGGCCGGAACGGGAGCCGGGAGCGGGGCATGGCCGGGCGGCCCGGTCACGGCCCGTGGCTCCGGTGCGGTGCCTGGCCCGGCGTCGGGCGCCCGGGATGCGGGGTGGCCCGTGATGACGCCGCCGGACCTGCCGGCGCGGTCCGCGCCGAAGGCGTCGCTCACCGATGTGGTGCCGCGGCGGACGTTGGTCGTCATCGCGGTGGTCGTGGTGCTCGCGGTGCTCGGTACCGTGCTCGCCCTGACACTCGGCGGCGATGACGACGAGGGTGGCGCGGGGGCGAAGGGCGGTGCGGAGCGGGTGGCCTCAGGCCAGGCGCCCAGCGCCGACACCAAGAAGGACGATGGCTCCGAGGCCGGTGAGGACGACGGCACCCGAACCGACGGTGAGGCGACCGAACCGAAGGACGACGACACGGGAGCGGGATCCGGCGAGACCGACACCGGCACCAAGGCGGGCGACAGCGGGTCGGGCGACTCGGCCGAGACCGACGGGGACGCCCCGGTGGCGGAGACGTACGAAGGGAACCAGGGCTACACGATCGGGCTGCCCGAGGGCTGGAAGTACGACTCGACGGGGACGGCAGGGGACCGGTTCACCGGGCCCGACGCACAGAAGCTGCTCATCGCCTGGACGTCCACGCCGAAGGGCGACCCGGTGGCCGACTGGAAGAACCAGGAACGCTACATGGTGCGTTCGCAGTACAAGAGGGTCCGAATAGAGGCGGTGGACTACCGGGGGTGGAACACCGCCGACTGGGAGTTCACCTACGTGGACGGCGGTACGAAGTACCGGACCATCGACCGGGGATTCGTCGTGGACGGCCGGGTCGGGTATGCGCTGATGTACACGGCGAAGGCCGACGGCTGGGACGGTGAGCAGCGCAAGGAGACCTGGCAGGCGCTGACGCAGTCCTTTGAACCCAAGTCCTGAGCATGAGTGGCCGCCTGATTGGGGAGTGAGATGTGGCATCCCCTCTCTTCGGGTTGCCTCCGGCACGTATCGTGAGTGTTTGCAGACCGTACGCAGCCGGAACAGGCCGCTGGGCGAGCGGACCTGACCGACCGTAATGCCGGGGGAGGCGCAGTGGACGAATACGCGGGGCGGGTTCTCGCTGACCGCTACCGCCTGCCGTTGCCGCCCTCCGACGAGTACGAACTGACCGAGACCCGTGCCTTCGACACCTACAGCGGGCAGGAAGTCCTCGTCAGGCAGGTCCCGTTGCCGGAGGTCGTCGAGGCCGAGGTGCTCGACGCGGAAGGGCTGCCCGACGGTTTCACGGCGCGTGACGGAAGCGCCCGCCGGGGCGGCGGGCGTACGGCCGACCGTGCGGGCACGCGGCGGCCCACCGACCCCGTGGTGCGGCGAGCGGTCGAGGCCGCGCAGGCCGCGGCGGCCATTCCCGACCATCCACGGCTGGACCAGGTTTTCGACGTGTTCGCGGAGGGCGGTTCCCTCTGGATCGTCAGCGAGCTGGTGTCCGCCCGGCCGCTGGCGGCGCTGCTGGCCGAGCGGCCGCTGACCCCGTACCGGGCGGCCGAGGTCGCCGCCGACGTTCTGATGGCCGTGCGGGTCCTGCACGGCCACGGCTGGGTGCACCGGAACATCACCCCGCGCACGGTGCTGGTCTGCGACGACGGCCGTGTGATGCTGACCGGTCTCGCGGTCGGCGCGGCGGAAGAGGCGTTGTGTGGGTACGACCCGGTGCCTGCTCCTGACACGTTCCTTCCGGAAACCGCCTCTCCGGGTGCGGCTGTTTCGGGTGCGGCTGTTCCGAACCCGGCGGGGGCGGGCGCGGGTTCGGCGGCCGAAGCCTTGGGACCCGTGGCACCCACGGGAACCGGTATTCCGGCACAGGCGCCGGGGCGCACTCCGTCGTGGCCTCCCGGCTTCACCGCCGACCCCGCGCCCGGCCCCGCACACGGTTCTGGTCCCGCGCCCCGTTTCGGTACCGGTCCCGCCCATGGTTCCGGTCCCGAATCGAATCCTGATGCCGTGCGGCGGGCCGCCATCGAGGCGCGGGCCGGTCGGCTGCCCGGGGGCGGGGCGGTGGACCCGGTCAGTGGGGCCTCCGCCACGGAGGCCTCGCAGGCCACCGACAGCGCCGGGGACGTAAGGGCCGCCCGCGCGGGGGCGATCGCCGCGTACCGGGCGGGTGCCCGTGCCGCTGCCCGGGTGCAGGAGGCTCAGCGGTTGGGCCGAACCGCCCTGCCCGGTGCCGCTTCCGCCACCGGGGACGACGGTCCGGCCGCCCTCGCACCGCACACCCGTGGTTCGTCGAGCGCCCCGGGCGGGAGCGGGACCGGTGCGGTCCCACCGGGGCTGATAGCCGACCCGTACGGGGTGGAGACCACCGGCTGGCACGGCGCCACACCCCGCAGCGCCCCCGCCGCCGAACCGGTGACCGACAGCCCACAGTTGCCCAGTGGCAGTGGCAGTGGCAGTGGCAGTAGCAGGGAAAGCGGGAACGGGGGCGGCAGTGGCTTCGGCGGGGCCGACGGGCAGGGGCGTACCGCCCTGCCTCCCGGCGGGTTGGTACCGGCACCCGCGCTCGGTCCCGCGACCGGCGTGACAGGCCCGGCCGGGGCCGCGCCTCCCGGCGGAGCCGCCCCGGCCGCTCGTTGGGACGAGCCGACGGCCCACGCACCCGCGCGCCGGGGCCCCGCCACCGCGTTGGCCGCCGAGCGGGCACGCCAGGCGCGGATGGCCGTCGTCGGCCCCGTGACGGAGCGGTGGGCACCGGAGCAGGCCGGGCCCGTGCACGAGAACTGGCAGCTGGCCGCACCCATCGGCCCCGCGACCGACCTGTGGGCGCTGGGCGCGCTTCTGTTCCGGGCCGTACAGGGACACGCGCCCTACCCGGAGGAGTCGACGGCCGAGCTGGTGCAGATGGTGTGCGCCGAACCCGCCGCGTTCGCCGAGGAGTGCGGGCCGCTCAGGCCGGTCGTGGAGTCGCTCCTGCGCCAGGACCCCACCGAGCGGCTCGACTTCGAGGAGCTGCGCGGCTGGCTGCGTTCGCTGGTGCGGTCGGCGCCCGAGCCGGAAGCCGGCGTGCACGTCATAGCGGCACCGCCGGTCGACACCAGCCGGCTGCCGATCGTGCGCCGCCGCGGCGAGCTGGTGCGCAGGCGCCGCGCCGGACTGCCCGCGCACCACGGACGGCACAAGCGCGCCAAGCAGGAGTCGGGATCCCCGCGCCGGCTGGGCCGCACCCTGCTCCTGCTGGTGCTGCTCGCCATGGCCGCGGCGATCGCGTACGCCGTGATGTTCATGCCGAAGGCCGGTGAGGAGACCGGGGGCGCGGGGGCGGCCCGGGCGACCGGTGAGGCGTCTCCGTCGCAGGAGGCGGGCGGCGCGCCGGGATCCGGTGACTCCTCGGCGGAGCCGCAGGATCCGAAGAGCCCGGAGGGCGGTACCGGGGAGTCCGGTACGGCCGACGAGACGCAGACCACCGGCCCCGACGATCCCGACGTCCCCAAGGGCTTCACCCTGCGCGAGGACCCGGAGGGCTTCCGTGTCGCCGTGGCGAAGGGCTGGCAGCGCACCGGGAAGAACGGAAGCGGTCAGGTCCTCTACTCCAGTGGCGACTTCGAGCTGATCGTCGTGCCCGGCCGGGACAGCGCCGCGCAGTACGGAGACGACCCGATGGCCTATCAGCGGGACGACGAGCGCGAACTCCAGCCGTACCGCGACTCCAGCTGGGCCACCTCCACGGGTCTGAAGACCATCGAGGTGGGCGGACGAACCATGGCGGAGGGCCAGTTCACCTGGACCGGCGGCAGCGGCGAGCTGTACATCCGCAACCTCGCGGCGCTGATCGACGGCCGGTACCACGTGCTGCAGGTGCGCGGCCCGGAGGGGGAACGCGACGAGGTGACCCGGCTGTTCGAGCAGGCTTCGGAGACCTACCGGTTCACCGGCTGACCCGGCTCCGTACGCCTCAGCAGTCGCTGCTGTCGCATCCGTCGCCGCGGGATCCCCGCAGTGGCAACCATCACAGTGCGGTTTCCATGGCCCGCCCGCTGTTCCCAGGCCGGGCCCCGGAAACCTAACCTGGCCTTGTCAAGACCATTGCGGGGCAAGGTGAATCAGATGCAGGGCCTGCTCGTCGCGGGTCGCTACCGGTTGGGTGATGCCATCGGCAGCGGTGGCATGGGCCGGGTGTGGCGCGCGCACGATGAGGTGCTGCACCGGACCGTGGCCATCAAGGAGTTGACCGCCGCGCTCTACGTCTCCGACGGGGACCAGGCCATGATGCTGGCGCGTACCCGCGCCGAGGCACGCGCGGCGGCACGGATCAACCACTCCGCGGTCGTCACCGTGCACGACGTGCTGGAGCACGACGGCCGGCCGTGGATCGTCATGGAGCTGGTCGAAGGCCATTCGCTCGCCGACGCCGTCAAGGAGCGGGAGCGCGTCGAGCCCCGCGAGGCGGCCCGTATCGGCCTGTGGGTGCTGCGCGCGCTGCGCGCCGCGCACGCCGCCGGGGTGGTGCACCGCGACGTCAAGCCGGGCAACGTGCTCCTCGGCGGCGACGGACGCGTGCTGCTCACCGACTTCGGCATCGCGCAGATCGAGGGCGACACGGGGATCACCCGTACCGGAGAGGTCGTCGGCTCGGTCGACTACCTGGCACCCGAGCGGATCCGCGGCCTGGATCCCGGCCCCGCCTCGGACCTCTGGGCGCTCGGCGCGACGCTGTACACGGCGGTGGAGGGCAGATCGCCGTTCCGCCGGACGTCTCCGCTGACCACCATGCAGGCGGTCGTGGAGGAGGAGGCCGACGAGCCGCCGTACGCCGGCCCGCTCGCGCCCGTCATCAGCGCGCTGCTGCGCAAGGATCCGGCCACACGGCCTGACGCGGAGGCGGTCGAGCAGATGCTCGCCGAAGCGGCGGAGGGGCGGCGGCCCGCCTCGGCGCAGAGATACGTGATGACGCAGGCCGACGGCACCCGGATGCCGTCGGCGCCACCGCCACCGTCGCCGTCGCCATGGCCGTCGGGATCGACGGCGTACGGGCCAGGAGCGGGTGCCGGTACGGGTGCCGTGCCACCTCCGTCGTACTTTCCACCGGCGGCCGGCACAGAGGCCGAACCTGAGCCCGGTGCGTCCGGCGCCCCTCCTGGTAACCCTGTTACGCCCGGTGCGCCCGGTGCGACTTCTGGTCTGCCGGGAGGCGGGGGCTCCGGTCTCACGGCCGTCCAGTCGCCTTCCGGGGGCGTCACCCCCGCCGGGCCGCGGCGGCTCGGGCGAGTGGGTCTGATCGCCCTGGTCGTGGTCCTGGCCGCGCTCGTCGGCGGAGGGACCGCGATGCTGCTCATACCAAGGGGCGACGGCAGGACACAGGACAGCAGCAGCTCGGCGTCGCCCTTCGACAAGCCGAAGCCGACGCCGACGCCCACGCCCGAGAAGACCGGTGCGGACGACAGCACGCAGACGGGTGGGCTTCCGGCGGGCTGGGTGCGCCGTGACGACCCGTTCGGCTTCAGCATCGTCCTGCCCGGCGACGACTGGGAGCGGGTCGTCTTCGACGAGGAGACGCGCCAGGTCGACTACACGCCCGACGGAGGCAGGAGCTTCATCCGTATCGCCGCCGACGACTCCCCCGACTTCGACGACCCGTACGAGCACCTGAGCGATCTGGACCAGCAGATAGGGCAGCGGCTGGTCGACTACCGGCAGATGGGTCTGGAACGCCGCGTCTACCGTGACCGCGAGAGCGCGCGGCTGGAGTACACCTGGACCGCGCTGGCGAAGGACACGGAGTTCCCGGGGCCGTACCAGGCCGTCGACCAGATGTACCTCTCCCGTGACGGAGTCGAGTACGCGATCTACATGGCGTCCCCGGCCGAGGACTGGGCCACCACGAGCAAGCAGTTCGAAACGGTCCTGCAGGGGTGGCGGGAACCCCGCTAGGACAGGCCTCGGTCCCCGGGGGAATCCGGCTGTCCGGTTCCGCGGCGGCGGCGCTTGGCCGAATAGGCCTACCGGAGGGATGACATCCGGTGGGGCATGATGAGCCCATGGTGACCGAGGGGGAGCCCGGAAGCGGGCCCGCACGGCACAACGCCCGTGTCATCGCGGGCCGTTATCGCCTGGAGGCGAGGCTCGGGCGCGGCGGCATGAGTGTGGTGTGGCGGGCGACGGACCAACTGCTCGGGCGTGGCGTCGCGGTCAAGGAACTCGCCTTGGACGAAACGCTCTCCGCGGCGGCGGCACGGCGGCAGCGGGACCGCACCCTGCGGGAGGCGCGGGCGCTCGCCCAGTTGAGTCATCCGCACATCATCGTCGTCCACGATGTCGTCGAGGACGGCGAACGCCCGTACATCGTGCTGGAGCTGATCGACGGCGGTTCGCTCGCCGACCGTATCGCCACCCGGGGACCGGTCGACGCGGTGGAGGCCGCGCGCATCGGCATCGACCTGCTCGGCGCGCTGCGCGCCGCCCACGCGGCGGGCGTCCTGCACCGCGATCTCAAACCCGCGAACGTGCTGCTCGAGTGCGGCACCGACCGGGTCGTCCTCACCGACTTCGGTATCGCCCAGGTCGCGGGCGCCACCACGCTCACCGAGTCCGGCTCCTTCGTCGGCTCGCCCGAGTACACCGCCCCCGAGCGGATGTCCGGGGCCAGGACCGGACCCGAGTCCGATCTGTGGTCGCTGGGCGCGCTGCTGTGCACAGCGCTCAGTGGCGAGTCGCCGTTCCGCCGGGACTCGATCGGCGGGATCGTGCACGCGGTCGTGGTCGACGAGATCCGGCCGCCCCTGCAGGCCGGGCCGATTCTGCCCGTTGTACGCGGCCTGCTGGAGCGGGACCCCGACCGGCGGCTGGACGCGGACCGTGCCGAGGGGATGCTGCGGTTCTTCCTCGAGACGGGCCGCACGCCGGAGTCTCCGCCGCTCGGATACCTGCCGTCGGGATACCCGGCGCGCGGGCGGGGCCGGACGCGTCGGCCGCTCCCGGAGCGGGGAGGGGCGGCCGAGTGGGGGCGCACCCCCGACGGCCTTGCCGTCACCGTGGTGCGCTCGCCGGGGCGGCCCACGAGGAGTGTGCTCGTTGCCGCGCTGGCCGTTGCCGCGCTGGTGGGCGCCGGGGTGTCCGCGACGGTCCTGCTTCTGGAGCGCGACGGTGACGGGAGCGGCGGGGGCGGTACGCCCTCGAGCACCGGGCCGCTGACTCCCGAGCCTCGGCCACCGGAGCCCCGCCCGTCCCGTACCGACGGTACGGACGGTCCGTTCCTCACGGCCGACCCCTCCCGTACGGCGGGTCCGTCCGCTTCTCCCGCCTCTTCCGCCTCTGCAACTTCTGCGGCTTCTCCGTTTTCTCCGGCTTCCTCCGCCGTGGTGCCGCTTCCGAGGTCTGTGGCGTCCGGCACGACTTCGTCCGGCGCGTAGCCGTATAAAAGGTAGATAAGCCGTGGACGGAGTCACGGGTCTGTGACCGGAGGGCACCCGCTGTGGCTCCGCGAGGGGTCGGCGCGATATGGATGGAGCATGAGCAGCAACGGGGGAGCCCGCCACGGCGCGGCCGACGAGCCAACGAGTTTTGGTCTGCAACCGCCGAACCCGAACCCGAACCCGCCTGCGTCCGTGCCGCATCCGGGCAACCCTTACGCGGCGCCCACCCAGGTGGTTCCGCAGCAGTCCCAGCAGCAGCCGCAACCGCACCAGCAGGCGCCGCTCCGGTCGCCGGTGCCGGCGCCTTCGCCGGCACCGGCGCAGCCGTCCCGCCATGAGCCGTCGCAGCCCCAGTCGTCGCAGGACGACCCCGGCGTCGGCCGGCTCATCGCCGGTCGTTACCGACTGCTTTCCAAGCTCGGGCACGGCGGTATGGGCACGGTGTGGCGGGCGGCGGACGAGACGGTGGACCGCGAGGTTGCCGTCAAGGAGCCCCGCGTCCCGGACCACCTTCCCGAACGCGAACGCGCCAACGCGTTCGAGCGCATGCGCCGCGAGGCCCGTGCGGCGGCCCGGCTCGATCACCCCGCGGTGGTCAACGTCCATGACGTCGCGGTCGTGGACGGGCGGCCGTGGATCGTGATGGAGCTGGTCCAGGGCCGTTCCCTGGGCGCCGTACTGCAGGAGGAGGGCACCCTCTCCGCGCGCGAGGCGGCCAGGGTCGGCCTGGAGGTGCTCGGCGCGCTGGAGGCCGCGCACGCGGCCGGCATCCTGCACCGGGACGTGAAACCGGACAACGTACTGCTCGGCCGGCACGACCGGGTCGTCCTCACCGACTTCGGCATCGCCCAGATCGAGGGCGAGACCAACCTGACCGACACCGGCGGCTTCGTGGGCTCGCCCGAGTACATCGCGCCCGAGCGGGTGCTGGGCCAGCGTCCCGGACCCGCCTCCGACCTGTGGTCCCTCGGTGTCGTGCTGTACGCGGCCACGGAGGGCGTCTCGCCGTTCCGGCGCAGCAACACGCCCGCGACACTCCAGTCCGTCCTCAACGCCGTGCCCGCGCCGCCCGCCGTTGCGCAGGGTCCGCTGGCCGAGGTCATCACGGGCCTGCTGCAGAAGGACCCGGCGCACCGTCCGAACGCCGCCCGGGTGCGCGCGCTGCTGGACGCCGTCGCGAACCCGCCCGAGTCCCAGCCCACGCAGATCGTCCACGCCCCGGGCCTCGGCACCGGTGCCGGTTCCGGTTCCGGTACGGGATCCGGAGGCAAGGGCATCCGGATCGGCTACAAGACGCTGGGCGGACTGGGCGCGGCGGTCGTCGCCGGAGTGGTGACCGCGTACCTGGTGATCGCGGACCCGTTCGCGGGGCCACTGCCGGACGACTGGAAGACCCACAAGGAGAAGGACGTCGCGGCGTCCGTGTCGGTGCCGAAGGACTACCAGCGCACTGTTCCCGACCCGGAGAAGTCCTTGGGCGGGAGCGATGAGCACTGGGTCAGATACACGGACCACAGCGGCAGCATCTGGATCGGTCTGACGCTGGACCGGAAGGCCGAGGACACCAGCAACGACATCGAGGCCTCCGCCGATGCCGAGATGTACGACGACAACAAGAGCTTCAAGGAGAGCGGCAGTTACGCCCTCGACATGCCGGAGGGCCCGGTGACGAAGCCGAAGCCGGACCTCACGTACCAGGGGAAGAAGGCGGCGGAGAACACCGTCGTCTACAAGACGAACGACAGCCAGAACCCCCGTCCCCGCGAAATGCGGATCTTCTACTACATGACGTCCGACGAGGACATGTACAAGCTCACCGTCAGCTACCCGGGCAAGGGTGACTTCACGGAGCGCGGGCGCGAAGTGGCGGAGACCGTGATCGCCAACCTGGACGTCGACAAGCTCTGATCCGGGCGAGGCGGGCCTGTGCCGCGCCCGGTACGGGCACCGCGTCGACAACGCGGCGCCTCGCACGGTACTGATGGGGGATGAGCAACGACGGTGGCGCGACGGGTGCCCGGGGTCGCCTGGTCGGCGGTCGCTACCGACTGATCGAGCGGATCGGGTCCGGCTGCACGGGCACCGTCTGGCGGGCGCTCGACGAACTCGTCCAGCGTGAAGTCGCCGTGAAACAGCCGCGGTTACCGGGTCATCCGGGGGACGAGAGGCATCGGCGGGCCGCCCACCGGCTGCACCGCGAGGCCCGTGCCGCCGCCCGCGTCGACCATCCCGCCGCGGTCGTCCTCCACGACGTCGTGGTGGAGGACGACGGGGTCAAGGAGCCGGAGGGACGGGACGGCACCAACGGACTTCCCTGGATCGTCATGGAGTTGGTCCGCGGCGAGTCGCTGCACGAACTGCTCGACCGCGGTCCGCTGCCGCCCGCCGAGGCTGCCCGGATCGGCCTCGCCGTCCTTGGCGCGCTGCGAGCCGCCCACGCCGTCGGCATCGTGCACCGCGATGTGAAGCCCGCCAACGTCCTGCTCGGACCGCACCGGCGCGTCGTCCTCACGGACTTCGGCATCGCCCACGTCCAGGGCGAGGAACCCCACACGGTCAGTGGGGAGTTCGTCGGATCGCTGGAGTTCGTCGCCCCCGAGCGGACGTCCGGCCGCATCGCGGGCCCCGCCTCCGACCTGTGGTCCCTCGGCGTTCTGCTGTACGCCGCGGTCGAGGGCCGGTCCCCGTTCCGCCGTACGACGCCGGAGTCCACGCTCGCCGCGATCACCGCCGAGGACACGCCCGAGCCGAAGCAGGCCGGTGCGCTCGGTCCTTTGATCGTACGGTTGTTGGCGAAGGACCCCGAGGAGCGG
>NZ_LIQT01000121.1 GCF_001418415.1 Streptomyces hirsutus
GGGCGTCCGGCCGGACGCCCGCCGCGCCGTACGTACCAGCGGGTGCGGCACTTCGGGCGGACGGAAGCAGGCGTCGCCGTCCGGCGTACTTCCCCTGAGGCAGGGACAGTGCCGCCGGCCGTACGACGACCCGGCACCCCCTTGGGGACGACTCTCGGAAGCGAAGCAGCACGACGACGCGTCACGACGCTTCGCACGACGACAGGACGTCGGCGAGCGCATCCGAGGAGTTGAACGACCATGCAGACACCGGCGCACTTCGGCGACGGCGGGCCCGGCCCGTGGATCCTGCTCCTCCCCCTGGTCTGGGCCCTGGTCATCGGCGGTGGCATCGCCCTGCTGCGCCGCACGGTGCGGCGCGGACGCCGCGGTCCCGGACACGGCCCCGGCGGGCCCGCCGGGGCGGACGGCTCGCCCATCACGGTGCTCGGGCACCGCTTCGCCTCCGGCGAGATCGACGAGGACGAGTACTGGCGGCGGCTGTCCGTCCTGGACGAGGAGTTCGGCCGGCACGGCAAGGGCGGTGCGGCATGACCCCGGGAGAGACCGCGGCCCCGCCCCGGCCCGCGTCGGTATCGGGGAAGGAGCTCGTGGCGGCGCGGCGAAGGCCGCGTGACGCCCACCCCGGTCCACGCGCTGCCGGCGACGGCCGGGGCATCACGCCCTGCGCACAGCCGGCACGCCGATCCCGGCGGTCCGCGTTCCCGCCCGCGAGGGGCCCGCTCCGGGCCGTCGGCCGGACCGGGGCCACCGAGTGGGGCACCGCGTACGGGAGGCGGACAGCGCCCGGTCAGCCGACAACGGCGGACCGGGCGGGAGCGGGTTCGGACCGGCGCTCCTCGATGGCGTGCTCGACGAGCGCGACCTCCGCGAACCGGGGCACGGCGCGTTCACCGGTGGTGATCCGCGGATAGTGGTCCCAGTCCGCCACGGGAGCCGCGGACGGCGCCGGCAGCGTGAACCACACGACCTTGCCGGATTCGCCGTCCGGCAGGGCGCCCCAGCTCTCGCTCATCGCGGCCACCATGGCCAGCCCGCGCCCGCAGGTGGCGAGCGGAGCGGCGTCCCCGACGACCGGCAGCCGCGGGTCGTGGTCGCGCACCGAGACCTTGAGCCGCTCGAGCAGCACCTCCAGCTCGACCGTGCAGATCTTGTCGGGCTGGGCGTGTCGGTGGACGTTGGACAACAGCTCCGTCACACCGAGCGAGGCACGGTCTATCAAGGTGTCCATATGCCAGTAGCGCAATTGCGCAGATACGATTCTGCGGACCTGGCCGATCCGCGGCGGAAGAGCCTGGAGCTCCACCGTGCAGTGTCTGCTTGGGTGAGTGATCACAGCTGCGACTCCCCGGTGTCAGGCCCGGACGGACGTCCGGAAGAACACGGAGTACGGATCCAGCAGGGTGCCTGCGTGACATGGCCGCCTGCTGTCGTGGCCGGCGGGCTGGTTCGCAGCGTTATCGCCGGTAAACCCAGAGTGACGTGAGAACAGAGTGACGCAGGGCCTGGGGCGGCGCAACTCGCGGGCATCTCAGGCGCCGCGCCCCGATGCCCGGCGTACGGCCTCGATGAAGCGGCGCGCCGCGGGCGGCCCCGGCTCGCCCGGCGCCGGGTCGTGGTCACTCAGGGTCAGCAGGTACCGGTGGCCGTTGAGGTCGGCCAGGGCGCGGCCCCCGGGGGCGAACCAGGGCCGGGAGGCGCGTACGGCCTGCACCGGCGCGCTGTCGATCTCGCTTCCGTAGCTGGTGAGCAGCTCGAGCCTGCCGTCGCTGATCCGGACCTGTCCGGCCCGGGTGAGCGACCGCAGCCGCCTGCCGATCCGCACGCCCCTGGCCGTGAACTCCAGCTCGGCCATGCCCCTCGCCCCCTTGTGCGCGTCGGTGTACCGGACCGTGCTCCGCGGGCCGGCTCATGTCCTGGTCCAGTGTGCTCCCGTCCGGGACCTTGCTCCGCGGGCAGTCTGCCCGCCCTCACCGTTGATCACCAGTACGCACGTCCCCCTTCCGGGGGCGTCCGAAGCACTCGCGCGAATGCGCCCCCAGCCGCGTGCCGGGTGCCGGAAGGCGGCGCCGGGGTGGGGCCCAGGGCTTCCTTTGAGTCTCCCAAAGAGACGTTTATGCAGGTGAGGGGCGGTTCGCAGGGTTCTATGATCGGGGTGCCGGCCGCGCGGGACGCCGTCGGCGCGCTCGGCGTAAGGAGCCCTGTCGTGAGCACTCCCCAGCAGTACCCACAGCCCCGGCACGCCTTGGAGGGCGCCACCCTCGACGCCGACCGCAGCGACCCCGGCTACCGCGACTGGCTGAAAGAAGCCGTGCGCAGGGTCCAGGCCGACGCCAACCGGTCGGCCGACACCCACCTGCTGCGCTTCCCGCTGCCCGAGCGGTGGGGCGTGCACCTCTATCTCAAGGACGAGTCGACGCACCCGACCGGCAGCCTCAAGCACCGGCTCGCCCGCTCGCTCTTCCTCTACGGACTGTGCAACGGCTGGATCCGTCCGGGCCGCCCGGTGATCGAGGCCTCCAGTGGCTCGACCGCCGTGTCCGAGGCGTACTTCGCGAAGCTGATCGGGGTGCCCTTCATCGCCGTCATGCCGCGCACGACGAGCGCCGAGAAGTGCCGCCTGATCGAGTTCCACGGCGGCCGGTGCCACTTCGTGGACGACCCGCGCACCCTGTACGAGGCGTCGGTCGCCCTCGCGGCGGAGACCGGCGGCCACTACATGGACCAGTTCACCTACGCCGAACGCGCCACGGACTGGCGGGGAAACAACAACATCGCCGAATCCACCTTCCGCCAGCTGAAGCTGGAGCCCCATCCGGAACCCGCCTGGATCGTCGCCACGGCCGGCACCGGCGGCACCTCGGCGACCTTCGCCCGCTACGTCCGCTACATGCAGTACGACACCCGCATCTGCGTCACCGACCCGGAGAACTCCTGCTTCTTCGAGGGCTGGACCACCGGCGATCCGGACGTCGTCTGCGACCGGGGCTCCCGCATCGAGGGCATCGGCCGGCCCCGGATGGAACCGAGCTTCGTGCCCGGCGCGATCGACCGGATGATGAAGGTCCCCGACGCGGCCGCCGTCGCCGCCGTGCGATTCCTGGAGCGGGCGATCGGCCGCAAGGCGGGCGGCTCCACCGGCACCGGGCTGTGGAGCGCGTTGAAGATCGTCGCGGAGATGGTGGCCGAGGGGCGGCAGGGGAGTGTGGTGACGCTGCTGTGCGACCCGGGGGACCGCTATCTCGACAAGTACTACTCGGACGCCTGGCTGACCGACCAGGGCCTGGACATCGCCCCGTACACGACGACGATCGAGACGCTGCTGCGGACAGGGGTGTGGCCGGACTGACGGCGGCCGCCGCGCGCGTACGGTCGCGCGATCCCGTGGTGCCGTGATGTCGGGTGACTTCCGGCCGAGGAGCCAAGAGCCGGGGCGCCGAGAGACCGGGGCGCCGAGAGACCGGGTTCCCGGAGCCCGGTCAGACGTCCGAGGGTTCCGCCGGCTCCTCGGGCTCGCCCGCCACGACCAGCCGCGGCAGGTGTTCGGAGATCTCTTCGCGGGCCTCGGCCGGCAGTCCGGAGTCCGTCACCAGCGTGTCCACCTGGTCCAGGGAAGCGAACGAACTCAGGCCCACCGTGCCCCACTTGGTGTGGTCGGCGACCACGACCACCCGGCGCGCCGACTGCACCAGGCGCCGGTTCGTCTCGGCCTCGGCGAGGTTCGGCGTCGACAGCCCGGCCTCGATCGATATCCCGTGCACGCCGAGGAACAGCAGATCGAAGTGGAGCACCGCGATCGCCTGGTCGGCCACCGGCCCCACCAGTGAGTCGGACGGCGTGCGCACACCGCCGGTCAGGACGACCGTGGCCGCACCCTGACGGGGGCCCGAGGTGCGCTGCGCCGCGTGGAAGACGTCCGCCACCCGCACCGAGTTGGTGACCACGGTGAGGTCGGGCACGTCGAGCAGTCGACCGGCCAGCGCGTACGTCGTCGTACCGCCCGAGAGGGCGATCGCCGCACCCGGCGGGACCAGTTCGGCCGCCGCTCGCGCGATGTCGTCCTTCGCGCTCAGCTCCAGACCGGACTTGGCCTCGAAGCCGGGCTCATGGGTGCTGGCCTCGACCAGCGGGACCGCTCCGCCGTGCACCTTCTCCAGCACGCCCTGCCGGGCGAGGGCGTCGAGGTCGCGGCGGACCGTCATGTCCGACACGCCGAGCTTGCGGGTCAGTTCGTTGACCCGGACTCCGCCGCGGCGCCGGACCTCGTCGAGGATCAGGGTGCGCCGCTGCTCCGCGAGGAGGTTCTGATTCTCGCTCACGTACGCTCCGGTCCTTTCGCCGCCAAGCCGTCCGACACGCCCCGCGCACCCGGTCCGACGGGCACGTTCCTCCCGCCGCCGGTGCGTCGGCGTCCCATCCTCGCATGCCGGGGCAAGGGCGGCGTCTCCTGCATTCGTCGCGCACATGTCATCGTTGTCCCCTGGGTTGCCCGTTCGCCACCAGGATCGGGGAGATTCCGTGAGGAGAGGTGTCAGCCGTTCCGGCAGGGGAGATCCTGTTGCCCGCACGGACGGATCCGACGGCGTGTCACGGGGGAAGTGCGAAGCAGTGGAACGTGCGCAGGAAGGCGGATCAGCCGAGCGGACCGAGCGGACCGAGACCATGGACGCCCCCGCCGAACGGCCGAAGGACTCGGGGACCGCCCTGGAACTCCTGGTCCACGGAGTGGGCGGCGCCACCCCGCAGGACATGCTGAACGATCCGCGCACCGTGCGGATCGCCGGCGACGACGTCGCCGCCGTCTTCCGGCGCGCCGACGACGTCCGGGCGGAGTGCCTGCCCGCCGGCCACCGGGACGGACCGGTCCCCGAGGCCTACGTCTGGTGCAACCTCACCTCCGGGAACGGCACCCGCGCCCTGTGGCTGCTGCTGCTGCCCTTCATGGTGGTCAACCTCGCCCACTGGATGCGCCCGGCGGCCCGAGGCCGCAGACGCCTCGTCCGGCTGTACGGACTGCTGGTGCGGCTGGCCGGACTGAGCCTGACGGTGCTGCTCGTCGCGGCGGCGTGCGAGGTCGCCCTCGACCTGGCGGCCTGGCAGTGCGCGGGTACGCGGGCGTGCGCCGACCGGCACTCCTGGCTCGGTTTCCTCTCGCCCGAGGCGTCGGACGACGGCTGGTGGAGCGAGCCGGGCCGCCGGCTCGGCCTCGCCGCCCTGGTGCCCACCGCCCTGACCGGGCTGCTGTGGTACCTGTCCCTGCGCACCTGGAGCGCGTACGAGTCCCAGCAGCCGATGGCCCACGAGCCCGAGGACGGCCGCCCCACCGCCCTGAGCCGGCCCGGTTTCTGGTACGGCCGTCGCCTGGTCGCCCGGCTCCGTGCCGCGCACACCGCCGCCGGACTGCTCACCGTCGCCTTCGCGGTCGCCCCGGCGGCCGCCCGGCACGACCGCGCACCGGGCGGATCCGCGGCCCTGGCCCTCCTCGGCCCCCTCGTGCAAGCGGCCCTGCTCGCCGCCGGGGCCGTCGTGGTGTGGGTGGTCTGCTGCCGCGGCCGCACCGACCGCCGTCTGGACGACGCCCTCGACACCCGCCTGCTGCGCCTGCTGCCCCTGGCCGCACTCCTCCTGCTCGCCCTCACCCTGGTGTACGCCGGATGGCGACGTCCCGGCTGGGAATCGGCGGGCCGGCTGCCCGGCGACATGACCTTCGGCGCGCTCTCCCTCGTCCAGGGCCTGCTCGTGATCGTCCTCGCCGGCGTCGCCCACGCCCTGCACCGCAGCGCTCCCGACCGGCGCGCCGCCATGCGGGGCCTGGCCGGCCCGGCCGTCGCGATGCTGGCCTGCGCGCTGGGCGGCGTGATGTCCGGCGGCGTGGCCCAGCGCGTCTCCGACTGGCTGGACGGCACCGGGACGTCGATCCCCGGGCCGCCGGTGGTCCTGACCTGGCAGGCGGCCGTGATCCCGCCGCTGCTCGTCCTGTTCCTCGGGCTCTGCTGCTGGCTGGCCCGGCGGGCCTGGCGCATCGCCCGCGACGAGCGCGCCGCCGTGGCACGCGACTTCCCGGGCGAAACCGGCGACCCCGCCCGCACCCGGCGGATCGCCAACGCCCGCGCCATGGCCTCCCTCACCGACCGGGGACCCCGCATCGTCGCTCTCACCTCCGCCGCGACCCTGCTGCTGGGCGCGGGCGCCCTCGTCGGCGCGCTGGCCACCGACCGCACACCGGGCGAGGCCGCCCAGGGAACCTACGCCGTCGTCCACGGCGCCGCCGAGACGGCCCAGGCCCTGGGCTCCTGGCTGATCGGACTCGGCTTCATCCTGTTCGTCACCTGGGGCCGGCGCGCCTACAAGGACGCCTCCGCGCGGCGCACGATCGGCATCCTGTGGGACGTCGGCACCTTCTGGCCGCGCGCCGCCCACCCCTTCGCCCCGCCCTGCTACGCCGAACGCGCCGTACCCGACCTGACCTGGCGGATCGAGACCTGGACGCGGGCCACCGGCGGACGCCTGGTGCTCTCCGGCCACTCCCAGGGCAGCGTCCTCGCCGCCGCCGCGGCCTGGCAGCTCACCCCGTCCACCCGGGGGCGCGTCGCCCTGCTCACCTACGGATCCCCGCTGGAGCGGCTGTACGGACGCTGGTTCCCCGCCCACTTCGGGCCGGACGCACTCGGCGCGCTGCACCGGGACGTCGACTGCTGGCGCAATCTCCACCGCCGCACCGACCCCATCGGCGGCCCGGTGCGGCTGCCCGGCGACTGCGGACCCGAGGTGGACCGTCCCCCGCTCAAGGACCCGCTGGCGTACGGCCGCACCGAGAGCCATCCACTGCCCGCGCCGATCCTCGGCCACTCCGACTACCAGGCGGACCCGGCCTTCGCCGAGGAACGCCGGAGGCTGCTCGCCCGGCTGCGGCCGGACGTCCCGGCGCCGCGCTGCACGGAAGACCCCGACGACGGCGTCCGCACCGGCACGGAGGCGCCCACCGTGTGAGGGGCGCGTCGCGACGCGTACGGTGCCGTCCGGATCAGGGCAGCTCGGGGAGGTCGTCGGCGAAGAGCAGGGTCAGGTCGTCCGTGCTCGGCTCCGGCAGCTGGGCGACCCGGCTCGCGTGCCGCTCCACCATCGCCTCGAACGTCTGCCGCGCCGTACGGCCGTTGCCGAAGGCGGGGCCCTTGGGGAGCTCCGTGAAGTACTTCAGCAGGCCCTCCGAGGCTCCCGGCGCCAGCCGGTACTCGTGCTCCTCGGCCTGCTGCTCCACGATCCGCAACAGCTCACCGGCCCCGTAGTCGCCGAAGGTGATGGTCCGTGAGAAACGGGATGCCACGCCCGGGTTGACGGACAGGAACCGCTCCATCTCGGCCGTGTACCCCGCGACGATCACCACGACCGCGTCCCGGTGATCCTCCATCAGCTTCACGAGCGTGTCGATGGCCTCCTTGCCGAAGTCACGCCCGGAGTCCTCGGGGGAGAGGGCGTACGCCTCGTCGATGAACAGCACGCCGCCGCGCGCCTTCTCGAAGGCCTCCTGGGTGCGGATCGCCGTGGAGCCGATGTGCTCGCCGACCAGATCGACGCGCGAGACCTCGACCAGATGCCCCTTCTCCAGCACGTCGAGGGCGGCGAGGATCTCGCCGTACAGCCGTGCGACCGTGGTCTTGCCGGTGCCCGGGGACCCCGTGAAGACCAGGTGGCGCTTGACGGACGCGGCCTTCAGCCCCGCCTGCTGCCGGCGCCGGCCCACCTCGATCATGTCGGTGAGGGCCCGCACCTCCCGCTTGACGCTCTCCAGTCCCACCAGCGCGTCGAGTTCGCCGAGCACGGTCTTCGACGGGCGCAGCTCCTTCTCCGGCTCGGTCACCGACGCGGACGGCGTCCGCTCGGCCGGCTGCCCGGGGACGGTGCCGAGCAGGCCCGGGGAGTGACCCGTGGTCTGCACGGCCGGCTCCGGGGCCGCCGGCGACGCGAGGCTGCCGCTCTCGTCGCTGGTGCAGTTCTCCACCACCGGGCCCCCCGTGCCGGGAGCCGCGCCGCTCTCGGCGAACTCGTACCCACCGCGCGCGCAGCGTTCCGTGCGGCACTTCCGCAGCGTCGTCCGGCTGCCGTCTATCACATGGAAACCGTAGCCGCCGCTGCCCGTGACCCGGCAGTCGAGGAAGCTGCCGCGACCGCCGGCCGAGACGTAGACACCGGCCTCGGCGGGGGAGTCGATGGTGCAGCGCTCCACGGTCGGGTCGGCGCCCTTGGTGACGATCACACCGGTCTGCATCCCGTCCAGGGTGCAGTTGTTGAGGGTGCCGCCGCTGCCGTGGTCCCGGAACCAGGCGCCCGTGGCCGCCTCCCGGATCCGGCAGTCGTCGAGCTGGGCGGTGGCGCCGTCGCTCACCGACACGGCGGTGTTGCGCACCTGCGACAGGTCGCTGTCGACCACGTCCGCGCGTGAACCGCGGTCGAGGACGAACAGGGCGTCCGGCACGTCGTGCACCCGGCAGGAGTCCAGGACGACGGTGGCGCCGTCGCTCACCCACACCGCCGGATAGTCACCGGTGCTGTCGAAGATCTCGCACTGGTTGGCGTCCACGCGGGTGCCCGGGTCCCACACCGACAGGCCGTTGCGGCCGAACTGCCGCACGGTGGTGCGGGTCATGGTGAGCACGGAGCGGGACCGCAGGTCGACGGCGTTCTCCGGGATGTCGTGGATACGGCAGTCGGCCAGCGTCAGCACGGCGTCGGTGTCGAGCGTGACCCCGTCGCCGGTGGTGCGGTGCACATCGCAGTCGGTGAGGTGCGCGGTCGCCCGGCCGGTCACCTGGACACCGCTGCCCCGCACCTCGTAGACCTCGCAGCCCACCGCCTCGAGCGACGAGTTCTCCCCGGTCGCGGTCAGGCCCGAGCCCGCGGCATGGTGCACGCGGCAGCGCTCGAAGCGGGGCCGGGCGCCCCCGCGCACCGCGACGCCCGCCTGCCCCGCGGCGACGACCTCGCACTCCTCGAACACTCCGCCCCCGCCGTCGAGCACGGCTATGCCGATCCCCGCCGGATTGTCGACCGTGCAACGGCGGACCGTGGGCCGGCCGCCGCCGCGCACCTCGATGCCGGCCGCGGACCGGGTGACCACCCGTATGTCCCGCAGCTCCGGGGTGCCGTCCTCGATCAGCAGGGCGGGCGCCGCCGCGTCCTGCCCCTCCACATGCAGGTCCTGGACCACCGCCGAAGCGCGTACGGTCAGCGGAACCCCGTCCAGGGGCGCGATGCGCACCGAGCCGGGCGAGCCCTCGGGACCGCGCAGGGTCACCGCCCGTTCCACGACGAGATTCTCCCGGTAGGTGCCCGGAGCGACGGTGAGGACGTCGCCTTCGGCCGCGGCCTCCAGGGCGGCGGCGAGCGACGCGTACTCACCTGTGCGGCGCCGCCACCGCGATGTGCCGGTGTGCGTCACCTGGACCGTGCCCTGTGCCATGGCGTAGCTGTGCCCCCACCTTGTCGTACGCGGGTTTGTCGTCGATTCCTTCGGCCGGACCACCGTAGCGTGCGCACGGCCGCCGGATTGACCAGAGGCGGAAGGCGGTCAGCTTCCGGTGCCGGTCCTGCCCCAGTCGGGGCCCGCTTTGTCCCATGCCCGGTCCAGGACGGCGTACCGGTGCCGGACCATGCGCCGGACCATCAGCCGTCGTGCGCCCTCGATCAGGGCCGCCGTCAGCAGGGCCGCGCCGAAGCCCGCGAGCACGGCGTGCGTCGTCGCCGTCGCGGTGTCCAGCGGGCGGGCCGTTGGACGGCCCTCGGCGTCGGTCCACAGGGGGAAGTGCCCGCCCGGCCGCGGGTCCTTCAGGCGCACGAGGACCGGGCGTTGGTGCCCGGTGCCGTCCGGGGCGGTCCAGCGTGCCATGACCCGGGTGCGCAGGGCCTGTCCGGAGACACCCTCCGGGTCGAGGTCCGGACGGGCGGGCTCGAGGACCCGTACCACCGTGGCCCGCACCTGGTGCCGCGCCTTGTGCTGTTCGCGCACGGAACGCTGAAGGGCGTCCTCGGTGGCGCTCCCGGCGAGGGCGCCGACGAGCGGAGCGGCGACGAGAACGAGCAGCAGCGCCACGAGCGCCAGCAGGCCCTCGGCCAGGTCGGTCGGCCGGCACAGCGGATTGTGCCGCCAGCGCCAGAGCCCGCTGATCACCCGCACCGGCCGCACCCCCTTCCCCTACCCGTGATAACCCCGCGACGGATCCGTTCGCCCGAGAATCCGCCGAAGAGAGAGGGACGTCACCCCCGAGGCCCTCTCGTCGACTTCTCGGAAAGGCCAACGGGCGGGCCCGGGAAGCGGTTCCCGCACACGCTCGGGGAAGCGGGCGGGTACAAGGGAGGACTGACACGGCGTCCGCCGGGCGAGGTGGTCCACGGGACCCGCCGGGAGGGGATCACGGCGGGTCCGTCCGGCGGGCGGGCCTGCGCTGCGTCCGTCAGGCGAGGACCGTGACCGGATCGCCGACCCGGACCGTACCGGGCGCGAGGGGCACCAGGTTCTGCCCGAACACCAGCTGGTCGCCGAACCTGCGGTGCCTGCCGAGCGAATGCAGGGGTTCCCGGCCGCGCTCGGCGGTGCGCTGGTCGGTGGTCGTCACCACACACCGTCCGCTGGGCTTGGCGACACGGAAGGCGACCTCGCCGACCGTGATGCGCGACCAGGTGTCCTCGGCCCAGGCGGTGGTGCCCTCGACGACCAGGTTCGGCCGGAAGCGGTTCATGGGCAGGGGCCCTTCGTCCGCGTGGTCGCCCCCGGTGACCAGGGTGTTGAGGGCGTCGAGGGACGCGGTCGTGGTGAGCAGCAGGGGATAGCCGTCGGCGAGGCTGACCGTCTCGCCCGGCAGCGCGAACCCGGGCTCGACCGGCCTGCGCGTGGCGGGGTCGTCCAGGTGCACCAGACGTACGTCGGCGCCGAGGAAGGCGCTGCACCAGGCGTGCACGGCGTCGCCCTCGGCCGGCACCACGTCGATCTTGTCGCGGAAGATCTCCACCCGCTCGGTGGGGCCGCCCGGCGCGGGCACGGGCACGGTCACCGGGTCCCTGCCGGGCGCGGACAGCCGTAGACCGCCGCCGGGCAACAGCTCGGCAGCGGCCAGCGCCAGGCGCGGATGCCCGCGTTGTGTGACGACCCTTCCCCCGTCGTCGGTCAGCATCCAGCGCCGGTCTCCGGCCGGTCCCCAGGGCTCCACGACGACCTCCCGGAGAGGCAGGCTCCGGAAGGCCTTGACCGGATGTACGTGAATCGACTGCAGCAGCGCGTTCCCCATGGAGCCATCGTGCCAGCCGGCGACGACGGCTCCGGGGAGACACGGCTCCGGGCCGGCGGTCCGTGGGACGGCTCAGGGCCTGGGGCGCACCGCCGGGAACGGCTCAGTGCCCGGCGAGTGCGGGGTACTGCTCAGTACCCGCGGTACTGCTGGTTGTTGTACGGGTCCTGGTACGGAGCCGGCGCCGGGCGCGGGGCCGCGGGGCGCATTGCCTCGTAGCCCGCACCGGGAGCGGCCGGACGCGGCTGCTGCGGCTGGGGCCCGGGGTAACCGCGCGGCGTGGTGGCCTGCTGCGGAATGTACGGCGTATGCGCCTGCTGGAGCGGGGCCGGCTGCTGCGCCTGCGGATAACCGTAGGCGGGCTGGGAGGGGCCCGCCGGGAGCGCGGGCAACGCCGACGGGAGCGCGGGCAGATGACTGCCCGGCACGTCGTAGACGGAGGGGACCCGGATCGGGGCGATCTGCGGGGTGCCCCGCTCGGCCACGAGGGAGTCGTAGATCGGGGTGTCCGGGAAGGAGGCGGAGTAGTAGCCGCCGCCATAAGTGGAGCGGGGGGAGGTCATGGCCATAAGTTAAGCCCACGATGTGCTGGTTGGGGAGACCGATAAGAGGGTTGTTTTCCGTGTCCGACGTGCCCTGGGATAGCTAATTCGGGCGAAGTTGGATGAAACGGCTGTACGTCCTGATGGCCATCTGGTAAAAGCCGAGTTCCGGCGGGGTTACCCGGGGGTGATCGGCCTCTCCGCGCATGCCCCATGGGAGTTCCCGCGTGCGGGTACTAGGTTGTGCGGACGGAGCACGACGTATGCCGGGCATCGCCTGGCGAGGTGACACGTGATGGGGGCGGACATGTCAATGCCGAAGGGATCGAACACGCCGGTGCCGACCACGGCACTCCGGGTGGAACTGGGGTGGCGCACCGGCCCCGGGGTCCCCGACGCGGACGCCTCCGCGCTCCTGCTGGCCGGCGGCAAGGTCCGCTCCGACGGCGACTTCGTCTTCTACAACCAGCCCGCCCACTCCTCCGGAGCCGTCCGGCACGAGGGCAAGCGGAACGCCGGCGGGCAGGTCACCGACACCGTCCTCGTCGACCTCGCGCGCGTGGAGCCCGGCATCGAGACGGTGATCCTCGCGGCCTCCTCCGACGGCGGCACCTTCGGCCGGATCCCGGGCCTGTACATCGAGGTCAAGGACGCCGCGCAGGGCACCGTCGCGGCCCGCTTCGACAGCGCGGGCGCGACCAGCGAGAGCGCCTTCGTGCTCGGCGAGTTCTACCGCCGCCAGGGCGCCTGGAAGTTCCGCGCCGTCGGCCAGGGCTACAGCAGCGGACTCGAGGGACTGGCCACCGACTACGGCATCACCGTGGACGAGCCGCAGCACGCCGCTCCCGCCTCCCCGGCGACGGCTCCGCCGGCCGCCCCGACACCCCCGGTCGCCACGCCGCCGCCCCCGGCGGCGTGGCGACCGGGGG
>NZ_LIQT01000122.1 GCF_001418415.1 Streptomyces hirsutus
GGGTGGTGCGGGGGCGTCCGGCTCCGGTGCCCCGGCGGCGGGGGCGCCGGCCGGGGCCCCCGCCTCGGAGTCGCCGTCGGCCTCGTCCGCGGAACCGGGGCCGCCCTCGGAACCGGGTTCGCTCTCGGCCGAGTTGGCGATCATCATGATGAGGTCGACGGCGTCCGTGCGGCCCGTGACGGGCTGGCAGAGGTAGAGCGGCACCTCGACGGGCCCGAACTTCTTCTTGAACCGGTAGTTGCCCTCGTCGAAGATCCCGACGGAGCGCAACTCGGCGAGGGCCTGGCGCACGTCCTCCGCCGGGTTGGGCGTGGACGTCACCTCGACGCCGAAACTGCCGCCGAAGCTGAGCACCTCGGCGCCCTCGGCCGCGAGCCGCCGGACGATCTCGACCAGGCTGAACTCCAGTCCGCCGAGCGGCATGTCCCGGGGGTAGAACTCGACGTCCAGGAGGTAGCCGTTCTCGGCCGGCAGCGCGGCGAGGACGATGGCGCTGAGGAGCCGGTCGTCGCGGTGGGTAAGGAAGATCCGGTGCCGCTCGGGCAGTTTGCCAGCCCTGATCAGCTCGCGGGCCTCGGCGACGTAGGCGTTCACCATCTGCTTGCCCTCGGACCACCGGTCGACGAGGTCGGCGACGGCCGCGTCCGTCTCCGGGTCCGAGCCGCTGACGTACTCCTCGACCCGGTTGTCGCCGTGTCGGCCGAACCTCTTGACGAGGTAGCGCAGTTTGCTGCGACGGCCGCCGCCGAGCGAGAATGACCCGAGGTCCTCGAGCCGCTGTACGACACCGAAGGCAGTGGCCAGCATCGGCGTACCCGCGAGGTCGGTGAGCGGTTCGGTGGACAGCAGGTTCAGCCGGAGCCCGGTGCGGTCGCAGTACGCCAGCAGTTCACCGGCCGCGTCGGCGAACCGCTCCGGCGCTCCGGTGTACCGCCACACCAGCACCGAGTCCCCGCGCCGGCCGATCGCCAGATAACCGTCACGGGTGGACGGGAAGAACAGCAATGGCGCGATGCTCACTCCGGCGAGTCCCGCCTCCATGCCGTGCCGCTGCTCCACCTCGTCCACCAGGCGCGACAGCTCGGGGTGGGCGGCCAGTCCGGAGCGCGGCACGACGAGCGCGGTCGGTCCGGTGGGCGTGGTCGCGGACGGGGATGCCCCGGGCCCGGCGGCCGGCCCGGGCGCGGACCCGGTGGAGGGGACCGGGGCGGTCCCGGCGAGCCTGGCCACGGCCGGTGTGCCGAACCGCTCGACCAGGTGATCAGCCAGGGCGGCGCAGTCGGGGTGGTCGAACAACAGGGTCTTCGGCAGCGTGCCCAGCACGGTCTCCAGCGCGCGCACCGACCGCAGCATGTCGAGCGAGCTGAGCGCGCCGTCGGTGAAACGGCCGTCGGGGCCGAGGTCGGCGTCCACGGCACGTTCGACGGCCGTACGGACGATGGCGGCCAGGTCGGGCTCCGGCTTCTGCGCGGGCTCGGGTTCGGCCTCGGCGGCCACCACGGTAACCGGCTCGGGTGCTGGTGGTGCCGTGTCCAGGTACGCCCTCAGCCCGGCCAGCGTGTCGTGTTCGTACAGCTCGCTCGTCGGCACGGTGATGCCGTGCCGGTCGTGCAGCCAGCGGACCAGTTCGACCCGCATGATCGAGTCGAGGCCCAGCGCGGTCAGCGAGTCCTGGTCGCCGATCTCCTCGGCGGGCAGGCCGAGCGCGGTCGCCACCCGTTCGCGCAGGGAGTCGGCGCCCGGACCGGTCCGCAAAGTGCCGGGAACGGCGGGTTCGGGTGCCGCGACGGGCCCGGGCGGGCGCTTCAGCGGGTCTTCCGGACCCACGGGCGTCAGCAGGACCCTGCCGTCCGCCGATCGACGCGGGGTGGTGGGCGCGGAACCGGCGGCGACACCCTCCGGGGCCTGGTCCGCGGCCCGTGGGAACCAGTGGGCCGTCCGTGTGAAGCCCGGGCCCGGCAGTGGGATGCGGCCCGGTAGGGCGGGCCAGAGATCGGCCCAGCCGATCGCGTGACCGGCGCACCAGGCCGCAGCGAGGTCCGCCGGGTCGACGCCCGTCGGGCCGCCGGCCGTCCGGCCGGTCACGACACCTCGGTGCACACCGTGCGACGTGGTGTCGCGGAGCGCGGCGACGAGCCCGGCTCGGTCGGAGGCCACGACGGCCAGGCGGTGCGGCAGTTCCTCCCGTCCGACCTGGAGGGTGTACGCCACCTGGTCGGGACGGAGGTCCGGCTCCCGGTCCAGGGCGTCGGCGAGTCGGGCGCAGTAGTCCGTGAGCGTCCGCTCGTCGCGCGCCGACACCGGCACCACGAAGGGGCCGTCCGCCGTGGCCGGTGTCGTCTCGCGGTTCGGCAAGCCGCCGGTCTGCAGCACCACATGGGCGTTGGACCCGCCGAAGCCGAACGAGCTCACCCCGGCGCGGCGGACCGGCCGACCGGTCTCGTCGGGCACGGGCCTCCACGGGCGGGCGGCGCCGTCGGCGAGGGTCAGCGGGGTGCCGTCCAGCCGCAGGTGGCGGTTGGGCTCGCGCAGGTGCGGGTTGGGCGGGACCAGCCCGTTGTCCATCGCCAGCACGGTGGTGAGGAGGCCGGCGATCCCGGCCGCCGCCTCCAGGTGTCCGATGTTGGTCTTGACGGACCCGACCGCGAGGTGCGGTTCGGTCGGGGCGGGCAGGTTCCAGTCCTCGTAGAGCCGGGCGTACGCCTGCTTGAGGCCCTCGATCTCGACCGGGTCGCCCAGGGCGGTGCCGGTGCCGTGCGCCTGCACGTAGCCGATGGTGCGGGGGTCGACGCCCGCCGCGCGTACGGCGTCGACGACGACCTGCGCCTGGGACTGCGGGTTCGGTGCGGTGAGCGAGGGCGACCGGCCTCCGTGGTTCACGGCGCTGCCGAGGATCACGGCCCGTACCGGGTCGCCGTCCTCCAGCGCACGGTGCAGCGGCTTGAGGACCACGGCCCCGACACCCTCGCCGCGGACGTATCCGTCGGCGGAGTCGTCGAAGGAGGCACACCGGCCCCGTGCGCTGAGCATGCCGGCCCGGGTGAACGTGGCGTAGAGGGCGGGGCTCAGGGTCAGGTTGACGCCCCCGGCGACGGCCAGGTCGCAGTCGCCGTGCCGCAGGGCCCGTACCGCGTGGTGCACGGCGACCAGCGAACTGGAGCACGCGGTGTCCAGGGCCTCGCTGGGGCCACGCAGGTCGAGCAGGTGGGAGACCCGGTTGGCGAGGACGGCGTGGGCGACTCCGGTGGCCATGTGTGCCTCGGCGCCGCCCTGGGACGCCATCAGCTCGTTGTAGTCGCCGGTGGCGACGCCCACGAACACTCCGGTGGCCGTGCCGGCCAGCTCGCCCGGGCGGCGGCCTGCGTCCTGCAGGGCCTCCCAGGTGACCTCCAGCAAGTGCCGTTGCTGCGGGTCCATGAACCCGGCCTCGCGCGGCGAGATCCCGAAGGCGGCCGCGTCGAACTCGGCGACGCGGTCCAGGAATCCGGCGCGTACCCCGCGCATCCGAGGATCGGCGAGCAGTTCGGCCCGGTCGGCGGGGACGGGTCCGACCCGGTCCTGCCCGGCCGCGACCACGTCCCACAGGGCGGTCAGGTTCTCGACGCCGGGAAACCGGCCGGCCATGCCGATGACGGCGATGGGCATCGCGGTGGTGCCGTCCGGTGCGGAGGGAGGTGCCGGGGCGGGTTCCGGGTCCGGTCGAGGGGCCTGTTGCCGGGTGGTCGGCACGGGCGCGGGGTCGGTGACGGCGGGAGTCGCCGGGGCCGGGGCGCGGCCGACCTCGGGATGGTCGCGGACCAGGCGGTCGGCCAATGCCTCCAGGGTGGGCGCCTCGAAGAGGACGGTGGGCAGCAGGTCGAGGCCGTAGCGGGCGTTGACCTGGGTGATCAGCTCGGTCAGGGAGATCGAGTCGAAACCCAGCTCCATCAGGTTGGTGGAGAGGTCCACGTCGTCGTCCGACACCATCAGGAACCCGGCGGCCAGGGAGCGCAGCTCCTGTTCGACGGTGCCGGTCCGCGCGGCGCTCGCGTCGGCCGGGGGCGTCGTAGCGGCCCGCGCCGTCGTCGACGCGCTGCCCGTCTCTCGCGCCCTCCGCCGGAAGCCGGGGTCGTAGGCGACCACGCCGGGACGTGGCTCGGCACCAGCGAGGAAGGCGTCGAAGGCGCGCAGGGCGTCCGCGCCCGGCAGGGGCACCATGCCCGAGTGCTGGGCCATCAGGGTTCGGCTGGCCTCATGCACCGCCAGACCGCTGTCCGCCCACAGCGGCCACCCCATGGAGACCGTACGTCCGGGGCGCAGCCCGGCGGCGTGCAGGGCGGTCCGTTCCTCGGCGAAGGCGTCGAGAAAGGCGTTGGCGAAGGTGTAGTCGGCCTGTCCCAGGTTGCCGGTGGTCGCCGCCACGGAGGAGAACAGGGCGAGGAAGTCGAGCGGTTCGTCGCGTGTTGCTTCGTCGAGGTGCACCGCGCCCCACACCTTGGGGGCGAGGACCTCGGCCGCTTCGCCGAGCGTCTTGCGCACCGCGAGGGCGTCGCGAGTGACACCGGCCGCGTGGACGACGCCGTGCAGCGAGCCGAACCGTCGCCGGATCGCGGTGATCAGCTCCCGCACCTGGTCCCGGTCGCCGACGTCGGCCGGGTGGTACATCGCTTCGACGCCCGTCGCGGTCAGCTCCCGCAGGGTGTCCGCGACCTCGGCGTCGGCGGGACGGCGCCCGCACAACACGATGTCGGCCCCGTGGGTCACGGCGAGGTGCCGGGCGACCGCGGCGCCGAGCCGGCCCGCGCCGCCGGTGATCAGGTAGGTGCGCGCCGGCCCCGTCGGGACGACCGGGGCGGCGGGCTCCGGTGCGTACTCCTCGTACTCCACGACCTCACGGCGCGTACCGGTGAGCCGGACCTCTCCTTGGTCCGCGCCGAGGAGTTCGTCCACGAGCAGCCGGGCGTGTTCCGCCGGGTCCCCGTCGACGTGCACGGTCAGGCCGGAGAAGACGCTGTGCTCCAGGGCGAGCGTGCGCAGCAGGGCGGTGATCGCGGCGTAGGCGGGACGGGCCCGGCCGGTCGCCGTGTCGCCGTGGTGGGCGACGAGGACCCGCAGAGGTGCCGGGCCCGCTGACAAGTGGCGTGCGGTGAGCGGGAGTACGGTCTCGAAGCCCTCCCGCAGCTGCTCCGTCAGGTCGGTCGCCGTGGCGGGGCAGACGTGGAGGACGGCATCGGCCGGGCCCTCGTCCGCGGCGAGCCCCCAGGTGATCGAGCGCCGGCCGAGTTCCGCGGCCAGCTCGGCCCGCAGTCGCGGATCAGAGCAGCTGAGCAGCACGTGTCGCACCGGACGACCGGGCTCGGGCGGTCCGGCCGGGACGGGGCGGGGACGCCGGTAGCGGATGTCGAGGGCGTCCGGTGGGGCGGCTCCGGTCACGTCGGTGGCCTGCGGCGCCTCCGTACGGCCGGTGGCGGGCGGGGCGGTCGCGTCGCCGCGGACGGCGGTCAGGCGCAGGCCCCGCAGGGCGAGGACGTGTTCCCCGCCGTCGAAGACGTCCAGGTCCACGGTGCGTGAGCCGGTGGTGCCGGGCGGGGTCACATCGCGGGCGTGGACGCGGCACCGGACCGGGAGGGGCCGGATGCAGGTCAGTTCGGCGAGGGAGGTGGGGAGGTAGCCGGTGGTGTCGTCGAGCACGGCGAGGGCCTGGAGCGCGCCGTCGAGCACGGCCGGGTCGAGCCACTGGCCGGGGGCCGGGACGGCGGCCAGATCGGCCAGGCACTCCCCCGGCCCCGCCCACAGGGCCTGGAGCACCTGCAGGCCGGTGCCGTGCCGTACTCCGCCCGCGGTCAGCCGGGCGTAGACGACGGCGGGCGCCACGGGCGAGCCCACCTCTTCGGGGGTGGGGGCGGTCACGGCGGACAGCGTCGGGTCGGACAGGTGCTCGACGCTGCCGCTGACGTATCCCACTCCGTCGGGGCCGGTGACCGTGAACGGGATCGGCTCCGCCGGGCGGTGTTCGGCCGTGACCACCCGCACCTGGTCCGTGGTGTCGAGGTCGAGGGGCCGCTGCCAGGTCAAGCCGGTGAAACGGACCGCACCGGACAGCTCGGGCAGGGCGGCGTGGACGAGTTGGGGAGCGGCGGCGCCGGGCAGGATCCGGCGGCCTCCGACGTGGTGCTCGCGGACCGCGTCGTCGAGAACGCGCAGGGAGACGGTCACGGGCGCGGCGGGCGAGGTCTCGGACGCCGCGGGCGAGGTCCCCGGGCGCCACCAGATCCTGCGCCGCTGCTGCGGGTGTCCCGGGAAGGTGGCCACGCGCGGTGGCCGGGGCCAGCGGGCCGCCCAGTCGACGCGCTCGCCGTCGACCCAACGCCGCGCCAGGTCCGCCCAGTTCCCGGCCCGCGCGGCGGAGGTCGTCTCCCGGCCGGGGGTGGCTGTGCCGCGCCATGTCCCCGGTCCCGTCTCGCCCTTGGCGATCTCGGTGAGTCGCGCGACCAGATCGGGCACGTCGCTGCACAGGACGGCGACGCGTTCGCGGAACGCCGGGCGTCCCACCTGACTGGTGTGGGCGAGTTCGCGAAGGCCGGTGCCCGCAGGCAGGCGGTCGGAGAGGGCCGCGGCGACGTCGCCGGCGTACTGGGCCAGCAGCTCGGGCGAGCGCGCCGAGAGGACGAACAGCTGGTCGGCGTCGGCCGGTTGGGCGGACTCGGTGACGGCAGCAGCCGGGCGGTACTCCTCCAGGACCACGTGCGCGTTGGCGCCCCCGGCGCCGAAGGAGCTGACTCCGGCCCTGCGCGGAGTCGGGTCGGCCCGCCAGGGCCGTAGTTCCCGGGGGAGCTCCAGGCGGTCGCCGAGGTCGATACGGGGACTGACGCTGTCGAGGTTGGCGCAGGGGGCGATGGCGCCGTGCCGCAGTTGCAGCAGCACCTTGGTGAGCCCGGCGATGCCCGCCGCCGCCTCCAGGTGGCCGACGTTGGCCTTGACCGAGCCGACCGCGAGCGAGCTGGTCCCCCAGTCACCGGTGGCGGGAGCGGGCCGGTCGAACACCCGGCGCAGACCGGCCATCTCGATGGGGTCGCCGAGCGCGGTGCCGGTTCCGTGCGCCTCGACGTAGCCGATGGTGGAAGGGTCGACACCGGCCCGGGTGAGGGCCTCGGTGATGACCTCGGCCTGTGCGTTGGGGTTCGGCACGGTGTAACCGGACGTACGGCCACCGGCGTTGACCGCGCTGCCCTTGACCACGGCCCAGATGTCGTCGCCGTCGGCGATCGCGCGCCGCAGGGGCTTCAGCAGGACGGCGCCGACCCCCTCGCCCGGGACGAAGCCGTCCGCGTCGGCGTCGAACACCCGGCACACGCCCTGCGGAGACAGCATGCTCAGTGAGCACAGCGAGACGAAGTGCGCGGGATGGATGATCACGTTGACACCGCCCGCGATCGCCGTGTCGCACTCGCCGCGGCGCAGGCTCTCACAAGCCAGGTGCAGCGCCGTCAGGGAGGACGAGCAGGCCGAGTCGACCGCGTAGCTGGGCCCGGACAGGTCCAGCAGGTACGACACCCGGTTGGCGACCGACCAGTACGACGAGTGCGCCCCGGTCAGCTCGCCCTGCGGCCACGCGGTCGCGCCGAGCTGGCCGTAGGTGCCGTACATGACGCCCGCGAAGACACCGGTGCGTCCGGTCGCGCGGTCACCGAGGTTGCCGGTCTGTTCGAGGAGGTCCCAGCAGGTTTCGAGGAACAGCCGTTCCTGTGGGTCGATCTTGACGGAGTCGCGGGCCAGGATGCCGAAGAAGCCGGGGTCGAACCGGTCGACGCCGTCGATGAAGCCGCCGTTGGCGGTGTAGAGCCGGTTCGGCGTGCCCGGCCGCGGGTCGTAGTGCTCGCGCCACGCGAACCGGTCCGCCGGCACCTCGGTGACGGCGTGCTCGCCGGACGCCAGCAACCGCCAGAACGCGTCGAGGTCCGGTGCGCCGGGGTAGCGGCCACTGACACCGATGACGGCGATGTCGTCGGGGCGTACGGCGGGGTCGTCCGTGTGCGCCGGGGCTGAACCCGCCTGCGTCGAGGCCACGTCGGGGCTGACGCGAGCCGCCGCGTCGTGGCGCGCCCTGGCCACCGGCCGGTCGACCGACGCGGTCGCCGCATGGGGCCGTTCCGTGCCCGTCGCCGCAGCCAGCCGGTTCGCCCGGTCCGCCCGCAGGTGGTCGGCGAGGGCGGCGATGGTCAGGTGCTCGAAGAGCAGGGTCGAGGGCAGTGGGCCGAGGTCGGCCTCGAAGCGGGCCACGAGGGTGAGGCTGACCAGTGAGTCGACGCCGAACTCGTCGAACGCGGTGTGGTCGCCGAGGTTCTCCGGGTCGTGCCGGAGGACTTCGGCGAAGACGGACCGCACGTAGTGCCGGGCCGTCTCCGGGGTGACGGTGGCCGTCGGGTCCGGCCGGTCGGCGGGCCGGGGCCGTCGGGCGGTGAGCAGGCAGGGCGTCGCGGACCCGCCACCGGCGCCTTCGGTGCGGACCTCGATGTCGTCGAGCCCGGCGGCCCCGGCGGCCGCCTGCCAGGTGGCGGGGGCGAGCAGCGGGGAGTGCGGGAGGCGCAGGTCCGGGTCCTGGTAGCGCCACCAGCCCTGGGTCAGGCCGAACGTGAGGGTCAGGAAGTCGGAGTGGCCGGTGGTCTCGTGCACGAGCAGCAGTCCGCCGGGGCGCAGCAGCCCGGCCGCGTTGCGCAGGGCGGCGGTGACGTCCGTGGTGGCGTGCAGCACTCCGGCGACGACCACGACCTCGTAGTCGGCGCCGAAGCCCTGGGCGGCTGGGTCCTCCTCCACGTCGAACCGGGCGAATTCCAGGGCGACGGACGGCGGGACGTCCGTCCGCAGCGTCTCCTCGCCCTGCCGCAGGAACGTGGGCGACAGGTCGGTGAAGGAGTAGGTGAGGGGTGCGGCGTCGGCGAGGGCGGAGAGGACGACCCGTGTGGTGGCGCCGGTGCCCGCGCCGATCTCGAGGACCCGGGCTCCGGGTCCCCGTGCGTCGACGTGGCGGCGGAC
This sequence comes from Streptomyces hirsutus, assembly GCF_001418415.1. Classification (GTDB taxonomy): domain Bacteria; phylum Actinomycetota; class Actinomycetes; order Streptomycetales; family Streptomycetaceae; genus Streptomyces; species Streptomyces hirsutus. Next base: position 9,013 of record NZ_LIQT01000122.1, read on the forward strand.
GTGGGCGGCGAGGGTCCGGTTGACGGCGCGTTCGGCGGGTCCACCGCCGTAGAAACGGGCGAGCCGCTCGGTGGAGCCGCCGGGGAACAGCACCTCGAGCGGGTTGCGCCGCCCGGCCAGGACGTCCGGCAGCGCGGACACACACCGCCGCAGCAGGTCCCCCTCGGCTTCCGGTACGGCGACTGCCGGGACCGGCACGGGGCCGGTGCCGACGAGGTCGGCGCCGTCGCGGCGGATCGTCCCGGCGCGTTCGAGGATGGGCAACAGGGCCTCGAACAGGCGTTGGTGGGCGGGCTGGACACCGAGCCGCTGGGCCGTCGTGGCCACCGGCCGCCGCTCGCCGGGGGCGGGGAGCGCGCCCACGGCGGTCAGTTCGCCCGCCAGCAGGGCACCGGCGAGGGTGTCCAGGGGGTCGTTGTCGGCGACGGAGTCCTCGACGACCACGCCGAGGTCGCGGAGGGCCTCCGGCGTCGCCCGCGCGACCAGTGCCTGCGGCGCGCGGGCGGTGAGGATCCGCTCCAGGGCGGCGAATCCGTCGGTGGGCTCGATGGAACCCACCCCGGCCTCGGCCATCGCGCGGGCCCGCTGCGGGTCGGCGACGACGCCGACGCTGCCCCAGTAGCCCCAGTTGACGACGGTCACGGGCACCGGCCCCCTGGCGTGCAGGGCACGGCCGAGGGCGTCCTCGACGGTGCTGGCGGCCGCGTAGGCGGCCTGGCCGGGCGAGTCGATGGCGGACACGGCCGAGGAGAACAGCACGAAGTGGTCGAGGGGTTCGTCGCGCAGGACCTCGTGCAGCACCCGGACGCCACGGTCCTTGGCCCGCATCGCGGCCCGCAGGTCGTCCGCCTCGGCGAAGGCCAGGGTCCGGTCGCGCAGGTCCAGAGCCGCGTGCACGACGGTGGTGACGGGGCCGAAGGCGGCGTGGGCCGTCGCGAGCGCGGCCCGGACGTCGCCGGGGCGGGACACGTCCCCCTGGACGTAGCGGGCGCGTCCGCCGGCTGCCTCCACCGCGGCCAGCCGTTCGGCGACGGTGGCGTCGGTGGCGGGGCGGCGGCCGAGCCAGACCACGTCGGCGGCGGTGGTGCGGGCCAGGTGACGGCTGAGGGCGTAGCCGATGCCTCCGGCGCCACCGACGATCAGGTGGACGCCACGGGCGCGCCAGGGGGATCCGGCGCCCTCCCCAGTCCCGTCCGGCAGGGGGCGGAACACCTGGGTGAGCCATCGGCCCGCCCGGCAGGCGAGTACGGGGAGTCCTGCCGGGGCGCGCAGCAGCGTCTCCGCCTCCGCCTCACCCGCGCCTCCCGCGTCGAGGCAGCGGACCCCCCACCGCGGGTGTTCGGCTCGGGCGGCGCGCAGGACGCCCAGGACTCCGGCGCGGGCCGGGCAGGTGACCGCGGTCCCGGCCGCGGGCAGCGCTCCGTCGAGGATCGCGGTCAGGCCGAGGGGGCGACGGGCGGCGGGGCCGCCCGCCAGCGCCCGGACGCAGTCGAAGACCTGCGCGACGACGGGGTCGGTGTCCGGGTCCTCCGCCGCGCCACCGGTGAGGACCAGGTGGACGGCGTCCACGTCGGTACGGGTCAGCCGGTCCGGGCCTTCGGCCAGGGGTGCGCTCCGGCCGTCGCACCGGTCGGCGAGGGCGCGTGCGAGACCTTCGGCGCCGCGCGCGTACAGCACCAGGGTGCGTCCCGGCCGGGCGGGCGCCGGGTCCGGGGCCTCGGCGTCGGCCTCCGTCCAGTGCGGCACCAGCACGGACACCGGGGGACGGACGTCCTGCCGCTCGTCGCGGGCCGGGCGGGCCACCAGGCCCTCGATGCGGGCGTGCTCCCGCCCGTTCTCGCCGGCCAGCCGGACGGTGATGCCGTCCGGTGTCCGGCGGACGTGCGCCCAGGCGGGCGGCCCGTCGGCCGGACGCACCACCACACGTGCCGCGGCGAACGGGAGCAGCAGCTCCCCCTCGCCCGCCAGTACGGAGGCCACCTGGATCGCGCCGTCCAGGGCGGCCACGTCGACGAGGGTGCTCCACGAGGGGCGGTCCGTGCCGGTCAGGCGGCCGAGCGCCTCGCCGTCGCCCACCCGGACCTCGTCCACGACCCGGAAGGCGGGTCCGTAGTGGAGTCCGGCGGCGTCGAACCGGGCGTAGAGCTCCTCTCCCGCGCGGGTCACGGGGCAGCGTCGCGTGATGTCGTCGAGCGGGAGGCGGGCCAGCGGTTCCGTGGACGGCTCCACGGTCGCGGTGGCGATGTCCGTGTCGCCGCGGCGGAGGGTGAAGCGGGAGCCGTCGGTCTCGACCCGGACCTGCTGTGCGGTGTCGGCCTGCAGTGGTCGCAGCCACCGTACGCCGGACAGTTCCAGCGGCCCCTCGTCGCCCGCCGCGACCGCGGCGAGGGCGAGGGCACCGGTGCCGGGCAGCACGGGCGTGCCCCCGACCCGGTGATCGGCGACCTGCCAGGCGTCCGGGTCCACCCACCAGGTGAGGCCCGGCGCGGCCGTCGGCCGGGGCCAGTGCCGGGTGCCGCGCAGCGGATGCGCGGGGAGGGGCGTGCGGCGGGCGTCGACCTGACGGAACTGTGCGGCGAAGTCGGGTCGGCCACCGGCCAGGTACTCCTCGGCGAGGCGGCGCTGTTCCGGTGTCGCGTCGGCGAGCGACGGCGGTGTGCCGTCGCCGGCGGCGCGCAGGGCAGCGGCGAGACCGTCGAGGGTGCGCGCGACGACGACGGCGCGCTCCGGGTGGTGACGGCGGCCGACGCACAGGGCGTAGGCCACGTCGGCCAGGTGCGGTGCGGCGGGGACCGCCTCCGCCAAGGCGCCCAGGTGCTCGGTGAGTTCCCTGGGCGTCCGCGCGGAGACGGGGACGACGAAGGCGCGTGTGTCGGTGTGCCGCGGCCGGGCGGGGGCCTCGGCGACGACTAGGTGGCAGTTGGTGCCGCTGACGCCGAAACTGCTCACGGCGGCGACCCGCTGCCCGCTCGGTCCCGGCAGCCAGTCACGGACCTCGGTGACCACGTGGAAGGGGCTGTCGTCGAGGTCGAGCCGCGGGTTGGGCAAGGTGAACCCGGCCGTCGGCGGGAGCTGCCGGTGCCGCAGCGCCAGCAGCACCTTCAGCAGGCTGGCGATGCCCGCGGCCATGGTGGTGTGGCCGACGTTGCCCTTGACGGAGCCGATCGCACAGGACGCCGACGCCCCGCCCGCCCGGCGGAACGCCTCGGTGAGCGCCTTGACCTCGATCGGGTCACCCAGCGGCGTGCCCGTGCCGTGCGCCTCGACCAGGCCGATCTCGTCCGGTGTCACCCCCGCCCGTCGCCACACCCGGGTGAGCAGGTCGGCCTGCGCCCGGCCGCTGGGGGCGGCGATGCCGTTGCTGCGCCCGTCGCCGTTGGCGCCGCTCGCCCGGATGACGCCGTGCACGTGGTCGCCGTCGGCCAGAGCGCGTGCCAGCGGCTTCAGCACCACGGCGCCGACACCCTCGCCGAGGACGATCCCGTCGGCGGTGGCGTCGAAGGGTGCGCTGCGCCCGGTCGGTGACAGGATGCCGGCGGCGCTGGTCTGGACGTGGATGTCGGGGCCCAGCATCAGCGCGACCCCACCCGCGACGGCCATCTCGCAATCACCGCTGAGGATGCTCTGGCAGGCGAGGTGCACGGCGAGCAGCGACGACGAACAGGCGCTGTCCACCGCGGCGGTGGGCCCGGTCAGGTTGAGGAAGTAGGAGACCCGGGCGGCCAGCACGGACGGGGCGCCGCCGAGGAAGCTGTGCGCAGTGTCGTGCCGGCCGGCGGCGTGCCGGATCTGCCGGTAGTCGGACTGCGTGCAGCCCACGAACACCCCGCAGGACAGGGGGGTTTCGGGGCCGACCGCGTACCCGGCGTCCTCCAGCGCGCGCCACGACTCGGTGAGGAACAGCCGCTGTTCGGGGTCCATGTCCTCGGCCTCGAGCGGGGACATGCGGAAGAAGGGCGCGTCGAACGCGTCGATGCCGGAGAGCGACGCGGCCCATTTGCTCACCGTGGTGCCGGGGCGGCCCGCCGGGTCGTAGTGGGCGGCGGTGTCCCAGCGGTCGGGCGGGACCTCTCCGGTCCGTTGCCGCCCGGCGGCGAGGTCGGCCCAGAAGCCGTCCAGCGTCGGCGCGCCGGGGAACCGGCCTGCCATCCCGATCACCGCGATGGCGTGCTCGTCGTGCCGCTCCTCGGCACGGTGCGGTGGCTCGAGGGCTGGCTCGGGCGCCGCCGGAGGCGGAGGTGGAGGCATGGGCGCGGAGGGCCGGGGCTGTCCGTTGCGTACGGAGGCGCCGCGCAGCACGAGCGGGGGCGCGGAGGTCCGGGGTGCGGGGGCCGGGGGTTGTTCGGACACGACGGGTCCGGGTGTGAGGGGCCCGGGCGCGGCGGCCTGCTCCGGTTCGGGCTCGGGCGTCGGATGCGGAGGCGGTTGAGTCGCGTCGGGGCGCGGAGCCAGCGCGGCCTCGGTGACCTGCTGCCGGTGCCGCACGGCCGCGGCGACGGCGGCGGCCAGCTCGGGAACGGTCGGACACTCGTAGACCAGCACCGATTCGAGGTGGACACCGAGCCGGGTGGCGAGCGTGTTGGTGACCTCGACGGCGCCGATCGAATCGAGGCCCATGTCGGAGAAGGTCTGCCGTGCGTCCACCTCGTGCGGCGCAAGATACAGCTGGGCCGCCACCGCCTCGACGACGGCTTCCCGTACGTCGTCGCCGCTCGGGCCGGTCGACGGCGCGGGCGCGCCAGGCGCAGGAGGCAGCACCGACGCGGACGGGACGGGCGCCGTGACAGGGCCCGGGGCAGGGTCGGGAGGCGCGACCGGCGGGGCCGTGTCGCGGCCGAGACGGCTGTGGACCCGCTCGACGGCCTCGCCGCCCAGCACTCGCTCGTGCATACGCAGTTCCCGTTCGATCACGTCGGACAAGGCGGAAGTGGTACGACCGGCCAACTCCCGCTTGAGCTCGGCGGCGGCGGCACGGGACTGGCGGGCGACGGACTGGGCGTGGTCGAGCGCCGTTGCCAGGACGTCCGCGCGGGGCCTGACGTCCACGGAGGCTCCGCGCTCCCGCAGCTCGGCGCCGGTGAGCGGGCGGCCGGTGTAGAAGAGTTGCTCGGCGACGGCGGTGCCCAGCTTGCGCTCGACGAAGTACGTGGCTCCGGCGCCGGGGGTGAAGCCGTAGGTGAGGAACGGCACGCCGTAACTCGCCTCCCGTGCCATCACCACCACGTCGGCGTACAGGCCGAACACCAGGCCGCCTCCGCTGGCGTGGCCCTGGAGGGCGCTGATGACCGGCTTGTCGCAGGCGAGGATGAGCTGGTGCAGGAAGGACACGTCGGCGAAGGTGCCCTGCTTCGCCGCCAGCCGGGCCATCGCCTCCGGGGTGGCCCCCATGCTGAACACCTCACCGGTGCCCGTGATCACCACACAGGACACCGAGTCGTCGGTGGCGGCCGACGTGAGGGCCTCGCGGAAGCCCGCGAGCAGGTCGTCGGTGAACGTGCTCCGGCCGAGGGTGATCAGCAGGATCCCGTCGGGCAGTCGGCGCACCTCGCAGGCCGGCCGGTCCGTTTCCGCCTCCGGCTCCGGCCGCCGTTCCGGTCGGGCGGAGGGTGCGGAAGGGGGCGCGGGGACGGGAGCGGTCCCGGCGGTCTCCGACCGCCACAGCCCCGGCCAGCACCGTTCTCCCCGGAAGGGGTACGGCGGCAACGGCACCCGTCGTCGGCCCGGCGGGTGGCAGAGCTGCCAGGGCACGTCGGCACCTGCCGCCCATGCCTCGGCCAGCCGCTCCCACTGCCGCTGGTCGACGGCGTCGGTGAGGTCGGCCGGAGCGGTGCCGGCAGGGCCCCGCCCCCAGAAGGCGCCCGGTGGCGGGGCACCGCCGTCCAGGTAGGTGCGCAACGCGTGCCGGGCGGCGGACGCGTCCTCACAGACGACCGCCAGTCGGTGGGCCCGTGGAGTGCGGCCGACCTGCGAGGTGTGGGCGATGTCGTGCAGCGGTGGTGCCGCTCCGCTCCGGTCCAGGTCGTCGAGGGTGCGGTGGGCCAGTTCGTCGGCGCGCAGCCCGGCCGTGGACGCGAGCAGACCGAGATCCACCCGCTCCAGGCCGAGGTCGCGCAGCGGCACGGTGACCGGTACGTCGTCGGGACGTACGCCCAGCAGCGCGGCCAGTTCGCGACGCACCGCGTCCCCGTCCCGCTCGTCCAGGACTGCGAGCATCTCCCGTACCACGCAGCCGAGTTGGTCGTCGCCCTCGGCGGACAGCACCAGCACGGCAGGGCCCTCGGAGAGGGCCGGGGCGGGCGGCGCGGGGGCCTCCTCGATGATGAGGTGGGCGTTGGAGCCTCCGGCGCCGAACGAGCTGACACCGGCTCGCCGTACGCCCGCCGGTCCCGGCTGCCAGGGCTCGGCGGTGCGCTGCAGACGGAAGGGGCTGTCGTCGAGGCGCAGCGCCGGGTTGACCTCGTCGCAGTGCAACGTGGGGACGAGCGTCCGGTGCCGCAGCTGCAGCAGCACCTTGGTCACCGCGGCGACCCCGGCGGCACTCTCCAGGTGACCGATGACCGACTTGACCGAACCGAGTGCGCAGGTGGTGTCCACGCCGGCGTACGCGTCGCGCAAACCCTGCACCTCGATCGGGTCGCCGAGCGAGGTCCCGGTGCCGTGCGCCTCGATGCAGGTGACGGTGGCGGGGTCCGTTCCGGCCGCCGCCAGGGCGCCGGTCACCACCTCCGTCTGGGCACCCGGGTTGGGGACGGTGAAACCACTGGCCCGGCCGCCGTGGTTGAGGCGTGAGCCGCGGATCACGCCGTGGATGTGGTCGCCGTCGGCGAGCGCGGCGGCGAGCGGTTTCAGGACGAGCGCGCCCACTCCTTCGCCTGGCACATAGCCGGTGCCGCCCTCGCCGAAGCTGCGGCACCGGCCGTCGCGCGACAGCCACTGTCCCGCGGCGAGTTGCAGGTACTTCTCGGGGTGGGGCATCACGTTCACTCCGCCGGCGAGGGCCCAGGTGCATTCGCCGGAGCGGAGGGCCTGCACGGCCAGGTGGATCGCGGTCAGCGAGGAGGAACAGGCGGTGTCGACCGCGATGCTGGGGCCGCGCAGGTCCATCCGGTAGGAGACGCGGTTGGCGACGGAGGAGTGCAGCGCCAGCGGCAGCGGTTCGTCCGGGGCGTCGTCGACGAGTTGGAAGTGGGAGGACATCACGCCGACGAACACGCCCATGCTCCGGTCGTCGAGCCGGTCGGGCCGGTGGCCGGCGTCCTCGACGGCCTGCCAGGCCGTGGTCAGGAACAGGCGTTCCTGGGGGTCCATCCGCTCGGCCTCCCGCCGGGAGACGCCGAAGAAGGCACGGTCGAACCGGTCGATGCCGTCGAGGAATCCGCCCCATTTGCCGTAGGTACGGCCCGGGGTGTTCGGCTGCGGGTCGAAGTACCGGTCGTGGGGCCAGCGTTCGGCCGGTACCTCGGTGACGCAGTCGCGTCCCGCGCGCAGGTTGTCCCAGAACTCCGCCAGGTCGGCGGCCTGCGGATAGCGTCCGGCCATCCCGATGACGGCAATGGCGTCCGGGTCGACGGGGTCGAGGTCCGCCGTCCGGGCGGGTGCCGTATCCGTCTGCGCAGCCGCCTCCTCCCCTTCGGCGCCCGACTCCGCTTCCAACGGTTCGGGTCCGTACTTCCCGTCCGGCGCCGGGCCGAGCGCCGTGTGGATCCGGTCCGGCTCCCCGTACCCGATCAGGAGGTGCCGCCTGCCGGAGGCGAGCGCGCCGCCGAGGGCTCGGAGGCCGGCCACGGTCGGCATGGGCATCAGGCCGTGGGTGTCGAGGTCGTGCCGGAGGGCATCCGCCGGGGCGGTCATGCCGCCGTCCGCCCAGTGCGGCCATTCCACGGCGAGGCTGCGGCCGGGGCCGGTGCGTGCCCGCATCAGTTCGGCGAGGGCGGCGTTGGCGTAGGCGTAGTCGCACTGTCCGGGGCTGGGCAGGGTGGCGGCGAGGGACGAGAAGGTCACGAAGACGGCGAGATCGTCCGAGGCGGTGGCGCGGTCGAGCAGGGTCACCGCCCGGGTCTTGGCCGCGAGGACGGCGGCGGACCGCTCAGCACTCTTGCGGAAGAAGACGCCGTCGTCGACCACGCCGGCGCAGTGGAACACGCCGTCGAGGCGGCCGTGCGCGCGGCGGGCGGTGTCGGCCAGGCGGGCCACGTCGGCCGGCGCGGAGAGGTCGGCCCGCACGTACCTGGCCGTGACACCGATCTCGCGCCACGCGACGATATACCGGGCGACCTCGGGGGAATCCTCGCGTCGGGCGGCCAGCGTGAGGTGGGCGGCACGGTGCTCACGGGCCAGCCAGTCGGCGACGTGCAGACCGATCCGCCCGGCTCCCGCGACGAGGTAGGAGCCGCCCGGCCGGATCGGGGCCCCTTCGGGTCCGGGCAGGGTGACGGGCCGGTGCCGGCGCACCAGGCGCCGCCCCTCGTGACGGCGGACCTCCGGTTCGGCCGCCGCGTCGTCCAGTTCGGCGAGCAGCGCCGCCACGTCGGGCGGCCCGTCCGGGAGGGCCACCGAGCGGCAGCGCAGTGACGGCACCTCGGCGTTGATCGTGCGCAGCAGCGCGCCGAGTGCGCGGTGGTCGGCGTCGGCACCGGGGCCGTGCAGCGCCAGCAGCCGGTGCGGTCCGGGCCTGCGGCTGTCGACGACGGCGCAGGCGAGGGTCCACAGCCGGTGGTAGGGCGCGGGTGCGGGCCAGGTGGCGTCGAGGAGGACGGCGCGGTCGAGCCCGTCCGCGGCCAGCTGCCGCAACAGGCCGGTGAGAGCCGCCCGGTCCCGCTGGTCGACGCGGTATCCGCCCTCGGGGACCGGGCCGCCCTGGACCACGGGGACGATCCGGCGGTCGGGCCGGGCGGCGCGCAGCGCGTCGGCCCATTCGGTGCCGAACACCACGATGTCCCCGCCGCCGGTGGCCGGGACAGGCTCGGGCGCCGGGGACCAGACGGGTTCGAAGGCGCAGAGTTCGCCCACCGAGGTGGTCGGGGCGGCCGCTGCGGGCTCGCCGTACTCGGCGACGAGGTGGGCGGCGACGGCGTCCACGGTCGTGTGCTCGAAGAGCAGGGTGGGATAGAGGGTGGCGCCGACCAGGTGCTCCAGCCGCTCGGTGGCCTTGAGCACGTCGACCGAGTTGAGGCCGAGTTCGTAGAAGCCGACATCGGAAGGGATCTGCGCTGCGGGCCGGTCGAGGTGTTCTGCGAGCACCGCGCGGACGCGGTCGGCCATGGTGCCGGTCCCGCCGGGCTCCTCGGGGGCGTGCGCCTGCTCCCCCGATGCCATGGGTGTGTCCTCCGCCGCTGCTGACGCCTGCGGGGTCTGCGGGGCCGTGATGTGGGCGCCGGGGCGCAGGCGTTTGGAGGCAAAGCCGACGATCTCGGCCACCGGACGGCCGTCCAGGTCGTGGACGTACACGTCGTTGCTGAGCAACTCCCCCGAGTCGGTGAGCCGTTCGACGGCGGGCACGTGCACCAGGGCCGGTCCGCGCAGGGGACGGACGGCGCGGAAACGGCCGACGAACATCGGGACGAAGGGGTCCTCCCCGGCTTCCGACCGACAGAAGCCCAGCAGCGTGGCAGCGTCCAGTCGTGCCGGGTGCAGGTGGTAGTCGTCGTCGCCGTCGGAGCCGGTGTGGAGGTCGATCTCGGCGAGCAGGCCGTCCGGTCCACGCCGTACCGTGCCCGAGCAGGTCATGCGCGGCCCGTGGTGCACCTGTTGGGCGCGTGCCCTGGCGTACACGGCGGCCATGTCGCCCTCGTCGCCGGGGGTGTCGCGGACGTCGGGCGCGAGCGCGGGCAGCGGCCGGTCGGTCCAGCCCAGCCGGCCCCTGAGGTTCTCGACCCAGGGTTCGTCGGGCCGGTCGGCTCCCACCGGACGGCTGGTGGCGCGCACGGTGGCCGCTCCGTCCGCGCCGCCCTCGATGACGACGCGCAGCTGCCGGCCGGCGCCCGGGGCGGTGGTGACGGGTTCGGTGAACAGGACGTCGGTCAGTACGGCCCGTTCGGGGTCGAGGTCACGGGCGTCAAGCATCCGCCAGATCACGTCGAAGAAGGCGCTGCCCGGCATCAGGCAGACGTCACGGAGCCGGTGCTCCTGGACGACGAAGTCGGTCGGTTCCAGTGCGACCTCTGCTTCGACGCGGGATCCCGGACTGAGCATTGACTACCTCCCGTGCGCGATCCGTTGTGCCCCGGACCGGCTCAGCTTCGTGGGCGAGGGGGCCGGCGCCCGCTCAGATCTGAGCGGACCGGTGTCACGATGACTGCATCGACGCCAGCCGCCGTTCGGCGACCCGGCGCAGGTAAGGGCGATCGACCTTGCCGTTGGCGTTGAGGACGGGTGCGGGCACCCACCACAGCAGCCGGGGCATCATGTACGCGGGCAGGCGGCGGGCGGCCCGGCCGAGTACCTCGGCCTGGGTGACGGGCTCCCCGCCCATCAGGCAGGCGACGAGGTGCGGGCCGGTGCCGGAACCGACGGTGAGGACGGCCACCTCGGCGCCGGGGGCGACGGCGCGCAGGGCCGCCGCGACCTCCNNCGACGAGGGTGTGCACGCCGGGGAACGGCTCTCCGATCGGCACGGTGGCGTCGTCCGGCGCGTCGTCCGCGTCGTCCCAGCGGTGTCCCGTGCAGGCGACGGCGGCCTCGGTCGGGCCGTAGAGGTTGTCGATGAGGGAGCCGGGCGCTGCCGCGTGCCAGGCACGGGCGGTGCCGGTGGTGAGGGGCTCGCCGCAGAAGAGGGTCGTCCTGACGTCGGGCAGGGAGCCGGGGTCGAGCCGTCCCGCGATGCGCAGAGAGGCGGCCAGGCTCGGGGTGGCGTGCCAGACGGTGATGCGGCGGCCGGCCAGCCGGGCGGGAGCGAGTGCCTGGAGGCGGTTGAGGACGTGCAGGCACGCGCCGGAGCCCCAGGCGAGGAACAGTTCGCTCATCGACAGATCGAAGGTGAGCTCGTGGATCTGGCTGAACCGGTCGCCGGGTCGGAAGTCGTGGCGGTCCAGGGCGGCGCGGACGAAGGCGCTGACGTTGCGGTGCCGGATGGGCACGCCCTTGGGTGCGCCGGTGCTGCCCGAGGTGAACATCAGGTAGGCGAGGTCGTCCGGGTGCCGCGCGGGTGCGTGGGCCGGGCCGGGCGGGCCGG
>NZ_LIQT01000123.1 GCF_001418415.1 Streptomyces hirsutus
GTGGCCCTGATCAGGGCCACCGTGGCCCCGGCAGTCCGCCCGTCGTCGACCATGTCCCGACCCGGGACAAGGTCGTCTTCCTGACCTACGACGACGGCGCCGAACGCGACCCCCGCTTCATCGACCTCGTACGCCGGCGCCGCCTCCCCGTCAGCATGTTCCTCACGGACAGCGTGGTGGGACCCGGCTACGGCCACTTCGCCCGGCTGCGCTCGGTCGGCGCGAGCCTGCAGAACCACACCCTCGACCACCCCGCCCTGCGCGGCCTGCCCTACGCCGGTCAACGCGCCGAGATCTGCGGCCAGCAGCGCAAGCTCACGTCCCGCTTCGGCATCCGCCCCCACCTGTTCCGCCCGCCCTACGGCGCGTACGACGCCACGACCCTCCGGGCCGCCGCCGACTGCGGCATCGCGGCGGTCGTGCTCTGGCGGGTCACCCTGGAGGGCGACGGCACCCTCACGTACGTCCGCGGCGCCCACCGCCTGGCTCCCGGCGACATCATCTCCGTCCCCGCGGGCGAGATCCCGCCGCTGACCCTCGCGGAACGGACGACGCGTTTGCTGCGCGAACTGGAGGAGCAGGGGCTGAGGGTCGGGAGGCTGGAGGACTACGTCCGGTGAACGGGCCCGTCACCACGTCCGGTGAACGGGCCCGTCCGGGGGTGCCCCTGCGCGTGGAGCTCGGGGAGATCGAGGGCGAGACCGTTCGGGCCGGAACGGGGGTCCGGGGACGGCAACCCCCAGGGGGCGAGCACTCGAACACAGGCCGACTTCTCGGACTGGCGTACCCGGAAAACCCGGCGACGCCACGCAGTGAATTGGCACTCCGCTTGACCGAGTGCTAATCGCGGTCATAGTCTCGGTTCTGGCACTCCCCCCTGGAGAGTGCCAACACAGCGACGGGCAGGTCCGGCACCCGCGACGACGGATCCACCTGGTCGCCACCTCAGACAGTTAACCCCGTGAGATCTCCGAAGGGGGAGGTCGGATCGTGACGACCGCCAGCTCCAAGGTTGCCATCAAGCCGCTCGAGGACCGCATTGTGGTCCAGCCGCTCGACGCCGAGCAGACCACGGCTTCGGGCCTGGTCATTCCGGACACGGCCAAGGAGAAGCCCCAGGAGGGCGTTGTCCTGGCCACCGGTCCCGGCCGCATCGAGGACGGCAAGCGCGTCGAACTCGACGTGAACGTCGGCGACATCGTGCTGTACAGCAAGTACGGCGGCACCGAGGTGAAGTACAACGGCGAGGAGTACCTCGTCCTCTCGGCCCGCGACGTTCTCGCGATCATCGAGAAGTAAGTCACCTCGTAGCAGATTTGCTCCGAACTGCGCCCCTGGTCCCGACACGCTTACTGAGCCGGGCGCCCGGGGCGCAGTGTTTTTTCACCCCAGATTTCCGAGAGGGCTCCCGCTGCCATGGCGAAGATCCTGAAGTTCGACGAGGACGCCCGTCGCGCCCTTGAGCGCGGCGTCAACAAGCTTGCCGACACGGTGAAGGTGACGATCGGCCCCAGGGGCCGCAACGTCGTCATCGACAAGAAGTTCGGCGCCCCCACCATCACCAACGACGGTGTCACGATCGCCCGCGAGGTCGAGGTCGAGGACCCGTTCGAGAACCTCGGTGCCCAGCTGGTCAAGGAGGTGGCGACCAAGACCAACGACATCGCGGGTGACGGTACGACCACCGCGACCGTGCTGGCCCAGGCCCTGGTCCGCGAAGGCCTGCGCAACGTCGCCGCCGGCGCCTCCCCGGCCGCCCTCAAGAAGGGCATCGACGCCGCCGTCGCCGCCGTCTCCGAGGACCTGCTCGCCTCGGCCCGGCCGATCGACGAGAAGTCCGACATCGCCGCCGTCGCCGGGCTGTCCGCCCAGGACCAGCAGGTCGGCGAGCTCATCGCCGAGGCGATGGACAAGGTCGGCAAGGACGGTGTCATCACCGTCGAGGAGTCCAACACCTTCGGTCTGGAGCTGGACTTCACCGAGGGCATGGCCTTCGACAAGGGCTACCTGTCGCCGTACTTCGTGACGGACCAGGAGCGCATGGAAGCCGTCCTGGACGACCCGTACATCCTCATCACGCAGGGCAAGGTCGGCTCCATCGCCGAGCTGCTGCCGCTGCTGGAGAAGGTCATCCAGGCCAACTCCTCCAAGCCGCTGCTGATCATCGCCGAGGACGTCGAGGGCGAGGCCCTGTCGACCCTGGTCGTCAACAAGATCCGCGGCACGTTCAACGCCGTCGCGGTCAAGGCCCCCGGCTTCGGTGACCGCCGCAAGGCGATGCTGCAGGACATGGCCGTCCTCACCGGCGCCACGGTCGTCTCCGAGGAGGTCGGCCTCAAGCTCGACCAGGTCGGCCTGGACGTGCTGGGCTCCGCCCGCCGCGTCACCGTCACCAAGGACGACACCACGATCGTCGACGGCGGCGGCAAGAAGGAGGACGTGACCGGTCGCATCGGCCAGATCAAGGCCGAGATCGAGTCCACGGACTCCGACTGGGACCGCGAGAAGCTCCAGGAGCGCCTCGCGAAGCTCGCCGGCGGCGTGTGCGTCATCAAGGTCGGCGCCGCCACCGAGGTGGAGCTGAAGGAGAAGAAGCACCGTCTGGAGGACGCCATCTCCGCGACCCGCGCCGCGGTCGAGGAGGGCATCGTCTCCGGTGGTGGCTCCGCGCTCGTCCACGCCGTCAAGGTCCTCGAGGGCAACCTCGGCAAGACCGGCGACGAGGCCACCGGTGTCGCGGTCGTCCGCCGCGCCGCCGTCGAGCCGCTGCGCTGGATCGCCGAGAACGCCGGCCTCGAGGGCTACGTCATCGTCTCCAAGGTCGCCGAGCTCGAGAAGGGCAACGGCTACAACGCCGCCACCGGCGAGTACGGCGACCTGGTCAAGTCCGGCGTCATCGACCCGGTCAAGGTCACCCGCTCCGCCCTGGAGAACGCCGCCTCCATCGCCTCCCTCCTCCTGACGACCGAGACCCTGGTCGTCGAGAAGAAGGAAGAGGAGGAGCCGGCCGCCGGTGGGCACGGCCACGGCCACTCCCACTGAGCACTGCGCTCGTAACGGACGTCGGTGACAGACGCCCGTAGCAGACACGGAGGCCCGGCACCGCTGCCCAGCGGTGCCGGGCCTCCGTGCTGTGCCCGTGCTTGCCCTCGCTGTCAGTGGCCTGTGCCACGCTCGGCGCATGGGATTCTTCGACGATCTTGTGCTTCCGGAGGAACCGTCCGCCGAGCGGGACGTGTGGGTGAGCTTACGACCGCCGGATGAGGACGAGGGGCGGTATGCGCCGCCCGTCGACCGGTTCGCACCCGTGTGGGTGCCGCAGCTGGAGGTCGTGGGCGCCGGTCCCGAAACCAGGGTGCTGCTGACGGGATGGTCTGTGTGGCCGCAGTCGGTCACCTTGCATCTGGCGGTCTTCCGCAGCGTCCGCCGGCAGGGCGCGGACGCGGGGCGGCAGTCCGGGCTCCGGGTGGGTCTGCGGTTCTCCGACGGCCGTCGCGTGACCTCGCTGGACGGGAAGGTGTCGCGGAGAATCCCCTTCACCGGGCCGCAGGGGCAGGCGAGCGTGGCGACGACGGAGCAGGCGGTCGGGCTCATTCCGCTCGATCCGGGTCTGCACCACTCCCACAGGTCCCTGTTCAAGACCGACGTCGACCTGTATCTGGCGGAACTCCCGCCCCTCGGGGAGGCGGAGCTGGTGGTCGAGTGGCCGGACGAGTCCGTGCCCGAGACCCGCACCGCCGTCGACGTGGCGGCGCTGCGTACCGCGTCGAGCCGGGCGCTCGAGGTGTGGCCGGACCTCGACCCGCCGGAATCGGCGCAGCAGTCGGGTGCTTTCGCCACGATGGAGATGAGCGGGCCGCCGACGTTCCTGGCACCACCCCTGACCCGGTATCAGCTGGAGGCGCTGCGTCGTGAGGAGGAGGCACGGCAGCGCTACGTCCCGCGGGCGGACTGGCAGCGGATGGGCTACCGGGACTGGGGAGACGCGGATCTGATCCGGGCCCGGCTCGCCGGAGGCGCGCCTCCGGCCGCCGTCGCCGGACGGCCCGGCACCACCCCGCTGCACCTGGCGGCGGAGCGGGGAACGGCGGAAGCGGTGACGGCGCTCCTGACGCACGACGGGGACGGGGATGGGGACGGGGACGCGTCCGTCGACGTCGACGCACGCGACGACGACGAGCACACCCCCCTGTGGTACGCCGCTCAGAACGTGGACGAGGGCACCGTCCGTGCCCTGATCGACGCCGGGGCGGATGTGTGGACACCGCAGTCGGGACCCTGGTCACCCGGCCGGCTGTTGTCGACCACACCGCTCGCACCTCTGGTGCGTGAGCTGCCGGGAGCGGTGGAGCTGCCCGCCGAGGAGGTCGCCGCCCAGCAGAGGGCGGACGCGCTCATCGCGGCCTTCGGCGAGGAGCAGTTGTGGACCGAAGGGCTCGGCATCTGCTTCGTACGGGGCCTGAGCGAGGACGAGGTGATCCGGCGGCTCGGTGCCGACCCCGCAGGGTGCCCGAGGCAGGCACTCGACGACGCGCCCTTCGATCCGACGGACTACGACGTGTCCCTGCATTACGTGGGCGTCCTGGGCGTGGACGGCGCCCCGGGTGGCTGTGTGATCACGCAGAACGGGTACATGCCGAGCGACGACACCGTGCTGAAGGCGATATCGGCGGGCACCGCCGCCTACGGGGTGTACTTCAACCCGAAGGGCGGCACTTTCGGCACCCTGGCCCGGGACGGCGAAGTCGTCGAGTCCGAGGAGATCGGCCTGTGGCCGCACGCGTCGGACCCGGCCGCCTTCTGGACCTTCCGCTTCTGGCAGCGCAAGCACGCGTTCCCCCACGGCGCCGACATCATGGCCTACGCGTGTGCCGCGGCCGGCCTGAGCATCGACGACGGCCGGGACGCGGCCGGACTCCGCAGCCCACGCCGCTGGGTGGAGCTGCCTCCGCGGCTCCGGCGCTGACGGTGGAAGACAGAGCGGAGCCTTGTCCGAAAGGATCCGCCGCTTGCCCACGTCGAGGGCATGCCCTTCGCCCTTTCTCTCCGCATCTCTCCGTATCTCTCCGCGCTCTGCCCACGGGATCACCCGGAGGTTCGAACATGCAGTACACACGTGCACGGCGTGCCGTTCTGGGCGGGTTCGCCGCGCTCGCCGTCCTCCCGCTCGTGGCTTGCGGCTCCGGCGGTACTCCGACTTCACCGGCTCCGTCTGCCACGACGACGCGGCAGTCTCCGGCCGCGAAACCGCCCGCCGGCGACTTCAAGGAACTGGAGCGTACGTACGGCGCACGGCTGGGGGTCTACGCGGTCGACACCGATAACGGGCGGGAAGTGGCCTACAACGACAACGAGCGGTTCGCCTACGCCTCCACGTTCAAGGCGTTCGCCGCCGCTGCCGTCCTGCGCAAGTACTCCCTGAGCGGCATGGACGAGGTGATCACGTATTCCAGGGACGATCTGATTGCCCACTCTCCCGTGACCGAGAAGCACGTCGATACCGGGATGACTCTGCGTGAGCTGTGTGACGCCGCCGTCCGCCACAGCGACAACACCGCGGCCAACCTCCTGTTCGACGCGCTCGGTGGGCCGAAGGGTCTGGCATCCGCTCTCGAAGAGGTGGGCGACACCGCTACCCGGGTGGAGCGCCGCGAGCCGGAACTGAACCAATGGGCCCCGGGCGCCACGCGGGACACCACCACACCCCGCGCGTGGGCCGGCGACCTGAGGGCGTTCGTTCTCGGAGACATGCTGGGCAGGAAGGAACGCGCACAGCTCACGAAGTGGCTGCGGACCAACACCACCGGCGACGAACTCATCAGGGCGGGCGTCCCCCACGGCTGGGTGGTCGGCGACAAGACCGGCGGAGGCGGTGTCTACGGCGTCCGCAACGACATCGCCGTGGTGTGGCCACCCGACGCCGCGCCCATCGTCATGGCGATCATGTCGAATCGCGGTACGGAAGACGCCGACTACGACAACAAGCTGATCGAGGAAGCGGCGTCCGTGGTCACCAGGACGTTGTCGTAGGAGAACGACTCCGCAGGCGTTCGGGACACGTGAGGTGATGGTTCATCAGCCCCTCTCCGCGTCCTCGTACGAGATTCTCGTCATCGCGGACGCCGGATACGAAGCTCCCCGCTTCGGCTTCCTCCTGAGGGACCCGCCCGTGCAGGCGCCGGCCCGGATGTCATCGGACCGCGTCCCGCGCAGGGCTGTCCCACCCTGGCTGCCGCACACCCTGGCCCGCCCGCCCAGGCACGGAGGCGAGTCCGTCCAACGCGCCGCCGGTCGGGCCTACCGGTTGCGGACCGGCGCAGGAAACCACCGCCCATACGGTCTTGCCCGGGCCTCCCGGCCGCTCGGCGACGCCCCACTCCTCGGCCAGCGCCGCGACGAGGGCGAGGCCCCGGCCGCCCTCCGCGAGCGGCCCGCCGTCCGACGCGGGGACGGGCAGCCGCTCTCCGCGCACGTCGCTCACCTCCACGCGCAGCCGGGTCCCGTCCGCGTTCCTGCTGAGCCGCAGCTCGGCGTCCCTGCCGGGGACCCGGCCGTGGGTGACGGCGTTGGCGGCCAGTTCGGCGACGACCAGCTCGACGGTGTCGTGCACCGGGCTGCCGTAGGGCCAGCCCCAGGCGTCCGTCTGTTGGGAGGCGAGGCGCCGGGCGAGCCGGGCGCCGCGTGGGGTGGGGGAGAAGCGGAGAGTGAAGGCGGGGGTGGTCATGCCCCGAAG
>NZ_LIQT01000124.1 GCF_001418415.1 Streptomyces hirsutus
TCGAGGTGGTGACCGCCCCGGACTCGGTGTCACCCGGGGCGGTCACCACCTCGAGGCGGATCGGCGGGGACGCCGTGAGCGGGGGCGCCACGGCCATGGCCCGGCTCCGGGCGTCCCGCAGGGAGCCGGGACCCGGAGGCGGAAAGCCCACCGCCTCCACATCGGGCTCGTCGGTCAGTTCCCACTCGTAGCGGCGCCGGTACCAGGGGCCGGGGGCCTCGCGCATGAGGACGCGCGGGTGCCGGCGCAGCGCCTCCAGGAACGCCTTGCGCAGACGGCCGGCATCCAGTTCCCCGGGGAGGTGCACCTCGATGAGCACCGTCTCCGGTTCCTCGTCCTGGACGCAGTGCCGGGACACCTCGTCCACCACGGGGAACGGGATGCGCAGGGGAGCGGTCATCCGGTCGTGCCCCTTCCCGCCGGCCCGTCGCCCGCCGTGCCGTCCGCGTCACCCGTTTCCCGTACGCGGGGAAGCGGCCGCGTGGGCTTCTCCGGGCCGGGCGGCGCCGAGTGCGCCGGCACGTGGGGCGGCACCGGGGGCGGCGCGGCCGTGTCGTACCGCGCCGTGCCGTACCCCGGACCGCCGTCGGCCCCGGTCCCGTGCTCGTCCGCCCCGGTCCCGTCCGCCCGGCCGGTTCCCCAGCCGTCCTCCCGGACCGTGCGCCCGGAATCCGGACCACCGAGGCTCACCAGCGCGGCGAACAGGCCGATCAGCGCCAGCAGCTGGGCCAGGTGCCCGAAGGCGCCCTCGCCCGCGCCCGCCGGCTCCCCGGCCCCGAAGGCCGCCACGATCCCCGCTCCCGCGAGGGCGGCCAGCGCCACCGGGACCAGCAGGGCGGCCCTGCGCCACGCGAGCAGCGCCAGTGCCGGGACCAGCAGCGCCCACCAGCCCGCGATCACCACACCGACCAGCGTCAGCGCCACCGCGCCCAGCCACAGTCCGGGCGCCGCCGGCGCGGGCTGCGGGGCGTCGGGGTTCTCGGCCTTCCGGCGCCACAGGGCCAGCCCGATCAGCACCGCGATCCCGACGCCGCTGCCGATCAGCCCGGCGTCGTACGTGGTGGCGGGACCGTAGGACAGCTTCACGGTGCCGCTCTCGCCCGCCGGGATCCGCCAGCCCTGCTGCCAGCCGTCCAGCCGCAGCGGCGTCAGTTCCTCGCCGTTCAGGGTGGCGGTCCAGCCCTTGTTGTAGTTCTCGTACGTCGTGAGGTACGAGGCGGCGCCCGAACCGACCGTCAGCTCGCGCCGGTCGCCCAGCCAGTCCCGGACCTCCAGCTCGCGCTCGGCCGCCGAGACGTCCGGCACGGTGCCGCGGGTCAGGGTCAGGGCGGTCACGGTGAGCGGTCCCTCGTCACCGGCCTCGACCCGGTGGTCTCCGGCCGACAGCTCCAGGGCCGTCTCCTCCCGGCCCTCCTGGCAGAGCGTCACGTCCACCGGACGCCGCTCCACCAGGTCGCCCACCGTCCCCTTGACGCTGGTCTCGTGCAGCCGGCCGTCGACGGCCAGCACCGGTCCCTTGCCGCACGCCAGGGTGAACTCCCGTTCGGCGGACGGCTGCGGGGTGCGGTACTCGTCGAGTGCCGGAACGTAGACCTCCGTCAGACCCACCGGCAGGTCCAGGTCCTCGCCGACGACGGGGTTGTGCAGGGTGAGCGGTGCGGTGCGGGTGATCGTGATGTCGAGCCGGTCCGTGGTGATCGCCGGGAAGCGGACCATGCCGTTGTCGTCGACGCCCGCGATCGCCGCGCCGTCCGGGGAGCCGATGTGCACCTCGGTCGGCCGGGTGGACAGGCCGCCCGCGGCCGCCAGCACGACCTCGCCGACCGGCTGCTTGCCGTCCCAGCTCAGATGGACGACCGGCTTGTCGCCCGCGATCCAGGAGGTGGTCAGGTCACCGTCGGTGAGGTTGCGCGCCGACAGGCCGGCGCCGAGGCGCGCGGTGGAGTCGGCGGTGGCGGTGATCCGGGCCTGCTGCTCGGGTGCCACCTCGTACAGCAGCCGGTCCAGTCCCTCGCCCGGCACGGCCACCGCGCTCGCCGCGACCTCGTACGTGCCCGCCGTGCCCGTGGCGAACGTGCGGTGCAGTCCGTTCTCCGTACCCGTGGGCGACAGTCCGGTCGGGTCGGCGGCGCGGTGCAGCGAGACGACCTGGGCCGCCGCCGTCGAGTCCTCCGAGTCCGTGGGCAGCCGCAGCATCCGGGTCACCCGCACGTCCGGCAGGTCGATCTCGGAGAAGCCCGCGCCGCCCAGGCCGGAGTGCCCGGACACCGAGTCGACGATCGTCAGCTTCATCCAGCGCGTCGCGCCCTCGGGCGCCTTGACGTCCTGCTTGGTGCCGTTCGCCTGGAGGAAGCTGGTCTCGGAACCCCGCTCCGTCTCCACCCGCACCTTGGTCGCCGCCGCCCGCACACTGTCCTGCGGGAGCGGGGTGAGGCCGAGGGAGTCCGGCATGTCGTAGCTGTCGTCGAAGGCGATCCGCAGCCACTGCCCGTCGGGCGATCCGGCCGATCCCTCCGCCCAGGCCGTGTCCGGGCTGCCGTCGAAGGCGTTCACCGGGTCGTACTGCGGCAGGTGGAACAGCCAGTTGCCGTACGAGGACGCCGACACCGAACGGGCGCCTCGCAGTTCGGCCACCGTCTGGTGGTCCAGGCCCTCCTTGGGGAGGATCTGGTGCGGTCGCTCGCCCGCGCCCTGCACGGAGTCGGGCGCGTTGCGCTCGCCGCGGGTGTACGTGTACGACGTGTTGGAGTTGACCAGGCCGAACCGGGTGTCCGCGTACCGCATCCCGTCGCCGGTCACCTGCACCGGCGGGGTGCCGAGCCCCGGGTGGCCGTCACCGGTCAGCACCGTCGGCCGGCCGCGCAGCTCGCCGGCCAGCGGCAGCAGCGCCTCCGGGCCGCCGGAGACCACGGCGGTGTCGGCGATCGGGGCCAGCGAGGCCTGCCCCGGACGCCGGACGTCCGCCCCGGTCGGACGGTAGATCTCCACCGCCCGCTGCTGCGGGTACAGCCCCTCGACCTGGAGCGGGGTGCCGTTCGCGATCACTCCGCCGGTCGACACCGGACCGAGCCCGGTGACCCGCTCGTACCCGGACTGCGCCAGCGTGCGCTTGACCGTGGTGGTCGGCACCTGCCCGATCTGGTCGGGGTCGAGGTCGTTGCGGACGACGACGTAGAAGACGCCCGCCCGGCTCAGGTAGTCGGCCAGACCCGGCACCTCGGCGCCGGTCAGCAGGGCCTGCTCGACCGCGTCCATGGCCCGCCGGTTGCCCGGGGTGCCGAACGGCACGTAGTCGCGCTGTGCCCAGAGGGAGTCGGCGACCACGTCGAGCGGCTGGTCGATGGTCGAGCCCCAGGTGTGGATGCCGTGCGCGGTCGCCGGTACGACGAGGGCCCGGGAGTCGGGGGAGTTCTCCTCCAGCCAGTCGGCCGTGGCCTGCCAGTACTTGGGGATCTCCTGGAACGAACCGGGGTTGAGGATCGACCCGTTGAGATACGGCCAGGCCAGCCCCGGCAGGATCAGCACCGCGGCGACCAGGGGTGTGAGACGCCTGCCCCGCACGCGTCGCCCGGCCCCGCTCGCCGTGTCGGCCGTCCGCGAGCGCGCGGCCACGGCGACCAGGTGGGCCAGGCCCAGGACCAGGGCGAGCGCCAGGCCCGTCTGGAACTTGTAGATGTTGCGGAACGGCGACAGCCAGCCGTCCAGCCAGCCCTGCACCACCGAGTGGAACGGGCCGCCGAACGCGCCGCCGTAGCCGGCGAGCAGCACCAGCACCGTCACCAGCACGGTCAGCACCAGCCAGCGCCGCTCCGGCAGGTCCCGCCGGGCCAGACCCGCCAGGCCCAGACCGGCCGCGAGCGCCGAGCAGACGATCACCAGCACCGAGGAGGCGACCGTCCAGCCCGCGGGCAGCCACGCCTCACCGAAGTGCAGGTAGCCCACCCAGTTGCCGGCCCCGCGCAGCGCCTCGGTGGCCGCCATGGTGTCCGTCGTGGTCTGCGCGGTCTCGACGTAGGGCAGGAAGTTCTCGCCGTACACGCCGAGCAGCAGCAGCGGGATCCACCACCAGGCGGTCGCCACCGCGACCGCGGGCGCCCACCAGGCGATCAGCTTCCACCGGCGCGGTCCCGGCGGCCGGGACAGCAGATACAGGCCCACAGGCAGCAGCGACGCCAGCGTCGAGGCCGCGTTGACCCCGCCCATGAACGGGACGAGCAGGGCCGAACGCAACGCCGCGACCCGGGCCGTGTACCGCTCGTTCGTCAGCGGCAGCAGCACCCACGGCAGCAGCGCGCCCGGCAGGGCGGCGGCCGACGTCGAGCCGATCACCGTCGTGAACAGCGGCCACAGCGCGTACGCCGTCGCCGCGAGCAGCCGGGAGGTCCCGTTGCCCACGCGCAGCCGCTCCGCGAGACGCAGCGCGCCCCAGAAGGCGACGGACACGATCAGCGAGAACCACAGCCGCTCGGCCAGCCACACCGGGAGCTGCACCAGGTCGCACAGCCAGTAGAACGGCAGCATCGGCCACAGGTAGCCGACGTACTGGTTGTTGACCCCGCCGAACGACCCCTGGTCCTGCCAGAGCTGGCCGAGGTCGGCGAGGAACCGCCCCGGGTCGACGGTGACACCCAGTTTGGTGTCGAACGTCTGCCGCCCCGGCTGTACCGCCAGGAGCAGGACGAACATCACCGCCCAGAAGCCCAGCAGCCAGCGCCGCGACCGCGGACCCTGGGGTGGGCCCGCGGCGGTCGCGGTACGGGGGACGGCTGCCGGAGGGGGAGCCTGGACCGTGGTCGTCATTCGGGACACCGCCGGAGGATGAGAAGGAGATTCCACGTCGCGAACTCACGCAGACCGGGCACCTTGACCACGGTCTCGGTGAGGAACGGCCAGTAACGGGAGCGCGCCGAGACGATGCGTACGTCGGCGCGGCCCCGTACCTGCCGCAGGGTGGTACCGATGTGTACCGGGAAGAGGTTCTCGCCGAGCGTGTGCTTGGCGGGCCTGCCGGTTCGGCGCCGGTAGCGGGCACGGGCCCGCTCGGCGCCGAGATAGTGCCACGGGGCCCATTCGTGCCCGCCCCACGGCGAAAACCAGTTGGTGAACGACACATAGATGAGTCCGCCCGGTGTGGTCACCCGGGCCAGCTCGCTGAGGAAGGTCTGCGGATCGGCCACGTGCTCCAGGACGTTGGACGAGAACGTGACGTCCGCGGCCCCGTCGCACAGGGGAAGCAGGTAGCCGTCCGCGACCACGGTGCCCTCGGGAGGCTTCTCGGCCAGCTCGCGCACGTCCGGCTCGAACAGGAAGGCGTCCGCACCGCGGCGGCGGAACTCCTCGGTGAAGTGCCCGCTGCCGCCGCCGACGTCGACCACGACGCGGCCCGCGACGGGCCCGCCGTACGCCTCGACCTGGTCGGCGGCGTCCCGGGCGAGCAGCGCGTAACAGGCGTCGGGGTCCTCCTGCTCACGCAGGAAGGCGCGGAAGAGGGCGAGTGAACGGCGCGGGGAGGGATCCTTCGGCGCGCCGCCGCTCCTGCCTCTGCCGCCCATACCTCTGCCACCCGGTCCTGTTTCGGTCATGCCCCTGTCAGTCATACGTCTGCCGCTCATGGCCGGTGACTCCGCACCGCCTCCGCCGCCACCGCGCGGAACCGCCGCACCGTGCGGTCCCAGCGGAACCGGGCGGCGTGGTCCCTGGCCGTCTCGCCCATCAGTTCCCGGCGGGCGCCGGACAGGGCGAGCGTGCACCAGGCCGCCGCGAACGAGGACTCGCCGGGCGCCAGCACGCCGGTCTCACCGTCCACCACGGAGTCCCTGAGCCCCGGCACGTCGAAGGCGACGGTCGGGGTCCCGCGGGTGGCCGCCTCCGTGACGACCAGGCCCCACCCCTCCACGGCGGAGGGGTGCAGCAGCAGCCAGGCCGCGCACAGCAGCCGGTGCTTCTCCTCCTCGGAGACGTGACCGGTGAACTCGACACCGGGACCCGCGAGGCGTTCGAGACGCTCCCGCTCGGGGCCGTCGCCGACGATCACCAGCCGGCCGCCGGTGACCGGCCGCACCCGTTCCCACAGCCTGAGCAGCAGATCGATCCGCTTGTACTCGACGAGCCGGCCCACCGCCACGAACAGCGGCTCCGGGGACCGCCCGGTCCGCGGACCGGGTTCCTCCACACCGTTGTGCACGACCCTGATCCGCTCGCGCGGTACGCCGATTCCGTGCAGCGCGTTCGCGGTCGACGGGGAGACGGCGACCAGCAGCCCGTGCTGCCGGGCGCCGGTCAGCGCCCAGTGCTCGAGCCTGCGTCCGATCCGTGCGGCCGGAGCCAGCGGACCGCCGAAGCGCATTCCCCACAGATCGGTGTGCACATGGTTGACCAGGCACAGCGTCGGCCCGCGGTGCCACATCGGCGCCAGGTACGGCATGCCGTTGCAGACCTCGACCAGCAGGTCGCAGTCGCCGACCTGGCGGGCGAAGGTGGAACGGGCCCGCAGAAAGTGACTGTAGGCGCCGCCCGCCGACACCACGCGGTAGCCGCGGACGGGGGTGCCGCCCCGCTCGGGCGCCGCCGAGAGCCTGGGAGAGGCCGGTCCTCCGCACAGCAGGGTGACCTGATGGCCCATACGGGTCAGGCCGTCGGCCAGCCGGTCGACCAGCAGTTCGGAGCCGCCGGCCGAGGGATTGTCCAGGTCGCGGTGGGCGAGGAAGACGATCCGGCGGGGGTTGGCAGGCACCGCCGGAGGTGGCTGCGGCACGCTGGGGAGCGGCGTGCGCAGCGAGGAGGACGGTACGTGCTGGGGCATCGGTGCTCCAACTCGTCTTGAGGTCATGCGTGGGGTACGCGGGACACGTGCGGATGGGGCTGGGGTGTTCGAAGCGCGGACCGCGTTGCGAAGCGCGGGGAGTGTCTGAGGTTGAGGTGCAGGGAGTGTCACGAGGCGCAGGGGGTGCGGAACGTGGTGGTGGTGCGGAACGCGGTGGTGCGGGACGGATGGTTTTCGGACGGACGGGATGACGTCGATCGGGACGCGCACGCTTCGGGAGAGCGCTCGGGCTCTCCCTGGGCGTGCACGGTGAATGGCTTGTGTACGGGGTGGGGATGGACAGTTTTCGCCCAGACGTCCCCCAGGGCTACTCACCGGGATGACAATTTCGGGCCCGGGTGACTCGAAAGTCACTTAGTTTCGTGAGTATTTACTGAGCAGTACCGGGCAAACCGGGACGCTCTTCTTCCTTCCGTCCACGGGCCACCAGAACCCCACCGGTCACCGCGAGCACGAATCCCGCCAAGGCCGCGCCGACCGGAACGGTCTCGCCCACCATGCGCAGTTGCCCGCTGTCACGCTTCGCCTGCCGCACGGCCTCCTTCTGCGTCGCGGTCGTGAACGCGAGCTTCTCCGCGTCCAGCAGCACCGCCGCGTCCTCCTCCCCGCCCGGCGCCCGCAGTGTGCGCCGGGGGCCGGTCTGCGCGTAGACCACCCGGCCGGTGGCCTGGTCCACGACCAGCTCGAGCCCGTGGTTGGAGTACCACTCCTCGGCCAGCACCTGCGGCCGGTCCGGCTGGTCCACGAGGCTGCCCGGCACCAGCCGGGTACCGGTCTTCGTCGCCGGCACCGAGGCGGTGAACCGGTAGCCCGTGTACCCCTGGACCTTCTCGGTGCCCCGGTAGCGCATCACGACCGTGTCGCCGAGGGTGTTGTCCCACCACTGGTAGGAGCGTTTCTGCACGTCGAAGGGGAACTTGAGGTACGCCTCACCCTCGATGCGGGGCTCGGCCTCGCAGCAGCGGACCGGCTTCGTGGTCTGCCGGTCCAGCACCCAGCGGTGCGGTGCGAAGTCCAGCGCGTCGTGCGGATCGGCGGCCGGCAGCGACTTGTCGGTGTCCACCGTGGTGATCACGTCCCACACGGCGGCGTTCCCGCTGTCCGCGCTGGCCTCGACGTTCCCGCGCACCCGCTGGGTGACGGTGATCGCCTGGCCCGACACGGTCTCGACCCGGTCGAGGTCGAACACGCTGCCCCGGCCGGTGTAGACGGCGGTGGTGTCGATGTCGACCGGGTTCACGGCGGCGCGTGGCTGGACGTACCACGCCAGCAGGGGGGCCAGCACCAGCAGAAACGTTCCGAAACCGAGCATGACCAGGGAAAAGGGGGAGGCTGTACGGCGCATCCGGGCACTCCAGAGGCTTGGGACGGATCGACGCGGACAGGCCGGATCCGTAGAGGGGAAACGCGCATGGGGGAGGGGCGGAGCCATCCGGCACCCCCTGCGGGCCGGGACCGAACTCCCTCTGGGCCGGGAACCGTAAACGCCCCTTGACGCAGTGTCAATGCACACTCGACACTGGGGGACGACGAACAGGGATGGCGGAACGTACTTTCGGGGGTGGGGAAATCCTCCGAACAGAGAGGCTGACCCTGAAATGTCCAGACTGCTTGCCGCCGCGCTGACGGTCGTGCTCGCCTCGGCCCTCGCCGTAGGCGCCGCCCTCGGCGTGGTCGCGCTGCTCGATGCCACCCCCGAGCAGCCGAACACGCCGTTGATCACCTACGAGCACGCGGGGCAGGGGAGCTGACCGGTGGCGGCGTCCAGAACCGTCACGGCCCGGTCCGCCTGGCAGGACGTACCACGCTCCCAGGTGCACAGGTTCGCCGAGACGGCCATGGCCGAGGCGCCCGGACTCGCCGAGGAGATCATGGGGGAGATCCAGCGCGAGTACCCCGAACTCCCCGTCGTGCTCGACGACTCGGGCGAACCGATGGCTCTCGTCGGTATCCGCCGCGCCATCGAGGTGTTCGTGCAGCATCTGGAGCACGCCGACCATGTGGCGGGCCCTCCCACGGTGCCGCCCGGCCTCTTCCACGACTTCGGGCGCGGTGAGGGCCTGCACGGACGGTCACTGGACTCGCTCCAGGCGATCTACCGGCTCGGTGTCCGCATGGCCTGGCGGCGGCTCGCCGAGATCGGCCAGCGCATCGACATCCCGCCGCCCGCGATGTACGAACTCGCCGACGCGGGCTACGAATACCTGGACGGACTGGTCGACCAGTC
>NZ_LIQT01000125.1 GCF_001418415.1 Streptomyces hirsutus
AGATGTGTATAAGCGCCAGGGGGCCCTCCCCCGCATGGGGGCCCCTCCCGCGCATGGGGATCCCCCGCTCGAACGAAGTCGAACGGGGGAGTCGGTGACCGACGACAACGCCGCTGGGGGCACCCCTGCTCGAAGCCGCTCGGGGAGGGCGTGCCGACCCCGGCGCCTCCGGCATGACCCGCCGGACCGGCCCTGATCCGCCGGCCGCCTGCGCGACCGCCTCACCGGCGGTCGCGGCGAAGGCCGTCGTCAGCGGGCCGTGCCGCCGGCGAGCGCGGCGTCGGGGGCCGCCGCCTCGCTCTCCTCGATGCGGGCCGAGGCGAGCGGGATGGGCCGGAACATGGGCGGTTCCTCGTCCGGGAACAGCGCGGTGGGCCCGTACACCCAGTCGGTGAAGGCGTACTCGGCGGGGTCGACGCCCCGCATGATCGCGTTGCGCTGCAGCCGCTCCGTGCCGTCGAGGTGCCACAGCTCGCCCCAGGCGCGGGCGGTCGTCAGGATCCGGCGGCAGTGCTCGACGCGGACCGCCTCGTACGCGGCCAGTGCGGCGTCCCAGTCGACGGCCGACGGGGCGGCGCCCTCGGCGCGCAGCCGGGAGACGTGCCGGGCCAGGACCCAGCCGTCCTCGATGGCCATGATCGCGCCCTGGGCCATGTACTGCAGCGGCGGGTGGGCGGCGTCGCCGAGGAGGACGATGCGGCCGTGCACCCAGGTGTCGATCGGGTCGCGGTCCATCATCTGCCACCAGCGGTCCCGCCACATCAACGGGATGCCCTTGCCCACGGTCTCGCAGGCGCCCTCGAAGGCCGCGTCGAGTTCGTCGGGGGTGCCCCAGTCCTCCTGCCCGGCGAGGGCCTTGGGCGACTGGAACACGGCGACCTGGTTGAACATGTCGCCGCCGCGCAGCGCGTACTGGACGAAGTGGCAGCGGGGTCCGACGTAGACGGTGACGTCCTTCTCGGCGATGCCGTTGTCCCGGACCTGCTCGATCGGGACGGCCGCCCGGTAGGCCACGTAGTCGGAGCTGACCACGTCGTCGCCGATCAGCTTCTGCCGGGCCACGGAGCGCAGGCCGTCGGCGGCGATGACGAGCGGCGCCTCCTCGGTGTGGCCGTCGGCCAGGGTGATGCGGGCGCCACCGTCGGTGTTCTCGTAGTCGACGACCGTCTGGTCGGTGACCAGGTCCACGCCGGCCTCCCGGCAGGCCTTCAGGAAGAGGCCGTGCAGGTCGCTGCGGTGGATGACCATGTACGGGAAGCCGTAGCGGCGCTCGAGGTCGCCCAGGTCGAGGCGGACCAGCTCGCGGGAGTCGAGCGCGTCGCGCATGACCATGTTCTCGGGGACCACGCCGAGTTCCTTGGCCTCGTCGAGCAGGCCGTACTCGTCGAGGATGCGGGTGCAGTTGGGCGCGATCTGGAGGCCGGCGCCGACCTCTCCGAACTCCGGGGCTCGTTCGAGAACGCGGATGCGCAGCCCCTCCCGGGCGAGGGCGAAGGCGGTGCTGAGGCCACCGATGCCACCGCCGACGATGATGATGTCGGGTCGGCCTTCGGTGGGAGGGGTCGCTGGGGTCATCGTGATCTTCCTGTCTGAGCCGGTGGGGGGCCGGCCCGGTGGGTCAGAGCCAGGGGCCCAGGGTGGGTGCCGGGGCGCCGTCGGGGGCGGTGAGGGCGTGCCGACGCCCGGTGAGGTAGGCCGTGATCTCGGCGAGCGGGCCGGTGAGCACGGTCGGCTCGCCTTCGCCGGGAAGTTCCCGGACCTCTCCGGTGTCGGTCTCCGTCAGGCGCAGTGCCGGGCCGGGGGCCTTGGCGCGCTTGGCGATGACGTCGTCGCAGAGGGCGCCGAGGAAATCGGCCGGCAGGTCGGCGAAGGTGATGCCGGCGTCCAGGTCGACGGCGTGGACGCACACCTCGCGGGAGCGCATCCAGGGCAGCTCGGTGGCGGGCACCGTGCGGCCCTGTGCCGTCACGACCGGGTGCTGCCACTGGCCGTCGCCGAGTCCGGCCGTGGAAGCGGCCAGCTCGGCGGCGGAGCGGCGCAGCCACCCGGTCAGTTCGGCGGCCGGCATGCCGAGGCCGCGTTCGATGCCGGCGGCCCGTTCCTCGGGGGACGCGTACATCGGGGTCTCTTCGCCGGTCGCCGCCCAGTGCACGAGGTTGCCGAGGGCGTCCGCGTTGGCGGCGACGTGGGCGACGAGCTGACGGCGCTGCCAGCCGGGCAGGGCGCTGGGCGCGTCGTAGGCCTGGTCGTCGAAGTCGGCGGCGGCCTCGATCACCAGGTTCGTGCCGAGCTCCGCCCAGCGGCGGGCGTCGTCGAACGAGCGGGACATCAGGCCTGCTTCTCCTCGACGACCTTGTTCTCCAGGCGCCCGATGCCCTGGATCTCGGTGACCACGGTCTCGCCGCCGAGCAGGTAGCGGCCGGGCTTGCGGGCGTGACCGACGCCGCCGGGGGTGCCGGTGGCGATGATGTCGCCGGGGTTGAGGCGGATGATCGTGGAGACGTACTCGACCAGGGCGACCGGGTCGAAGAGCAGGTCACCGGTGTTGTCGGACTGCATGACCTCGCCGTCCACGGTGAGCTTGACGTCGAGCGCGGGGCGGACGCCGCCGGGCAGCTCGTCGGGGGTCACCAGGTACGGGCCGACGGGGGTGGTGGAGTCCCAGGTCTTGCCCTGGAGCCACTCGCGGGTGCGGAACTGCCAGTCGCGCGTGGTGATGTCGTTCAGCACGGTGAAGCCGGCGATGGCCTGCTCGGCCTGCTCGCCCTTGGCCCGGCGGACCTGCTTGCCGACGACGACGGCGAGTTCGACCTCCCAGTCGAACTGCTCGGTCTCCTCGGGGCGGACGATGTCGTCCGTCGCGCCGATCAGGGAGTCGGCGAACTTCGCGAACAGGGTGGGGTGTTCGGGCAGGTCCCGGCCCATCTCCTGGATGTGGTTGCGGTAGTTCAGGCCGACGCAGACGACCTTGGACGGCTGCGGGACCACGGGGGCGAGGTCGGCGCCCTCGGCGGGGTACGTCGTGGCGTCAGCGGCGGCGGGGGCGGCGGCGAGCTCCGCCCAGTCGTCCTGCGCGAGGAGGGTGCCCACGTCGGGGAACCCGAGGTCGACCAGGACGTCACCGTCGAGCCGGACGGCCTTCGTGGTGCCGTCGGTACGGAGGGTGGCGAGCTTCATGAGCGGGTGGTTCCTTCCACGTGGGTACGGTCGAGCCGGAGGGCTTCGAAGATCGGGGAGTCGCTGAACCGGAAGAGGTCCAGGGCGCCCGAGTCGGAGTCGGTGGAGCCGGCCTCGGAGCGCACGGAGAGCGGCTGCCAGGACGGGACGACGAACAGGTCGCCGCGGGTCACGGACCAGGAGGTGTCGCCGACGGTGACGGTGCCGGAGCCGTCGAAGACCTGGTAGACGGACGAGCCGGTCTCGCGCACCGGGGCGGTCTCGGCGCCGCGCACCACGCGGTGCACCTCGGCGCGGATGGTGGGCAGCACGTCGGTGCCGTTGGACGGGTCGGTGAACCGGACGGCGGCGTGGCCGGGCTCGACGGTGCCGCCGAAGCCCTCCTTCTCCAGCGCGAGCTGGTCGGTGAGCGCGCGGTCGGTGTGCTCCCAGCGGTACGCGAGGAGGGGCGTGCCGGGGGCGTCCGCGGTGGCGGCGACGGGGCGCAGCCCCGGGTGTCCCCAGAGGCGCTCGGAGCGGGACCGGTCGGGGGTGATCCGCTCGGCGTCGCTGATCTCGTCGCGGCCGAACTCGAAGAACTGGGACTCGCTGGTGTACTGGAACGGGATGTCCAGGCCGTCGATCCAGGCCATCGGCTGGGAGGTGGCGTTGTGGTGGGCGTGCATGTTCCAGCCGGCCTGCGGGAGGAAGTCACCGCGGCGCATGGCCACCGGGTCGCGGCCGACGACCGTCCAGACGCCCTCGCCCTCGACGACGAAGCGGAAGGCGTGCTGGGTGTGACGGTGCTCGGGGGCGTCCTCGCCGGGCATCAGGTACTGGATGGCCGCCCACAGGGTGGGCGTGGCGAAGGGCCGTCCGCCGAGGGCGGGGTTGGCCAGTGCGATGGCGCGCCGCTCGCCGCCCCGGCCGACCGGGACGATCTCGCCGGCCTGCGCGGCCAGTTCCCGCAGCTTCTCCCAGCGCCACAGGTGCGGGACGGCACGGGAGCGCGGGTGAGCCGGCATGAGGTCGCCGATCTCGGTCCACAGCGGGACGAGCAGCTCGCTCTCGAAGCCCCGGTACAGCTCCTCGAGCGCCGGGGTGACGTCGGGCTGGTCCGCGGCGCTGACGGCACTCAGGCGGACGGGGGAGCCCGTGGCAGAGGGTGTGCTGAATGAGGTAGTCACGCGAGCAGCATCCCCCTGTCCCATAGAACGAACATGTAAATTCTGGAGAGCAGAACCGTTGACGCCGGGAGGCTCGCCGTGGACAAGCCCCTCAAGACGCCGCCGCCGTATGCGATCACGAGCGTCGACCACGCGCTGCGGGCCGCGACGATGCTCCAGCTCGAGGGCGCGCTGACCGTCACCGAGGTCGCCGAGCGGCTCGGGGTCGCCCGGTCGACCGCGCACCGGCTGCTGGCCATGCTGGTCTACCGGGACTTCGCGGTACGCGACGAGCAGCGCGTGTACCACGCGGGTCCTGTGCTGGAGCTGGCGACGCACTCGCGCTCCCTGGTGTCACGGTTGCGGACGGCGGCCCTCCCCCATCTGCACCGGGTGGTGGACCTGCTGAACGAAACCACGAACCTCACCATCCGCACCGGGGACACGGCCAGGTTCATCGCGAGCGTGGAGTGCCACCAGGCGCTGCGGGTCGGTTCCCGCGAGGGGATGGTCTTCCCGGCCCACCGCACGACGGGGGGTCTGCTGCTGCTCGCCGAGCTGAGCGAGAAGGAACTGGCGGAGGTGTACGCGCCCGAGCGCTACCGTGACCGGCCGCAGGACCGCCCGGATCTCGACCGGCTGGCCAAGGAGCTGAAGGGTGTCCTCAAGGGCGGCTTCGCCGTGAACCGGAACCGCTCCGAGCGCGGCCTGGTGGCCGTCGGCGTCCCGGTCCGCGACCGCGAGGGCAGGACCCTGGCGGGCCTGTCGATCTCCATGCCCGGCATCCGCTACGACCCGCACGAGCTCCAGTCCCTGGTCGCCACCCTGCAAGCGGCGGCCCGAGCCCTGGGCACGGACCTGGCGACGATGACCTGAGCGGCCCGCGGCCCCGCGGCCGGTCCGTCCGTGGCGTGCGGGGGCGAACGGTCAGGGCTGGTCCGGTGCCGGTGCCTGCGCCTGCGCCTGCGTCGGTGACTGCGTCTGCGTCTGCGTCTGTGTCGGTGACTGTGCGGTGCCGTCGCTCAGGAGGCCCGTCCAGCTCTCCGCGAGGATGTCGATCATGGCTTCGCGGTCGGCCTTCCAGCGGCCGGGGGTCCAGTTGCGGGCGACGTGGTCGAGCTGGGCGATGACGAGGACGCCGCGCAGGTGGCGGCTGTCCGGTGCGAAGCGGCCGGCCCGGTGGAGGCCCTCCTCGACGTCGCTGACGGCCTCGTCCAGCCAGGCGTTCACCAGTCCGCGCAGATCCGGGTCGACCGCCGCCGCCTCGAACGCGGCCACCAGATGGGGCCGTACGGAGTCCCAGCGGCCGGAGATGTCGTACAGCCACTCGGTGATCGCCTCGCGGCTGCCGTCCTGGACGACCTCGACGAGCCGCCGGGCGGTGGAGCGGCGGGCGGGCGAGTCGACGCGCTCGAGCTTCTCGTTCAACTCGCCGATGAGCGCCCGCATCAGGTCGCTGCGGGACGGAAAGTACGCGTAGAAGGTCACCCGTGTGGTGCCCGCCGCGGCCGCGATGTCGTCCACGGTCGTCGCGGCGTAGCCCTTGGCGCGGAACAGGCCGAGCGCCGAGTCCAGCAGAAGCTGGCGGGTCATCCGCTTCTGCGCCTCGCGGAGGCCGGCCATGTCAGTGCCCCCGTCCCCGGGTGTCGGACGGGAGGGGCAGCGGGTCGGCGGTGGGGGCGGTCATGGCGCTCATCGTAGCGCCGGGCACCGCGCCCGACCTCGGAGTCCTCACTCCAGGATTATTTCCAATACATAGCGAACATTTCCTTGACGCAACGTAAAGCCAAGTGCCATTCTCGCCGTCACCGCGCTTGATCCGCGCCACTCCTACAGCCCGACCCGGCGCTCCTCCCCCCACTTCGGGCCACGTTCACCCGTGGCCGGACGGGCGTATCCACCGCTCCAGCTCCCCCGTCGCGGATGTGAGGCCGCAGCACTTTTCGGCCCATGGTTCAGAGAGGAACTCCCCGAGTGAGGTACTTCGTTGCGCGCCGGAGGCCGTTAGTGCGGCCGGAGCGGCCGCCCGCCGGCTGAACGTCGCCGGCCGTCCCGGGCCGTGGCCGCGACGCCACCGGGCCGGCCACCCGGCGACCGCGTGCTCCCGCCTCAGCGACGCCCCGCCTCACGGGCGTCGAGCAGCGTGCCGTGCTCGACGGCACCACCGACCGGTTCCCGGCGTTCCCCGCCCCCAGGGGAGCCGAACGAACCCACCCACCCGTTCGGCTCCCGGCGCACGTACTGCGCCCCGGAAGCCCGTCCGGGCCGTCCGACCCGGTTCCCCCACGCCCTGAACGGCGGCTCACCACCAAACCGGTATCGGCCACAAGGGGCCGAACCGTCTCACCATCCCAGTCAGGGAGAACGCAGTGACGCTCAACAACGGGACAACGACGTCCTCCGGCCCTTCCGCGGGGGCTGCCCGGAGACCGGGCTACGCGGGCACGCTTGCAGCCGCGAGCTGCGCGGTGTTCGTGGCCCAGCTGGCCAACGCCCTGCCGGCCTCTCTCAACGGCCTCTTCCAGCAGGACCTGGGCACCCACGGGTCCCAGCTGACCTGGATCACCGCGGCCTTCATGATCGCCGTGGTCGTCTTCGAGTTCACCTTCGGTGTCCTCGGCGACCTGTTCGGCCGCCGCCGGCTCATCGCCGCGGGTGCGGCGATGGTCGTCGTCGGCAGCATCGTCTCCTCCCTCGCGCCCAACGTGCAGACGCTGTGGGTCGGTGCCGCGCTGAACGGTCTCGGCGCCGGTGCCATGTTCCCCGGATCGCTCACCATGATCGCGGACGTGGCCCGCAGCGCCCGGGAACGGGCCCGCGCCATCGCGCTGTGGAGCGGCTTCCTGTCCGCCGGCGCGGCGGTCTCCCCGCTGATCGGCGGCGTCTTCGCCAAGATCGGGTCGTGGCGGGGCTCCTACCTGGTCCTCGTCGCGCTGGCCCTCGCGAGCGTGCTGCTCAGCCTGACCATGGCCAAGGAGTCGAAGGCCGCCGAGGGGCGCCGCCTCGACGTCCCCGGCCAGATCACCTTCGCGCTCGGTCTCATCCTGGTGCTGTACGCGGCCGTGGAGGGACCCGAGAAGGGCTGGGGCGAGCCGGACATCATCGGTGCGTTCGCCGTCGGCGCGTGCTTCCTGGTCGCCTTCGTCCTGATCGAGCGCCGGGCGGACTCCCCGATCCTCAACCTGACCCTGTTCAAGGACCGCGCCTTCACGGTGGGATCGATCGTCGCCGTCATCGGCATGATCGCCTTCCTCGGCGCCTGCTTCGCGACGAGCATGTGGCTCGGCCCCGTCCAGCACCAGGACCCGCTGCGCGTCGCCGTTCCGTTCCTGCTGCTGCAGGGACCGGCGTTCGTCCTGATCCCGGTCGTCTCCCGGTTGCTCCACAAGGTCGCCCCGAACTGGCTGCTGACCACGGGATTCCTCCTGATGGCCGTCGGTTCGTTCCTGTGCACCCGGCTGGACGTCACCGACACGAGCCTGACCCCCTTCATCCTGCCGACCCTGCTCATCGGTATCGGCTTCGCCCTGGGCGTCAGCTCGATCACGGCCGTCGCGCTGAACAGCGTGCCGGGCCGGCTGGCCGGCATGGCCAGCGCCACCACCAACATGCTGCGCGACCTCGGCTTCGCCCTGGGCCCGGTGGTCGTCGGCGCGGTCGCCCTCAGCCGTGCGGGTGACACCTTCTCCTCGAACCTGGCCGGCGCGGACCTGCCGCCCGACCAGCTGGGCGCCGCCACCGAGATCGGCCAGGCGGCCGGTCCGATCGCCATCAACAGCCTGCCGCCGGACGCCCCCGGCGCGGCCGCGCGGAGCATCGCCCTCGACGCCCTGGGCAGCGGCTACAGCCTCGCCTACATGGTGTGCGCCGTCGCCGCTCTCGTGGCCGCGATCGTGACCGTGGTGGGCATGGCCGGCGTCCGCGCTCCCCAGGCCCTGGACACGGAAAACACCGCCGGGAAGACCCCGGCCGGGCAGCCCCAGGCCCCGACCGCGGTCTGACCCGGCCGTCCGCACGCCCCGTCCCCACCACGAAGGCCCCGGCCCTCGGCGCACCATCGCCGAGGGCCGGGGCCTTCCGGCGTGTCAGCCCGCGACGACCGCCTCCGCCGCCGCGGTCCCGCACACGCGCGCCGCGCCGTGCGTGGCGACGTGCAGCGCGCCGCGCGGCGCGGACTGCGGTACGCCCATCTCCACGACCACGGTGTCCGGCCCGGCCGCGAGCAGGGTGTCCAGGGCCGTACGCATCCACGGGTGCCGGTGCTCGTCGCGGACCACGGCGACCACGCGCCGGCCGGCCGCGGCCTCGAGTGCCCGCGCACCGGCGTCGGGGCCGGTGAAGGAGCCGGTGGTGGTGCCCGGCAGCAGCCGCTCCAGTTCCGCGCCGACGCCCCAGGGGGTCTCGTCGCCGACGGCGATGTTGGCGGCGGGGTGGAAGGTGGCCACGTACACCGGCCCGGTGACCGGTGCGGCGGGCCCGGTGCGGGTCACGGTCACCGCGCGGCGGGCCGCCGTGAGGCCGATCTCCGGCTCGCGGTCGCCCTCGAGGGCCGGGGAGCGCCGCATCCCGGCGGTCCAGTCGGCCAGGGCGCGGACCCGGGCGGCGGCGTCGGCGAGCCGTTCCTCGGGGAGTTCGCCCGAGCGGACGGCGGCGACGAGCGCGTCCGTCAGACCCTGCACGGTGTCCTCGTCGCACAGCCCGCCGCCCACGCAGATCGCGTCGGCGCCGGCCGCGATGGCCAGGACGACTCCGTGTTCGAGGCCGTAGGTGCCGGAGATGGCACGCATCTCCATGCCGTCGGTGACGATCAGCCCCTGGTAGCCGAGTTCGCCGCGCAGCAGACCGGTGAGGATGCGGCGGGAGAGGGTGGCGGGGCGGTCCGGGTCGAGGACCGGGACCCTGATGTGGGCGCTCATGACGGCGCGGGTGCCGGCCGCGATCGCCGCCCGGAACGGCTGGAGTTCGCGTTCGTTCAGGGTGGTGGCGTCGAGGTCGATGTGCGGGACGGCGTGGTGGGAGTCGACGCTGGTGTCGCCGTGGCCGGGGAAGTGCTTGGTGCAGGCGGCGACGCCGGTGGACTGCAGGCCCTCCACGTAGGCGGCGGTGTGCCGGGCGACCAGGCCGGTGTCGCGGCCGAAGGAGCGGACGCCGATGACCGGGTTGTCCGGGTTGGCGTTGACGTCGGCGGAGGGCGCCCAGTTGAAGTTGACGCCGCACTCGGCGAGCCGGCGGCCCAGTTCGCGGGCGACGCCGCGGGTGAGGGCGGTGTCGTCGACGGCGCCGAGGGCGTGGTTGCCGGGGAAGGAGGAGCCGGTGCGGACCTCCAGCCGGGTGACGTCGCCGCTCTCCTCGTCGATGGCCACGAGCAGGTCGTCCCGCTCGGCGCGCAGTTGCGCGGTGAGGGCGGTGACCTGTTCGGCGGTGGCGACGTTGCGTCCGAAGAGGGCGACGGAGGCGAGTCCCTCGGAGAGCCGGCGGCGCACCCAGTCGGGCGCGGTGGTGCCGGCGAATCCCGGCTGGAGCACGGCCAGGGCGTCGCGGGTGAGGGTGTCGGTGCCGGTGGTGGATGTCGTCATCGGGTGGCGTTATCCCTTCACTGCGCCCGCGGTCAGGCCGCTGACGGCCTTGCGCTGCAGGAAGACGAAGAGGATCAGGATGGGGACGGCGAAGAGCGACGAGGCGGCCATGGTCGCGCCCCAGTCGTTGCCGAACTGGGTCTGGAAGCTGGACAGCCACAGCGGCAGGGTCTGTGCACCCCCGGCTTCCTTGCTGAGCACCAGGACGAGGGGGAACTCGTTCCACGCGGTGATGAAGCCGAACATGGAGGTGGACATCAGACCCGGCGCGAGCAGCGGCAGGATGACCCGGCGGAACGCCTGGGCGCGGGTGCAGCCGTCGACCATCGCCGACTCCTCCAGCTCCTTCGGCACGGCGGCGACGAAGCCCCGCAGCGTCAGGATGGTGAAAGGGAGGATCATCATCATGTAGAAGGCCGTGAGCGGCACCAGGCTGTTCAGCATCGAACCGTCCCGCACGATCATGTAGATCGCGATGACCATGACCTCCCAGGGCGCCATCTGGGCCAGCATGAAGCCGATGACGAAGCCGCGCCGCCCCTTGAACCGCATGCGCGCCAGGGCGAAGGAGCCGGCCAGCGCGATGATCAGCGAGAAGAGAACGGCCAGGCAGGTGACGGTCAGCGAGTTGCGGACGTACGTCCAGAAGTGGTCGGCGTCGGTCGCGGTCCTGAAGTGCTCGAACGTGACGTCGGTCGGGAACCAGACGGGGGTCTCCGAGATGATGTCGCCGGTCGGTTTGAACGCCGTGGAGAACATCCAGTACACGGGGAAGACGCAGACGATGAACAGGACGACGGCCGTGACGTTGGGCCACAGGCGGCCGAAGAGCGAGCGCTTCACAGCTCGTCCTCCTCTTGCTTGAGCACGATCCTGAGGTAGTAGGCGGTCAGGCCGAGCATGATCAGGATGGTCAGGACGGCGATCGCCGCGCCCATGCCGTAGTGCTGGTTTCCGACACCCTCGACGTAGGCGTAGACGGGCAGGATCTCGGTGAGCCGGTCGGGGCCGCCGCCGTTGAAGGTGAAGACCTGGACGAACGCCTTGAAGATCCAGATGATCTCCAGGAACGTCGTGGCGTAGAGGAACGGCCGCAGGAACGGCAGCGTGACCGCGGTGAAGCTGCGCCAGCCCCCGGCGCCGTCGAGGGAGGCGGCCTCGTACAGTTCGCCGGGAATGATGGTGGTCGCCGCGTAGAGGTTGATCGCGACGAACGGGACGGACATCCAGACGATCAGCAGGGTGACGACGAAGAACGTCGACATCTGGCTGCTGGTCCAGCTGTAGTCCGCCATGGAGTGCCAGCCGAGCCTGTCCAGGACCCAGTTGACGACGCCGAAGCGCTGGGCGAACAGCCACTGGTAGACGGTGGTGGCGGCCACCACGGGCATGGCCCAGGCCAGCACCAGGCCGATCATCAGGGTGAACCGCATCCGCTTGCCGAGGCGGGCGAGCAGGAGACCGGTCAGCGCGCCCAGGACCATGGTCAGGACGACGTTGACCGCCGTGAACAGGATGGAGCGGAGGGTGACCCGCCAGAAGTCCTCGCCGGTGAGGACCTCCTTGTAGTTGTCGATGCCGTTCCACTCGGTGACGTGCTGGATCAGCTGCGCCATGTTGAGGTTCTGGAACGACAGCAGTACGTCCTTCAGCAGCGGCCAGCCGAGCAGCAGCACGGTGACCACGCAGGCGGGCAGCAGCAACAGGTACGGGGCGAGCGCGCCGGCACGCGACGCGGCTCGGGGTTTCGGCCTGCCGGGTCCCCCGTCGCCCGTCTTGCGGACGCCCGCCGGCCCGGAGGGCGGCCGTTCGGTCTGCACGGTCATGCTCGCGCTCTCTCTTCTCGACGTACTCAACGCCGGGGCGGGGCCGCCGTGTGGCCGGCCCCGCGCTCCGGTCCGTGCGCTCGCGCGCCTACTGCTCCTGCGCCAGGCGCTTGTTGAACTCGCCCTCGACCTGCGCGGCGGCCTCGGCCGGGGACTTGCCGTTGAGCACGGCCGTCATGTACGTCTTGATCGGGTTGGGCGCGTTCTCGACCGCGGCCCACTCCGGGATCAGCGGGGTGGTGCCACCGACGGCGGCGGCCGGTGCGGCGGCCTCGGCGGGGGCGTTGCCCTTCAGGTTGCTCTGCAGCGACTCCTTGTTGGGGATGACGCCGTTGGCCTTGGCCAGCCCGCCCTCGAACTTGTCGGACAGGGCGAGCTTCAGGAACTCCTGGGCGAGGTCCTGCTTCTTGCTGCCCGCGGCGACGGCGAGGTTGGAGCCGCCGAGGAAGACGCCCTCGGGCTGCCCGGCCGTGTCGCCCGGGATCGTGAAGTAGCCGATGTCCTTTTCGATCTTCGGGTTGGCCTCGATGGCGATGCCGGCTTCCCAGCCCATGCCGATGAAGGCACCGACGTTGCCCTTGGCGAAGACCTCGCCCTGCTGCGGGGTGGCCTCGTCCTTGTCCTTGGGCGCCTTGGACAGCGCCTGGAACTTCTTGTACGTCTCCATGGCGGCGGCGACCTTCGGGTCGTCGAGGTTGGAGACGTGCTTGTCTCCGTCCTTCTTGACCAGTTCGCCGCCCTCGCCGATGACGAGTCCGACGAAGTGGTACCAGTTCTGGCCGGGCAGGTAGATCGGCTCCGCGTCGGTCTTGTCACCGATCGTCTTGAGCGCGTCGTGGAACTCGTCACGGGTCTTGGGCGTGTCCTTGAGGCCCGCGTCGGCCCAGACCTTCTTGTTGTAGAGGACCACGCGGTTGGCGAAGTACCACGGCGCCGCGTACTGCTTGCCCTCGAAGACGGACGACTCGTTGAGGGACTCGGTCCAGTCCGCGCCGATGGACGACTTCAGCTCGGTGAGGTCGGCGAGGCCGCCGGTCTTGGCGTAGGCCGGGGTCTGCGTGTTGCCGACCTCGAAGACGTCGGGCGGGTTCTCCTCGGACAGGGAGGTGGTCAGCTTCTGCTGGATGCCGTTCCACTGCTGGACCTCGAACTTGACCTTCGCCTTGGTCTTGGTCTCGAACTCCGCGGCGAGGTCCTTCTGCCACTCGTCGGGCGAGGAGCCGTCCATCACCCATACGGTGAGCGTCTGGCCCTCGTAGCCGTCCGCCCCGGTGCTCTTGCCGTCTCCGTCGTCTCCCCCGCACGCGGCGACGGAGAACAACATGCCCGCGACCCCGATCGCGGCTATCAGCTTGCGCTTCACGCGCCACCCCTCCTCAGGAATGCCTTCCACACCCACGCCCTCGGCGGTGACCCTCGCAATGGCGCGGCACGCGGCGTGCTGGGACCCGGCTTCCTCTAAATGGTTTAGACCAGCAAGGGGGAGCTTGGCCTAGACCTATAGCCCTGTCAAGGGTCGCGCAGCCAATCGCCCGGGCCGTTTCCAGCGCCCCCTCCGGGGCCTGCAACTCCCCCCAAACAGGGACGTGTCGAGGGTTGGACTAGACCAAAAGAGGGTGTGCGGTTATAACGGGACCGCCGAGCGTGCGGCGCCGAACCCGGCCGCCCGCCGACGTGCACCGCGGCCGGCGCCTGCCGTCCGCACCGCCGGACCCCGCAGCCGGAAGGCAGGTCATGAGCACGGACCTCAGCAGCGCCCGGGCCGACACGGGGGCACCGGACCCCACCGGCCGCGTCCCGAAGTACTACCGCATCAAACAGCGCTTACTGGGCATGACCGAAGCGCGCCCGCCGGGCTCGGCGATGCCGGCCGAGCGCTTCCTCGCCCTCGAGTTCCGCACCTCGCGCACCACCGTCCGCAAGGCCCTCCAGGAGCTGGTGAGCGAGGGCCGGCTGGTCCGCATCCAGGGCAAGGGCACCTTCGTCGCCCGCCCGAAGATCTACCGGACCCTCCAACTGACCTCGTACACCGAGGACATGCGCAACCAGGGCCTCACCCCCGCCTCCCAGGTCCTGAACATCGACTACATGGCGGCCGGCGAGGAACTGGCGGCCCTGCTCGAGGTGGAGCGGGGCGAGAGGGTGCTGCGCGTCGAGCGGCTGCGACTGGCCGGGGGCGAGCCCATGGCGATCGAGGCGACCCATCTGTCCACCCGCCGCTTCCCCGGCCTGCGCCGGAACCTGGCCCGCCGCACCTCGCTCTACACGACACTCACCGAGGTGTACGGCGTACGTCTGGCGGAGGCCGACGAGACCATCGAGACCTCGCCCGCCACACCGCGGGAGGCCGGACTGCTGCACACGGACGTGGGCCTGCCGATGCTGCTGCTGTCCCGCCACTCGCGGGACGAGACGGGGACGCCGGTCGAGTGGGTCCGCGCGGTGTACCGCGGCTCGCGGTACCGGTTCACCGCGACCCTGAAGCCGCCCGCACCTTGACGCCGTCCACACCTCGACACCGTCCGCACCTCTACGTCGACGGGACCCTCTTGACATGCCCGCGTTCAAGTGCTCTTGACACGCCTCATTGGTCCAGGCCAATATCCAACGCACCGATCAGTCCGGGCCATCGAGCCTGAACCCGTCGCATCGGGCGCCATCCCGCGCCGCGACCCTCCTCCCCCTTCCCTTTCCGTCACGCGCACCACTCCGCCCGGAGGTTCCGCATGGCCGACCACGGTCGCATCAGCGGTCACCCACGCCTGCTGCGGCTGGCGCACTCCGTGCTCCAACCGGGCTTCACCGGCTCCGCCGTGCCGGACTGGGTGCGCCGCCGGATCTCCGAAGGGCTCGCCTCCGTCGTCCTGTTCGGCCGCAACATCCACGGCCCCGAGCAGGTGGCAGCGCTCACCTCCGCGCTGCACGCCGAGAATCCCGACCTCGTCATCGCCCTCGACGAGGAGGCGGGCGACGCCACCCGCCCCGGCGCCCGCACCGAGGCGTTCCGGCCGGGAAACCGCGCGCTGGGCACCCTCGACGACATCGATGTCACCGAGCGGGTCGCCCACGGCGTCGGGCGGGACCTGCACGCGCTCGGCATCACCCTGAGCTACACGCCGAGCGCCGACGTCGACCCCGATCCGCACCACCCGGTGATCGGGGTCCACTCCTTCGGCGCACGCACCGACGTGGTCTCCCGGCACGCCGCCGCGTGGGTACGGGGCCTGCAGTCGGCGGGGGTCGCCGCCTGCGCCAAGCACTTCCCGGGCCACGGCGACACCGTTGTCAGCCGCCGTCTCGGGCTGCCGCAGGTGCCGGCGCGGGCCGGGACCGTGGCCCTGACCGCGCTGCCGCCGTTCATCGCCGCGATGGACGCGGGCGTGCGGGCCGTCATGACCGGCCACCTGCTGGTCCCTGCCTACGACGACCGCCGGCCGGCGACCCTGAGCCGCGCCGTCACCCAGGACCTGCTGCGCGGCGAACTCGGCTTCACCGGTCTGGTCGTGACCGACGCCGTCGAGATGGGCGCCGTGGCCGACCGCTACGGCGTGGCCGGCGCCACCGTCCGGGCCGTCGCCGCGGGGGCCGACGCGGTCTGCGTCGGCGGCGGGCACGCGCACGCGGACGAACGGACCGCGGCCCGGCTCGCCGACGCCCTGGTCCGCGCCGTACGGGACGGGCGCCTGCCGGAGGAACGGCTCACCGAAGCCGCTTCCCGCGTACAGGAGTTCGCCCGCTGGTCGGGCGGACTGCGGCGGGACGCGGCCCACTCCGACAACAGGGCCGGGGCCGACAGCGACCCGGCGGCGGTCCGGCGCGCCGCGGTCCGCGACACCTGACCGGTTCACCTCACCCCGACCTCCGCCCTTCTCCTCCTCCATGCCCCGGTCGCGCGCGCAGACGCCGACGCGGCCGGGTCCTGTCCTCCTGCCCGAATGCGCCTGACCGCCCGCTCCCGCACCTCTGCCCGATCCCGCACCGCCGCACCGCCGCACCGCCGCACCGCCGCACCGCCGCACCGCCGCACCGCCGACCCAGGATCTCCGGAGTGACCGCATGACGACGCACCACAGCCCGACGCACCACCGCTTCTTACACCGCGCCGCCTCCCAGCGCCCGTACTTCAGTGCCGACGGCGAGACCTACCTCGCCGGGACCCAGCTGCGGCACCTCACCAAGTCCCGACCCTTGCGAGTGCTCTCCGAGGAGGAGTTCGCCTCCTGGCAGACGTACGGCTACGTGGTGGTCCGGGAGGCGATATCCCCGGACGCGGCCAAGCTGCTACTGGAGTTCGCCTGGGACTTCCAGGGCCTCGACCCGCAGCGCCCCGAGACCTGGTACGAGGAGCGCACCTTCCGCTCGGACCTCGACCGGGACCTGTACGTCTACGGCTTCGTCGAGGCCTACCACCACCAACTGCTCTGGGACAGCAGGCAGTCTCGGCGCGTCTACGACGCCTTCGCCGACGTGTGGGACTGCGAGGAGCTCTGGGTCACCCTGGACCGCCTCAATCTCAACCCGCCCAACGTGAGGAACCGTTCCCGGTCGTTCATCGAGCCGACGGACGAGGGCTTCGACATCGAGCTGCACTGGGACGTCGACACCACGGCCAGTGTGCCGCCGCAGCGGGTGCAGGGCATCGTCGCGCTCACGGACACGGAGCCGGACCAGGGCGGTTTCCAGTGCTCGCCCGAGCTCTTCCACCGTTTCGAGGAGTGGAAGGTGGGCCGGCCCGCCGACCGCGACCCGATCCGGCCCGGTGTCGACCGGGCCGAGTTCCCGGTGATCCGGCCTCAGCTCGACGCCGGTGACCTGCTGATCTTCAACGGCATGCTGGCGCACGGCGTGGCGCCCAACACGTCCGCCGACGGGGTGCGGGCGGTGCAGTACCTGTCGATGATGCCGGCTCTGGAGGAGCACGAGGAGCTGCGCCGGTCCCGGATCGAGTCCTGGCGCACGCTCGGCACGCCGGACTGGAACGCGACCCTGCTCGGCGACGCGACCCGGCACGAGTCCGAGCGGTACGGCACCGCTGAACTCGACGGCCTGGGGCGGAGACTGCTGGGCCTGGACTCCTGGCACGAGCACGGTGACCGTCCCGGGCGGACGCGATGACCGGGCTGTCCGACGTGCCCCGCCGGCACAGGGTCGGCCTGACGCTCCCGACGGACCGGGCGTGTTCGGCGACCATCTCCGCCGTCGCCGCCGAAGCGGCTTACGGCGCACGGGGGTTCGGGGTCGAGGTGCACCTGCTGATCCTCGACTCCTCCGACGCTCCGACCGTGTCGGCGCACGCCCGCACCGTCGCCGGACTGCCCGTGGTACCGGGTGTCGTGGTGCACCACCTCGACGAGCAGGCCCAACGGGCCTTCCTGCGGGCCGTGATCGAGCGCACCGCGCTGCCGGAGCCGGACCGCCTGCTCGGCCTCCTGCTCCCGGACGGCGTCTCGTACGGCGCCTGCACCGACCGGGCGTTCCTCGTCGCGGCCGCTCTGGGGTGCCGTTCGGTGCACCGCCGGGACTCCGACAGCCGCTACCAGGTGTG
Organism: Streptomyces hirsutus; assembly: GCF_001418415.1. Lineage (GTDB taxonomy): Bacteria > Actinomycetota > Actinomycetes > Streptomycetales > Streptomycetaceae > Streptomyces > Streptomyces hirsutus. The sequence continues at coordinate 17,270 of NZ_LIQT01000125.1, forward strand.
GGAGGGCGAGCCCGTCTTCCCGATCCATCACGAGCTGGCGTCCCTCGGCAGGCGGGCCGCCGACGCGTCCGCCGGAGTGTCGGAGGTGAACCTCGACCCGTCGCTCGCCCATCGGCCGGTGGCGATGGTGGGCGCGTCCTTCATCGGGGAACTCTCCGTCGACCTCGGCGGCATCCGGGAACTCGACAAGGACGCGTACGACACGGTCGTGGGCCTGTGGGCCCCGGCCGAGTGGTCCGAGGAGGAGCGGGCGGGCCTGGCCGAGGAGTCCTTCAAGGGCGCCGGGCTGCTTCCCTTCCGGGGCGACCACGCGACGCTGACCCTGGTCGACCCCATGCGGGTGGACATGTGCAACATCGCCTTCCACCGGGACGTGTACGAGCGGCTGCCGCTGCCGCCCGCGACCGACACCATCGGCAGCGACTACTTCCTCATCCACGCCGTGCACGACGCCACCCTGCCCGGTGTCCTGCACAACCGGGACATCGAGAACTTCTACACCGGGGAGCGCCGTACGCATGCCGGATTCATGGCGTACCAGCGGCGGTTCGTGAAGTTCCTGCTGTCGATGCTCCACTTCCACTTCGTCTACGCCGGCATGAGAGAGGTCGGCCCCGCGCTCCTCGACGACGGGCAGCGGCTCGATGCGGCTCCGGTCCGCGCCCTGCTGACGCAGAGCCTGCGGCAGGGCCGCGCCGAGAACGAGCGCCGGCTGGACGTCGTCCAGCGGACCTACCGGCAACTGGGCGGAAGATACGCCGAGTTCTCCGAACGGGTGGCCGCGGACCGGGAACGGCTGCTGGCGGAGGCGGGGCGGGACATCGAGGACTTCGTCCTGCTGATCGACGGCTGGGCCGCGCTGGTGGACGCGAGCCGGGCGACGGACGTCCGGAGCCCGGCCCGCCCCGGCGGCACCGCCCGGTCCCGGAGCGCGGTCCGGTGAATCCGGCGCTGCGTGCCGCGCTCGCGGCTGCCCCGGACGACCGGATCTTCCATGACCTGGACGGCATCGCCGCCCGGTTCGACGCGCTGACCGGGGAGTTGCCCGGCGTCGGCGTCCGGTTCGCCATGAAGGCGTGTCCCGTGGACGAAGTGCTGGCGTGCCTGGCCGGCCGGGGTGCCGGGTTCGACGCGGCGAGCCCCCGGGAGATCGTCCAAGCCCTCACCACGGGCGCGCCCGTGGACCGGATCCACTACGGCAACACCGTCAAGTCCGACGAGCACATCGCCCAGGCCCACCGGCTCGGCGTACGGGACTTCGCCACCGACAGCCCGGAGGACGTGGCGGCGCTGGCCGTACACGCCCCCGGCTCCCGGGTGTTCTGCCGACTGGCGACCACGGGCCAGGGGGCGTTGTGGGGGCTGAGCCGGAAGTTCGGCTGCTCGGCGGACGACGCCGTACGCGTACTGGAGTCGGCGCGGGATGCGGGTCTGGTGCCCGCCGGGCTGTCGGTGCACGTCGGGTCGCAGCAAATGACCACCGAGGCCTGGCAGCAGGCGTTCGCGACACTGGGCGAGGTCCTGACGGCACTGCACGCGCGCGGGATCGCGCCCGATCACGTCAACCTCGGCGGCGGCCTGCCCGCGCTCGGATACACGGACCGGCGGGGAGACCGGCTGGAACCCCCGCTGGACAAGATCTTCGCCGTGCTGCGCGAGGGCATGGAACGCCTCCGCGAACTCGCCCCGGGCCCGCTGGACTTCCTGGTCGAGCCGGGACGCCATCTGGTCGCCGACCACGGTGCCGTCAGGGCGCACGTCTCCCGGCTCACCTCGCGCCGGCAGCCGGACGGGGAACGCGCGTACTGGCTCTACCTGAGCTGCGGGAAGTTCAACGGCCTCTACGAGATGGACGAGTTGCAGTATCCGCTCGTCTTCCCGACCCACCCGGCCGACGCCGACCTGGTCCCCGCCGTCGTCGCGGGCCCCACCTGCGACGGCGACGACTCCTACGCACCCGAGCACCGCCGCGTCCTCGTGCCGAAGGCACTCGCTTCGGGCGACCCGGTCTGGGTGCTGTCCAGCGGCGCCTACGCCACCAGCTACATGACCCGCGGCTTCAACGGCTTCGCCCCGCTCCCCCACAGTTGCGTGGGCAGTGGCGGTGGCGGTGGCGG
>NZ_LIQT01000126.1 GCF_001418415.1 Streptomyces hirsutus
ACGCCCGACCCCGCCCGGCCCGTCTCACCCCGTCCCGCCGGTTCCGCCCGGACCGGCTCTCCCTGCTCCGCCCGAGGTGCCGCGCCCGGGGCACCATCCGCGGCCTCTGTACCACTTGGCAACAACATGCTCCGCTACCTACCGCCCTTGTGGTCTTGGGCGGTACCTTCCAAGTGTCCAGGGGGGACTTGATCGGGGGGTCAGGTGAGCAGTGGACGCACACGTGTGCTGAGGCTCGAGGAGCTCGGCGAGGGGGAGCGGGAACGGTGGCGTGAGCTGCGTGCCGCGACGGAGGCACCGCGCAGCCCTTTCATGGAACCGGAGTTCGCCTCCGCCGTGTCCAGGGTGCGGCCCGGGGCCCGGGTGGCGGTGCTGTACGAGGGGGCGTCCGCCGAACCGGCCGGGTTCCTGCCGTACGAGCGGGGCGCGTTGGGGCAGGGCCGGGCGATCGGGCTCGGCGTCTCGGACTGCCAGGGCGCCGTGCTGCGTCCGGGTCTGGCGCTGGAGGCCGGTGAACTGCTCCGTGCCTGTTCGGTGTCGAGCTTCGCCTTCGACAACCTGGAGGCGGACCAGGCCCTGTTCGTCCCGCACGCAGCCGAGGAGCACGCCACCTTCGTCATCGACGTGGAGAAGGGCTACGAGACCTACGAGTCCGTACTGCGCGGCCAGTCGCCGAAGTTCCTGAAGACCACCCTGGCCAAGGAGCGCCGGCTCGGCCGCCAGGCCGGACCGGTGCGGTTCGTGTTCGACGAACGCGACCCGGCCGCGCTCCGGGCGCTCATCGGGTGGAAGTCGGCGCAGTACCGCAGGACCGGGCGCCGCGACCGGTTCGCGCAGGAGTGGATCACCCGGCTCGTGGGCCGCCTGGCCGGGACCCGGGCTCCGGAGTGCACGGGCACGCTGTCCGTCCTGTACGCCGGGGACCGTCCCGTCGCGGCCCACTTCGGCCTGCGCTCGGCCTCGGTACTGGCCTGCTGGTTCCCGGCGTACGACCCGGAGTTCGCGAAGTTCTCGCCGGGGCTCGTACTGCATCTGCGGATGGCCGAGGCGGCGGCCGGCGAGGGCATCGGCCTGCTCGACATGGGCCGCGGCCCGGCCGAGTACAAGGACTCGCTGAAGACGGGCGAACGCGCCGTCTACGAGGGAGAGGCGACGCGTCCGGGTCTGGGCGCCGCGCTTCAGCTGCTGCGCCGCGAGCCCGCCCGCCGCGCGCACGGTTTCGTCGTCGCCCGGCCGCGTCTCGCCTCGCTGGCGTCGCGGACCTTGAAGGGGGCGGCCCGGCTGCGCCGGCCGTGAGTGGTTCCCGGCCGCGAGACCGCGAGAACCGCTGGGGACGGCGACGGCCGCTCGTGACAACCGTTCAACGGTTCAACCGTTCGTGAGGAGGGGAGGGCTCGTGTCCCGCACAGCACGTACGCAGGAGGAGATACGGCGGTTCCTGGACATCGGCGCGGTTCAGGTCGCCGAACTGGACCTGAGCGGTGAGGAAGCCGTCCTGAGACCCGGTCCGGGCAGTCCGCCGGTGACGCACGGCGAGGTGTTCCTGCTGGTCAGGAGAGACGGCCTGCCGGTGGGCACACTACTGGGAAGGGTCCCGGAGGGGGGCGATCCGACGACGGTCCTGGCGTCGCTCGCACGGCAGGCGCAGGTGCAGGTACAGGTGCAGACGCAGGTTCAGGCGCAGGGGCAAGGTCCCGACACGGCGGAGGCGGCCGGGGGGACCACCGTGCCGCCGCCCTTCGCCTCGGTCGTCGTGGCCACCCGGGAACGGACCGGACAGCTCGCCCGCGCCCTCGACTCGCTCCTCGCGCAGGACCATCCGCACTTCGAGATCGTCGTCATCGACAACGCGCCCGTGACGGACGGGACACGCGACCTGGTGCACCGGAAGTACGGGGAGCGCGTGCGGTACGTGTGCGAGCCGGTCCCCGGGCTCGCGACCGCGCACAACACCGGGCTCGCCCACGCCCGGGGCGAGGTGACCGCGTTCACCGACGACGACGTCGTCGCCGACGCCCGCTGGCTCACCGAGCTGACCGCGTCCTTCGCCGCCGACCCGGAACTCGGCTGTGCCACCGGCCTGATCCTGCCCGCCCGGCTGCGCACCCCGGCCCAGGTCCTGCTGGAGAGCCACGGCGGCTTCGCGAAGGGGTTCACGCCGACGACGTACGACCCGCGGAACCCGCCCCGCGACGAACCGCTGTTCCCCTTCACCGCGGGCCGGTTCGGCTCCGGGGCGAACATGGCGTTCCGTACGGAGGCGCTGCGCGCGGTCGGCGGTTTCGATCCGGCCACCGGCGCCGGGACGCCCGCCCGGGGCGGCGACGACCTGTACGGGTTCGTCCGGGTCCTCGCCCAGGGGCACCGGCTCCACTACACGCCCCGGGCACTGGTCTGGCACCACCACCGGGAGACCTGGGCCGATCTGGAGACCCAGGCGTTCGGCTACGGCGCCGGCCTCACCGCCTACCTCACGGCGGTCCTGGTCAACCGGCCCGCGCTGCTGCCCGCGTTCCTCGCCCGGCTGCCCCGCGGCCTGTCCCACGCCCGCGGCCTCACCGCCGTACGGGAGACCGGGGACACCGTAGACACCGAGGGCTCCGGGGCCGGCTCAGCCGCTCCGGGCAGCCACGACACCCGCACCACCCATCCCTGGCCGCGCCGCCTCTCACGGCTGCAGCGCATGGGGATGCTGTACGGCCCCGTCGGCTATCTGCGGGCCCGGCGGGCGGCGGGCGGCACGACGGGGAAGACGCCCTCCGGCGGGCGGACGGCCGGGGGTACGCGATGACGGCGTCGTCCTCGCAGGATCCGTCGCTGCGAAGAGCCGGGGACGGCTCAGGTGACGAGGGCGGCGGAGCGGACGCGAGGCGTCCGGCCATCCCGGTGTTCCTCTACCACGCCGTGATGGACGACCCGCCCGACTGGATCGCCGAGTTCACCGTCACGCCGAAGGAGTTCGCGGCGCATCTCGACGCCCTCGAGGACAGCGGCCGCACCCCCGTCACCATCAGCACCCTCGCTGGCCATCTCACCGGGCGGGCGCCCCTTCCGCCCCGGCCGGTGCTCCTCACCTTCGACGACGGCTTCGCCGACCTGCCCGGTCCCACCGCCGACCTCCTGGCCCGGCGCTCCCTGCCGGCCACCGCGTACCTCACCACCGGCGCCATCACGCCGGGCGGCCGCAGCCTGCTTCCGCCGGCGCCGATGATGACCCTGGACCGGGTGACGGAGCTGGAGCGTTCCGGCATGGAGATCGGCAGCCATACGGTCAGCCACGCCCAGCTGGACACGCTGACCGGGAAACGACTGCGCGCCGAACTGTTCGACTCCAAAGCCGTGCTGGAGGACGCCCTCGGTCATCCGGTCCCCCATCTCGCCTACCCGCACGGCTACAACAGCCCCCGGGTGAGGGCCATGGCATCCCGTGCCGGGTACGAGACGGCGACCGCGGTGCGGCACGCGCTGAGCTCGGAGCGGGACGAGCGCTACCGCATCGCCCGGCTCATCGTCCGCCGCAGCCACACCGTCGCCGATGTCAGGGCCTGGCTGGCGGGCGACGGCGCCCGTGTCGCCCCCTACCGCGACGGCCCGAAGACGATCGCCTGGCGCTGGTACCGGCACACCCGGGCAGCGGTCCGCGGCCCGGAGTTCGCGGGCTGAATCGCGGGCCGGTTCGCGGGCCGGTTCGCGGGCCGATCCGGCAGGTCGGGCGGATCGAGTGGACGGGCGGGCGGTCGTGGTCGCCCGCCCGGTCACTTCGCCGGCTGGTTCAGATACGGGTCGGCCGCCGCCTTGCGCAGGCTCTCCCACGCCGCCTCGTCGGCCACGGCCAGGTCGCAGTGCGGCCCGGGGTCACGGTAGTTCCACTGGAGCGCGGCCTTGACGCCCTCCAGCCCCTTCAGCACGGACGGCACCTGTGCGTACCACTCGGCCTGTCGTTCCGGCCGGGTGGAGTCGACCGCGCTGCCGAACTCGGAGAGCATCAGCGGCTTGTCGGCGGAGATGTTCTCGCGTATCCACTCGTGCGTGGCCGTCTGGGTCTGCTCGAAGGTCAGCCACTCCGTCTTGTGGCAGCGGTAGTAGTTGTACTGGTTGTAGCCGATCCAGTCGACGTACTCGTCCCCCGGATACATGCCCTTGAACAGGTCTCCGTGGTTCAGGTAGCCGGTGATGATCCAGGTCCACACCACGTTGTCCACGCCGAGTTCCCGGAACCGGTCGTGGAGGTGCCGGTACGCCCGCACGTACTGGGCCGGGGTGCCGTTGGCCGGGGTGCGCGTGTCCATTTCGAGGTCGAAGGAGAGGAAGACCTTCTTCCCCGTGCGCTGCCCGTAGTCCTTGATGCGCTGTGCCTGGACGTCGATCACGGTCGTGTCCAGGTCACCGGCGGCTATCTCCGCCCACGTCGGCTGCTGCCCCTTCGTGCCGCCCCACCACTTGCTCTCCCAGGACAGCAGCAACATGCGGTCCTCCCCGACCCGCTGCTCCTCCGGGCTCAGCAACTGCCCTTCTCTGCGGTCTCCTTCGGGCAGGGACATGTCGTGGTACGTGTAGACGATGTCGAGCTTGCGGCCCACCTTCTCCTCGTAGGCCCTCACCTTCTCCTCCAGGTTGGCCCGTTCGTGCGGCACGAAGGCTCCGAACCAGGCGCCGCAGGGGGGTTCGAGCAGTTCCGTGGGCCGGCACTCCTCGTCCGTCCCGGAGGTCTCCGAGGTGTTCCGCAGTGCGAGTACGGCGACCAGGACCGCGCAGACGACCGCGGCCGAGGTGATCAGCGCCCGGCGGCGGCTCGCGGCCGGCCGCCCGGCCTTCGCCTTGCGGTGCCGGCCGGTTCCTGTGCCGCCGACGCCTGTGCCGCCGGTGTCCGCGCGGGATTCGGGGCCGGCAGGGGGTTCGGTGGCCGGGCCGGTGGTCGAGCGGTCGGTGGTCGAGCGGCCGGTGGCCGGTCCGGTTCCTGGTCGAACACCGCGCAGGGCGGCGGTGACACGGCGAAGAGGGCGAGCGAACCTCACAGGACGGAACCCTTCCGTGTCCTCGACGGCGGGGAGGCACGCAGCCGCGGGCAGAACGCGGCGAGCGTGGTCAGCAGGGTCAGGGCGAGCAGCACCCGCTGGGCGCTGAAGGTGTGCGTGGCGATCAGCACCGTCGCGACGATCATCACCGCGGCGATGCTGACGAAAACGGCCAGCATCATCCGTTCCAGCAGGTCGGAGTGGCGGACGAAGCCGGGGTCGCGCCGCTCGACGGGACCCCGTGCGGACCGTGCGCGCAGCGCGGGACCGCAGAGCCCGACCAGGGCCGTGCCCGGCCCCGCTGCCAGGAAGACGACGACTGCCGCCCCGCGCAGCGGCGAACCGGCGGGCAGGGCGAGCGCGGCGAGCGCCAGCCAGCCGGCGAACGGCGGGAGCATCCGGATCACGAGATCCTGCGGTGTCATCGCTCCCCTCCCCCTTCTCCCTCTGTCCCCTCTACCGCCTCTGTCTCCTCTACCGACCCTGTCCCTTCTGTTCCCTCCGCTTCCTCGGGCTGTCTCAGTTCGTAGACCGCCCCCGCGCTGTTCTCCGCCACCAGCCGGAACCGCGGGGACGCGGCGACGAACTCCAGGACGCTGTTCAACTGGGCGCCGGTGAGCTGCCCGTTCATTTCGGAGTTCGCCAGTTGGCCCTGGGTGAAGAGGAAGTAGGCCCGGCTCGGGCGGTCCACTCCCGCCATGTCGGTGGCGAGGGTGCCGGCCGGGTCCCGGACGATCTCGTCGACGTGGCTCCGGTCGTCCTCGAGGAACCAGTAGTGGTCGATGCTTCCGTACGAGGCGTAGGCGAGCGGGTAGTTGCGGTTGGCGGCGACGACCAGCGAGCCCTCGGGGGCCTCGTCGAAGAGCTGCCCCACCAGGGCCACCTCCTGCGGCGGGAAGTAGTTGATCCGGTCCTTGCCCGAGTAGCTCGGGACGAACGCCGCGGTCCCGGCGAGCAGCACGAGCAGCGGTCCCCAGACCCGGATGCCGAAGCCGGTGCGCGGCCGGGCGCCGCTGCCGCGGCGCGCGGGCGGCTCGGTCTTCCGGCGGGCTCCGGCCTCTGCCGCCGCCTCCGCGGCGGCGAGGGTGCGCAACTTGGGCAACAGCGCGGCGGCGGCGAAGAAGGCGACGCCGGGCAGCATGAACATCAGGACCCGGAAGATCATCTCGCTGCCGTAGCTGCTCGCCACGAGCATCGGCAGCGGGGCCGCCGTGATCACCAGCAGCGGCATCGCGCGGTACCGCAGTACGGGCTGCCGCCAGACCCCGGCCGCCGCCAGCAGCAGAACGGAGCCCGAGAGCAGCCTGGCCGCCCACGAGGTCGCGAGCGCCCCGGCGCCGGTCGGGGTGGCGCCGTACCCCCTCTCGACGTTGCCGCCGATGTCGCCCACGGCTCGGATCATGTCCGGCATCGCGGCGGACAGGAAGGGCAGTGCGGCCGTCGCGCACCAGGCCAGGAAGATGACGACCGTGGTGGCCACCGGAACCCAGTCCCGGTGGCGGCGGGGCAGGACCAGCGCGAGCAGCGACACGACCAGCATGGCCGGGGTGAGCTGGTGCGAGATGACCATCGCCATCACCAGCACGGTGAGCACGACCGTCCAGACCGCCTGCCCCCGCCGCCCACTGCCCCCGCCCGTGCCGGAACGGCCGTACCGGCGCAGGACCACGGCCAGCACTCCGAGGTGCAGCGCGAAGGCGACGGACTGCGGGGAGAAGTAGTCCTGGCCCACCCAGTTGGCGACGAAGAAGAGCCAGACCCCGGTCCAGATCAGCCGTCGGTCCTCGGTGAAGGTGCGGTAGATCAGCAGCAGCGGGAACAGCAGCAGCAGGCTGGACGCCAGCGGCCACCACGCCATGTACATCGCGGCCGAGTCCACGCCCAGCAGCCGCACCAGCGCCGCCTGGGCGGCGAAGAAGCCCGGCCACTGGTCGTAGACCGCCATGTCACCGATCCGGTCGGCGGTCTGGAGCCCGCCGGCGGTCAGCAGGTGGTCGATGACACCGTCGTGCTTCCACGCCCAGGCGTACAGCGGGGTCGGGTAGAGCACGGCCTGCGTGGCCCGCTCCATCACCAGCAGGCCGAGCACGTACGCCGCCGGCCAGCCGCCGGGCCGGCGACGGTCCCGGACCGTGAACCAGAAGCCGGCGGTGAGGACGGCGAGGCCGGCCCAGAAGCTCGGGTGGAGCGCGGTGACCAGGCCGTAGTCGTCGAGCCGCGACACATCGGTGTGCCGTACCGCGTACAGCCACAGGGCGAGCGCCGCGAGCAGCGGCAGGGCGGGCCGGAGCCCGGGGGCACGGCGCGCGGACCAGAGGGGCGGCAGGTCGGAGAGATCCGTCACGGGTTCACGGGCCGGGGTCGACGACTCCGAGGAGGGGTGGGTCCGCGACTCGGTCCGCGAAGGCGGTTCCACGGGGGTGTCCGCGGAGGTGTCCGCAGGGGTGACGGGCGCCGGTGTGCTCTCCGGTGCGGGCTCGGACGCGGATCTCTCGCGTGGAGTGGCTGGCGGACGCACGGTGGTTCCCCCCTGGCGGTTCGGCTCCAAAAGCTTGATTCGTTCGCTGGTTCAGCCGTTCGGTCGTCTGTGGTCGGGCAGCCCCGGCGCCGGTACGCCACGACGGAGCGGCAAAAGCCGGAGAAGGAGCAGCGGCAGAAGCAGTGCGGCGAGCAGCGGCGGTGCCACGGGGGCGAGCGCGTCCCGCCACACCCAGCCGGCCACGGCGACGAGGTACAGCGCCCCCCAGCGCCCCGGCCAGGACAGCCGGTCGCCGCCCACCCGCTCGAGCAGCAGCCACAACGCGACGAGGCACAGCAGCTGGCACACCGGCGGCGCCCATCGCAGCAGCGGCTCCGGCCCGTCGGTTCCCACCGCGTCCGCGAGGAATTCGGCTGTCCGGACGTACCACGCCCCGCCCACCGGCGAGGGTTCCCGGCCGAGCACGACCGGTGCGGCGTACAGGGCGAGCAGGGCCGAACCCAGCGCGGTGCCGGGGAGCCAGGGATCGGGCGCCGTGCACAGCGTCACCGCGGCGACGAAGACCAGGAGCAGCACTCCGCCCGCCGCGAGCGCCACGAGTGGCAGCCCTTCCAGCAACTGCCGTCCCGTCAGTTCGCCCTGTTCCTTCGGCGACGGTCCGCCGAGCCGGTGCAGCGGGCGTGTCGACGCCCAGAAGGCGACGGTGGCGAGTCCGAGCAGCCCCCAGAGGACGTCCCGCAGCCGTCGGTCGGACCCGACACCGGCCGGCGACGGGGCGATACGGCCGGCCGTGCCCGCGAACGCTTCGGCGGCGCCCGCGCCGTCCCGGCCCTCGGCCTCCTCCCCCCGTTCGTCCCGCTCACCGCGCTCGCCCTGCGCGGTACGACCGGCCCGCGCGCCCTGCTCACCGCGCTCACCGTGCTCGTGCGGTGTCTCGTCCCGGACCGGTCCGTGTGCGTTCCGTGGAGGGGGCCCCGCGTGATCGCCGGCCTTCCGATCGCCCTCGGCCTCGCGCTGGTGCGCTTCGGCGCCCGGATGCCTCCCGGACTCGGCGCCCGGACCGACGCTCGCACCGGCGCCCGCGTCCGCAACCGGCTCGGAGTCCCCCTCCGGGCCCATCCCCGGCTCGGGGACCGCGTGCGGCCCGGGGACCGCGTCCGTGAGGCGGGGCCGGACGATGAACGCCATCGTGTCCGCCTGGAGGGCCTCCCGTTCGTAACCGGGGCGGCCGATGAACAGCGTGACGGTGTCCGCGTCGTCCTGTTCCCGGCCCCCGCCCTCGTAGGCGGCCCGGCGGGCCCAGCCCGTGCCGTACCCGGCGGTGGCGTTCAGCCGCGCCCAGCGCGTGCCGTACGCGGGACCGGCGGAGGCGCCCCCCGTCCGTCCCGTCCCGCTCGTCGTCCTCGTCGTCCTCGTCGTACCGTCCTTGCCACCGGCCCCGCCCGTCCGGTCGACGAGCCCGCCGTGCCCACCGAGCCCGTCGCGTGTGTCGCGCAGCGCCGAGCGCAGGCCGAACACCGAGACGACGGCGACCGCCGTCATGCCGATCAGCACCGCCCACCCGGCGCCCGCGATGCCCGCGGGGGTGAACAGCACGGTCGCACTGCCCAGGACCAGCACACACATGGCCCCTTGGAGCACGGCGAGCACACCGGTGCGCCCCTGTACCCGCAGCACCCCGATGTACAGCTCCACGACCACCCGGGGCAGCGCCCCGAGTGCGAGCAGCCGCAGCACCATCGAGCCGTGCTCGGCGTAGTCCGCGCTGAACGGCGTGAGGATCAACGGCGCGAAGACCACCAGGACCAGCACGACCGGCACCAGCAGCAGCGTCATCCGGCGCAGCGCCCCACGGACCCCGTCCGCGAGCCGGCGCGGGTCGTGCGAGGCGTGGGCGGTGAGGGACGCGGCCATGTTGATGGCCATGAACTCCATGGTGCCGCCGACGGTGTACGCCACGTAGAAGTAGCCGTTCTCGGCGGCGCTGAAGCGGACCGCGACCATCACCGGCAGAAGGTTGATCATCGCCAGGCTGAACAGCGCGCCGAGCGAGTCACCGGCGAGGAAACGGCCCATGTCACGGATCCTGGGCGGTTCCCGGTCGCGGTCGGCGGCGGCCTGGCGCGGGATGAGCCGGCGAAAAATCAGCCAGCCGAGCGGCAGCGTGGAGAAAGCGATCGCGACGGCCCAGGACACGAAGATGCCCAGCACGGGCAGCGCGCTCGCGAAGACGGCCAGCAGGACCAGCTTCCCGGTGGAGAAGACGGCGTTCCCGACGGGCACCCACGCGGTCCTGCGCAGGCCCGTGAGCACCCCGTCCTGCAGGGTGAGCAGCGCCCATGCCACGCACGCCGCGACGAACAGCGCACCCGCCAGCGGGGTACCGAGGGGCTCGTACGACGCGCCCCACAGGTCGAGCGTGAGCAGGAAGACACCCGCGGCCAGTGCGACGACCAGTGAACTCGCCCCGTACACGCCCCACACGAGACGCCCGGTCTCACGCCCGGCGCGCGGCACGAAGCGGACCACGGCGCCGATCATCGTGGTCGCGGTGATGCTGGCGAGCAGCCGCATCGCAGCGATGGCCGCGGAGCCCTGGCCGACCGCGTCCTCGGAGTAGTAGCGCGCGGCCACGAGCCAGAAGCCCAGCCCGAGAACGGCGGACACGCCGGTGCTGAGCATCAGGAAGTAGGCGTTCTTGAACAGCGAGTCGGAGCTGTCGGAACCGGGTTCGTCGTCGGCAGGTTCGGGTCCGCCGCCGCCTGTGCGCACCGCGGCGGGCTCGTGCACCTGGATCTCAGCCACGAGGCGGCCCCAGTCCTCTCGCCGTGGCCCCCTTCGGCGGCTCCAGTGGCTGCGACGCCGATACCTCCGGCGCCTCCGACACCCCCGGTGGCTCCGGTGGCTCCGGCGCCTCCGGTGGCTCGGCGGGCCGTGCCCCGGACCGCTCCAGCACCTCTGCCGCCTCACGCGCCCGCAGCGGGTCCACCGGCAGCGCGTGCCGCGCGAACCAGCGGGCATTCCCGGGGGCGGGCGACGGGTCCGTGAACGCGGCTCCCGCGTAGTCGTCCAGGGGCGGGTCGTAGAGGTAGCCGACCACGATGCGGCGCCGGGCCAGTGCCGCGATCGCCGCGTCCCGGTCCGCCACCAGCAAGGGCACCCGGAACAGCGGCTGCACCGTGCCGTCCGCCGGCGGCCGGGCCCACGGCGTCGACAGGAGCAGCTCCGTGCCCGCCCGTGAGGCCCGTAAGACGTCGTCCAGCCGCCCGAGACTGCGGTGGACGCGGCGCAACCGTACGGGGCCGGGCTCCAGCCGGTAGTCGTGCATGTCGACCCGCACCCAGGGGTCGTGCGCGCCCAGGTCCGGCGCGGAGCGCACGGCGCCGGCCAGCGCGTCCGGACGCAGCGGCATCCGGATCCCCTCGCGCTCCGTCAGTCCCAGCAGCCCCATCGTGGCCCAGGCGGCCCGGCGCAGCCCCAGCCGCCGCACGGCGGCCTCGGCGTACGGCCGTACCGCGTAGGCGAGTTCGGACGCCGTGCGGCGCGGGGCGAGCAATTCGGAGCAGGCCTCCCGCACTGCCGTGCTCCGGTCCGGATCGGCCAGCGCGAGGATGCCCCCCGTCTGGGCGCCGGCATGCTTGGAAAGGCTGAAAACGGAGGCGTCGCCCCAGGCCCCGACCGGCCGCCCGCCGACCTCGCTGCCGATGGCGTGCGCCCCGTCCTCGAACAACGGGATGCCCAACGCATCACAACGGTCCCGCAGTTCGGGCGCCGGATCCGGGTTGCCGTACAGGTTCGTGGTCAGCACGGCGGACAGCGAGCCCCATGTCTCGTCCGGCACCGCGTCGATGTCGATGGACGCGTCGAACGGGTTGAGCGGCGCCTGCACCGGGCGCAGGCCCGCCGCGAGCACCACGAAGAAGATGACGTCGTCGTTGACCGGCGACATCAGCACCCTGCCGCCCGGCGGGCACCAGTGGCGCAGCGCCACGAACAGCCCGAACCTGCACGACGGCACATACACGCATTCCCGGCCGAGCCGGTCGCGCATGGCATCTTCCAGCCTCTTCGGCCGCATGCCGGAACGCGCCGATCCCGGACCGGCCTCCCCAATGGCCATCCGTCCCCCTGTTGTGCCATCGGAACGCCCCCTCCCCGAGGCCTTCCGGCACCCGCCCAGAGTCGCCCCGTTCGCACCGCTCCGTCAAGATTGCGTCTCCGCCCTGTGGACGACTTCCGGTGCGCGAGGGGGAGCAGCGCACGCGTCGTGCCGTGCGGGACGCGCACGCCTCCCGCACCCCGGACCCGTCCTTCCGCCTCTGCCCAAGACCACCGCGGCACCCGTAACGTGTGGCACGACCACGAACACGTGAAGCACCAGAGCACCTGCGCACCCGAAAGCGAGGCAGCACCCGATGCCCCCCTTCGATGTCCCCGAGGGCGATCCCTTCGGTCCGCACAATCTGCCGTACGGCGTGTTCTCGCCCCCCGGCTCGTCGGAGCGGAGGGTGGGCGTCCGGCTCGGCGACCACGTCCTCGACGCCGGCGCGGCCGCACACGTCCTGGGTTCCCCGTACGCCTCCCTGCTCGCCCGCCCGACCCTCAACCCGCTGCTGGCGGCGGGCCGTACGGCCTGGTCGGACGTCCGGCGCGCCCTCACGGCCTGGGTGACCGTGCCGGCGCACCGGGAGACCGTCGAGCCGCTGTTCCACCCGTTGGCGTCGGTGGCCCTGCACCTCCCCTTCGAGGTCGCGGACTACGTCGACTTCTACGCCTCCGAGAACCACGCCCGGAACGTCGGCCGGATCTTCCGCCCGGACGCCCCCGACTCCCTCACCCCGAACTGGAAGCACCTGCCGATCGGCTACCACGGCCGCTCCGGCACGGTGCTGGTGTCCGGCACCGACGTCGTACGCCCCTCGGGGCAGCGCAAGGCGCCCACCGATCCCGTCCCGGTCTTCGGCCCGTCGGTGCGGCTGGACATCGAGGCCGAGGTCGGCTTCGTGGTCGGTGCGCCGTCCGAGCTGGGCCGGCCGGTGCCGCTCGGCGACTTCCGCGACCACGTCTTCGGCCTCTGCCTCCTCAACGACTGGTCCGCACGCGACGTCCAGGCCTGGGAGTACGTCCCCCTCGGCCCGTTCCTCGGCAAGTCCTTCGCCACCTCGGTGTCGGCCTGGATCACCCCGCTGGACGCCCTGGAAGAGGCCCGGGTGGCGCCGCCGGAGCGCACCCACGCGCTGCTGCCGTACCTGGACGACGCGGACGAGGAGCCCGGCGGTTACGACCTGCGGATCTCCGTGGCCGTCAACGGGCACGTCGTCTCCGAACCTCCCTTCTCCACGATGTACTGGACGGCCGCCCAGCAGCTCACCCACATGACCGTGAACGGCGCCTCCCTGCGCACCGGCGACCTCTACGGCTCCGGCACGGTGAGCGGGCCCGCCGAGGGGCAGCGCGGGTCCCTGCTGGAACTGACCTGGAACGGTCGCGACGCCCTCGAACTCCCCGACGGCAAGCGGACCTTCCTGGAGGACGGCGACGTGGTGACCCTGTCGGCCTGGGCCCCGGGGCCGGGCGGAGTCCGCGTCGGCCTCGGCGAGGTCACGGGACGGGTGATCCCGCGGGCCGACCCCGCGAGCTGACCCGACCGGGCCGGCCCGCGGGCCACGTCGGCGAAGCCGTCGATCCACGCCCACCCCTGCCGCGCACCGCCCTTCGCCGTCATACTTACTTGGCGTCGGGCGGTGTGCGGCTCCCGCACGTCCCGCACCATCCGTACCCCGCACGTTGCGCGGCACGCGGCGCACGCCTCACACCGTTGCTTTGATCATCAAGTGATCTCAGTAATCCCGGTGTTTCCACCGGAATGGTCCGTAACGGTCTCACCAGAGCACGAGTTGCGCGCCGGTGTCCTGTTGACGGTCTCCCGTTTCCGCTCTGGCCCGAGGGCCGGGGATTGCGCCACCTGCCCGCCCCGCCCCGGCCTCGCGGCGCGGTCGGGTGCTGCGGGTCTTCCGGTCGGCTCCACGGGGCTTCGACTTCGCCTTGACGAGGTCCAGGTCTCCGGCCACTCCGGTACCTGTGGTGCGGGCCGCGAGGGCGGCCAGGTTGTGTCCGGCATTGGCGTCCCGATCGATGACCAGTCCGCAGTTTTCGCACACGAAGACGCGCATGCCGAGGGGTAGCTTGGCTTTCACCACACCACAGCGGGAGCAGGTCTTCGAGGAGGGGTACCAGCGGTCGGCGACGACAAGCCGAGTGCCGTGCCGGCGGGACTTGTAGGTGAGCTGGCGTCGGATCTCACCGAACGCGGCATCCGCGACGCGGCGGGACAGGCGCCGGTTGCGGCCCATGCCGGCAACGTTGAGGTCTTCGACGACGATCGTGCCGTACTCGCGGGCAAGACGGGTCGTCATCTTGTGGAGGGTGTCCTCGCGGAGATTCGCGACCCGGTGGTGGATCTTGTTCCGTGCCTGGCTGGCCTTCTCCCAGCGCTTCGACGCCTGCTGCCCGGTGCACC
>NZ_LIQT01000127.1 GCF_001418415.1 Streptomyces hirsutus
CCCGTCACCCGCCACCGCCCTGCCTGACAGCACTTCACACCGGCCGCCCTGACCGCGGCCCCGTGCCGGCACCGTGCCAAGCTTGGATCCATGCAGCTCTCCGCCCTGCCTTACGAAGAACGCCTGACCGCTCCCCGCTCCTGGTGGCTGATCTCCTTGCTCGCGGGTGTCTCGATGGCGCTGATCGTGCTTCCGTTGGGCGTCCTGCCGATGCTCGGCGGCCTGGCCGGCGGCACCGCGGCGGCCGCGGCGGCGGCCAGCGCGTACGGCTCGGTGCGGATCCGGGTCGTGGGCGGCCTGCTGATCGCCGGGGAGGCGAAGATCCCGGTGTCGGCGCTGGGCGAGATGGAGGTCCTGGACGCCGAGGAGGCGCGTGCCTGGCGCACCCACCGGGCGGATCCGCGCTGCTTCATGCTGCTGCGGGCCTACGTGCCGGGGGCGCTGCGGGTGGAGATCACCGACCCGGAGGACCCGACGCCGTACGCCTTCCTGTCGACGCGCGAGCCGGAACGACTGGCGGAAGCCCTGCGGGCGGCGAAGGCCGCCGCGTAGTACGGCGGGGAACGCCCGGGGGCGGGGAACGCCCGGGCGAACCGTCGCCCGGGGGGTGGCATCAGGGGGCCCGACGGGGTCCGTCGCCCACTGACCCGTCGTTCCCGCCTGCCGTCGTTTCCGCTGTGCCGTATTCGGGATCAGCCGGATCGGCCGGATCAGCCTCTCTTGGGACCGTCGCTCCCGTCCGGGTGGCCGCCGCTGCGGAGTGCCTTGCGGAGGGCGCCGCCGGTGAGCTTGTCCATCTCCAGGGCGTCGGCCGGGACGTCGAGGGCGGGGAGGGCGGTCAAGGCGTCCCAGGGCACCTGGATCTTGCGGAGGTCGGTCTGGATGCGGGTGGCGAGCTTCCTGGTGTCCCGGTGGTTCATGACCGCGCCGACGGCGGCTCCCACCAGGAACGGCATCAGGTTCGGCAGGTTGCGGACGGTGCGCTTCATGATCCGCTGGCGCAGTTCGCGCTTCATGCGGCTGTTCAGCGCCGCGTTCACGGTCGAGGGCTTGCTCGCCTCGATCCCGCGCTCCTGCGACCAGGAGTTCAGGTACACGGTGCTGCGCTGCCCCAGATGGCCGGCCGGGCGTACGCCGTAGACCTCGTGGAGTTCGGCGATCAGCTTGAGTTCGATCGCCGCGACGCCGGTGATCTCGGCGGCCAGCTCCGTCGGCATCGCGGGAGGCACCGGCATCGCCGCCGCCGCGCCCACACCGGCCCCGACCGTCGCCGTGGCTCTGGAGGCGCCCGCCACCAGCTTCTCCGCGAGTTCCTCGGGACCGAGCCCGGGGAACTGCCGGCGCAGCGTCTCCAGGTCCCGTACGGGCACCCGCGGGGCGAGTTCGATGATCCGGTCCGCGAGGTACGCCAGGCCCGCACGCGCGCGGGCGCCGCCCTTCTGGGCGCCTTCCCTGGCCTTGTCACGGAACGCCGCCGCACGTCTGCGGGCCACCGGGGCCGCGGCGGTGACCTCCAGGGATGCCGGGAGGTCACCCCGGTCGGCTGCGGGTCCGAGCGAGGCCGCCCCGGTATCGGTCGAGCCGGTATCGGTTGAGCCTCGCTCGTGGTCACGCGTGTCGCGACGGGGGCCGTCCTGCGGCCCCGAGTCCGCTCCCCTCGAGAGGAAGCGGCGCTTCCGAGGAGGGGTCGAGCCAGTCACGGCCGACCCGCCCTCAGTCGCAGTCGCGGCAGATCGGCTGGCCGTTCTTCTCTCGGGCCAGCTGGCTGCGGTGGTGCACCAGGAAGCAGCTCATGCAGGTGAACTCGTCCTGCTGCTTGGGCAGGACCCGGACGGCCAGCTCTTCGTTCGACAGGTCCGCGCCGGGCAGCTCGAGGCCTTCCGCGGCCTCGAACTCGTCGACGTCGACGGCCGAGGCCGACTTGTCGTTGCGGCGGGCCTTCAGCTCTTCAAGACTGTCCGAGTCGACGTCGTCGTCGGTCTTGCGTGGAGTGTCGTAATCGGTTGCCATGGTCGCTCTCCCCCTCTGGGTGTATGCGGTCTCTTCAGCGCACGTAACGCGCGAGAGGCCGGACTTGTGCCCGACCCGAGGCGGAGATTTTGCCTCACATCAAGGTCTGTTACTCAATCGACACCCAACCGAACCCCTCACGAGCGGTCGGCTTGGATGGCGATGGGGACCGTACACGGTCCGAACGCGGCACTTCAAAGCCGCCTCACCGTGTACTTCCCGTAATCGAAGCCCCTGAAAACCGGGATATACCCGGCCTTCCGGGGACTTCATGATCACGGAGTGTCGACGGACCGGACATCCCCCCTGTGATCGATCCCACAAGGGAGCGCCGGAGGGGCCCTCCGGCGATTCCGCCCAAAGCGAACACCCCGTCGTGTCGGCGACATGATGTCAGATCGGCAGAGTGACTCGCATCACGAGCCCGCCGCCCTCGCGCGGCTGGGCATAGATGTGCCCGCCGTGCGCCCGTGCCACCGACCGGACGATGGAGAGCCCCAGGCCGACCCCCTTGTCGCTGCCCGTCCGCTCGGTGCGCAACCGCCGGAAGGGCTCGAACAGATTGTCGACCTCGTACGCCGGTACCACCGGGCCCGTGTTGGACACCACCAGGACCGCCTGCCCGTGTTCGACGTCGGTGGTGACCTCCACCCACCCCTGCTCGGCCACGTTGTAGCGCACGGCGTTCTGGAGCAGGTTCAGGGCGATCCGCTCCAGCAGGACGCCGTTGCCCCGGACGACCGCGGGCTTCCGCACTCCGCGGATCTCCACGCCCTTGGCCTGCGCCTCGGCGTGCACCTGGTCGATGGCCTGGGAGGCCACCTCGGCGAGATCCACCGGCTTGCGCTCGACGATCTGGTTGTCGCTGCGGGCGAGCAGCAGCAGGCCCTCCACGAGCTGCTCGCTGCGCTCGTTGGTGGCCAGCAGCGTCTTGCCGAGCTGCTGGAGCTCGACCGGCGCGTCCGGGTCGGAGAGGTGCACCTCGAGCAGCGTGCGATTGATCGCCAGCGGGGTGCGCAGCTCGTGCGAGGCGTTGCCCACGAAGCGCTGCTGGGCGGTGAAGGCCCGCTGCAGCCGCTCCAGCATGTCGTCGAAGGTGTCGGCCAGTTCCTTGAGCTCGTCGTCCGGGCCGTCCAGCTCGATCCGGCGGGACAGATCGGAGCCCGCCACCGCGCGCGCGGTGCGGGTGATCCGGCCCAGCGGCGACAGGACGCGGCCGGCCATGGCGTACCCGAAGGCGAAGGCGATGACCGCGAGGCCGAGCAGGGCCAGGAGCGAGCGGCTGAGCAGGTTGTCCAGGGCGTGCTGGCGCTGCTCGTTCACACAGGCGTTCAGCGCGGCGTTCAGCTCGTCGGCGGGCAGCTGGGCGCTGCGCAGCTGGCAGATGTCGCTGGACACCTGCCCGGACAGGATCCGGAAGGGCAGGTCGCTGCCCACGTTCAGCGCGTTCGCGGCGAGCAGGTAGATGATCGACAGCAGCAGGATCCCGGCGATCAGGAACATGCCGCCGTAGAGCAGGGTGAGCCGTATCCGGATGGTGGGGCGCAGCCAGGGGAAGGGCGGTACGGGACGTCGGGGGTCCCAGGTGGGCTTCGGAGGTGCCGGCGGAGGCGGTGGCGTGGGGGTGGGAGTAGTGGCCACGGGATCAGATCCGGTAGCCCGAGCCGGGCACGGTCACGATGACCGGCGGCTCGCCCAGTTTGCGGCGCAGGGTCATGACGGTCACCCGCACCACGTTGGTGAACGGGTCGGTGTTCTCGTCCCAGGCCTTCTCGAGGAGCTGTTCGGCCGAGACGACGGCGCCCTCGCTGCGCATGAGCACTTCCAGGACGGCGAACTCCTTGGGCGCGAGCTGGACCTCCTTGCCGTCGCGGAAGACCTCGCGGCGGTTGGGGTCGAGCTTGATCCCGGCACGCTCCAGGACCGGCGGCAGCGGCACGCTGGTGCGCCGTCCCAGGGCGCGCACGCGCGCGATGAGCTCACTGAACGCGAAGGGCTTGGGCAGATAGTCGTCGGCGCCGATCTCCAGGCCCTCGACACGGTCGCTGACGTCGCCCGAGGCCGTGAGCATCAGCACGCGCGTGGGCATGCCGAGTTCGACGATCCTGCGGCACACGTCGTCGCCGTGCACGAGGGGGAGGTCGCGGTCGAGGACGACCACGTCGTAGTCGTTGACGCCGATGCGCTCGAGGGCGGCCGCACCGTCGTACACGACGTCGACGGCCATGGCCTCCCGGCGCAGTCCGGTGGCCACCGCATCGGCGAGCAGTTGCTCGTCCTCGACGACGAGTACGCGCACGTCGCTTGTCCTTCCTACGTCCTGCCGGGCAGCGCTCCGGAGCGC
>NZ_LIQT01000128.1 GCF_001418415.1 Streptomyces hirsutus
CCCAGGACCGGCGGGGGCGGGGTGGTGTCGGCTTCGTCAGCAGGGTGGGCGAGCCCGTCCACGGCCTCCTCGATACGCCGCACCGCGTCTCCGTAAGCCGGGCCCATCCCTTTCAGGATGCGGACCGCGATCTCCGCGAACGGACGGGTCTCCGGGTCGATCTGGCCGATCAGCCGGCCGTCGCGCGGCGAGGCCAGCAGCGCGGGGAAGGCGAGCGCGGTGCGGCCCCGCATCCTCGCCACGTATCCGGACACGGTCTCGAAGACCCGTACCGCCTCGACCCGGTCCATGCTCTCCAGCAGGATCTGCCGGGTGTTTCCGGTGAACTCGTAGGCGGGGTCGTCCGCCGGTGTCCCGGAGCCCTCCCGCGCGGGACGGGGACGCAGCAGACCGCTGAAGAAGATCTCCGCCAACGGGGCGGGGTCGTAGGGCTCCTGGCGCCAGTTGCTGGTGACCATGTGCGTCAGCCACATGGTGGACAGGCTCAGCGGGACCACGGCGAGGCTGCGCAGCAGCCTGCGGGCGCGTCGGCCTGCGACGGCGTCGAAGTCGTCGAGCAGTTCGCCGGCGTCGGCCGGGTCCGCGAGCGCGGTGTCGTCGGAGGCGGGCCCCGGGAGGGTGTCGGACGCCCGCTCCGAGCCGGCGTCCGTCGTGGACTCGGGCATGGTGGGGGGCGCGGGATCGGAGGCGGAGGCGGAGGAATGATTGTTCCGCTTCTCTCCCGGCCCGGCGGTGACGATCCAGGCCGAGGCGGACACGCTGCGGTCGTGCGCACCGGTGATCAGCGCGGCCCAGCGGTTCAGCGGTCCGGGCGCGAGGGGCACCACGGGGACCGCGTGCGGACGGCCACCGGACGGGGGGCGGCCCCCGGGCCAGAGGTCCGCCGGGGACCAGCCGGCCGGTGTGAACCGCCGGGCGAGGCCGGTGAACCTCCTGGACCGGGCCCCCTGCGTCTCCGGGTGGAAGGTCACCGGCAGCGGGTCGATCCCGGTGCGCCCCCACAGGTAGCGGGGCAGCAGATGGACGATCACCACGGGGCCGTAGCGGGACAGCAGGTGGACCTGCTCGGCCATCCGCCCGTCGTGCCAGCCGGGGCCGACGCCGTCGGTGACCAGGGCGATCAGGCGTCTGCCGTCGGGCTCCAGCAGTGTGCGCAGGCTGCTGGACCCGCCGCCGGGAGTCGTCGGGAGGGTGCGGGCGGTCCGTGAGTCCAGCCGGCTCACGGTGATCGACCGGAAGACGCCGTACTGGGCCACGGCTCGGGCGAGTTCGCGCAGCATCGGTGTCCACAGCCGCATCGACGAGCCGGTGTCGCGCACGAGGGCGAGGTCGAAGTGCGGTTCCTCGGCGGGCTCGACCATCGGCACGACCATGCCGGTGGCCGCCGCCCACTCGGCGGTGGCCTCCTCGTCCACCGCGGTCCGTACGGGGGAGGGACTGGTACGGCGCAGCGGCCGAAGGGCGTTGCCCAACTCCAGGCGGCCGGGCAGCATCCGCGGGGGGAGGGGCGCGTCGACCAGAGCGGTGGCCTCTCCCGCTCCGGTGAGCAGGGGTTCGGCGCCCGGCAGCCACAGCGCCATGTCGGCGGCCCGGCCGCCGGGCTCCGGGGACGTACGGCCCGGTGCCGACGGCGGACCGCCCGCCGGCGAGGCCGGACCGTCCGGGGCCGGAGCCGCGGATCGCGGACCGGGCCCCGGAGGGCGCGCCGTGGCCGCCCGGCCGGCCACGGGCAGGCGTGCGGCCAGCCAGGCGGTGTCGAGCACTTCGCCCAGTCCGACCCCCTCGCAGTTCAGCAGCGCCTGCGCGACCTCCGGATGCACCGCGTCACGCCCCGGAGAGCGAGTGGAACACCGCGTTCGTGATCGTCTCCAGGTCGTCCGGCCCCAACTGGGCCGTGAGCCTGAGGCGTACGGCGTTGATCAACTGGTCGGGTGAGAGCTGGCGGCCCTCGGCGGTCAGCCCTTTGTACTCCTTCAGGACGTCCGCGACCTGGGAGAGGTCCTTCATCTCGGGGACGTGCGCGCGGAGGATGTCGTGCAGACGCTCTCCCTCGGGGGGTTTGAGGGTGAGGAAGAGGCAGCGGCGGCGGAAGGCCGGCGGGAACTCCCGGTCGCCGTTGCTGGTGAGGATCACGAGGGGGAACTGCGCGCACCGGACGCGGCCGTCGTGCACGGGCACCCGCTCGTTGCCGTCCCAGCTGAGCACACGGACCGGCGACTCGGCGACCCGGCGCAGCTCGGGGATCTCGTAGCCGCCGGTCTCGAAGACGTGCAGCAGGTCGTTGGGCAGGTCCACGTCGCTCTTGTCGATCTCGTCGATCAGCAGCACGCGGGGCCTGCGCCTGGGCAGCAGCGCGTCGCCCAGCGCGCCGAGCCTGACGTACTTCCCGATGTCCTCGTGCCGGTCGCCGTCCTCGTGCCGTCCGGTCTCCCGAGGGGCCCCGGCGCCCTTGTGGGTTCCGCTGTCCCGGTGGCCCTTCTCCCCCCGGTGCCTCCTCTGCTGCGGTGGCACGTTCTTGCGCAGGTTCATGTCGTGCAGACGGCCCAGGACGTCGTAGTCGTAGAGCCCTTCGCGCAGGGTGGACCTGCTGGTGATGCCCCACCGCAGGACGGGGCCCAGGGCCAGCTCCCGGGCGATGGAGGCGGCCAGGGTCGTCTTTCCGGTTCCGGGCGGGCCGGTGACCAGCAGGGGCCGGCGGAGCTGGATCGCGGCGTTCACGAGGTCGTACGCGTTCCGGTCGCCGCGATAGGCGACCGCCGCCTGCTCGTCCCACGACCCCGCTCCCCCGGTCCCGGGCGGCGGCACCGGGAGACTGCTGTGCAGGGGGTCCCGCGCGCGCAGCGCGGCCTCCTCCTCGGGGGGCACCAGCGCGTGCAGTCCGAAGGAGCGCCAGGGCGGTGGGTCGGGAATGCCCGGGAGCGCGCCCTCCCGGGTGCGGGGCTCGCCCCGGTGTCCGCGGTAGACCCACCAGTCGGGAACCGCCGGGGCGGCGACCGGCCCTTCCGTCATTGCTCGTCCCTTCCGTACGTCCGTCCTTGTGAACATCTGTCCATGCGGGGCCCGCAGTCCTTGCGGTCCCC
Source organism: Streptomyces hirsutus (assembly GCF_001418415.1). GTDB lineage: Bacteria > Actinomycetota > Actinomycetes > Streptomycetales > Streptomycetaceae > Streptomyces > Streptomyces hirsutus. Next base: position 3,081 of record NZ_LIQT01000128.1, read on the forward strand.
CTTCCGGTGGGGGCCGTTCCTCCCGTCAGGGCGGGTTCAGGGGCCCGCGGACCAGAGGAGAACGACGCGGGTCGTCGAAGAGCACGACCATGTCCCGGAACACTTCGGCCTCGGTGCCGCCCGTTCTGCGCAGATCGAAGACGATCTCGGGCAGGTCGTGCAGGGGACGGCCGTCGAGTCTGCGCATCAGGCTCTCCCGTACCAGCGCGCCGTCGCAGACCGCGCCGTCGTCACCGCCGCGCCGGCAGTCGTCGGCCGGGGACCGGGCCGGCCATATGGCCAGCAGGGCACCGTTGTTGAGGGCCGTACCGACGAGATCGGCGTGCGCCCGGTCGGCCAGGGGGCGGGAGAGCACGATGCCGGCGCACGGGTCCGCCGCACCGTTCGCGCCGCCGTTGGCTCCCGCCGGAGCCGACGCGCTCCTGGCGCCGTTGGTCCCGTTGCCCGTGGTGTCCGTCTCGGTGCCGATGACCGCGTTCAGGGTGAAGGCGGTCTCCACGGTGCGGGCGTGCTGTTCGAACTCCGCTTCCCCGGTTCTGCAGGAAGAGGCGCAGTCGGTCCACTGCAGTCGTGCCGCGGGGACGGAGTCCAGGAGGGAGGCCCTCCGCTGCCAGCTCAGCGTCTGTGGGCCTCCGTGGTGGCGCCAGCCGTCGCGCAGCACCACCGGCCCGCCGTCCCCCAGCAGCGGCGCCTTCCCGCTGGGTACCGAGAACCTCGGCAGTGCGTCGAAGCGGTGGCCGAACAGGTCCCGGTCGACGATGAACTCCACCCAGGCCCCGTCGAGCGCGGACTGGACCTTGGTGTGGGCCTTGCCGTAGATCAGCTTGACGAGGCTGGGGAACTCCTCCTTGCGCCAGCTCTGCCTCGGCAGTCTGATCGGCAGGCGCTGGTGTCCTGTGTAGAACCACGCCTTGGCACGGTAGCGCGGTCCCGCGGCGCTCTGCGGCTCACCCCGCTCGGCGGACGTCTCGCCGTGGCCGAGCTCGTCCTCCCGTTCCAGATCTATGACCAGGTGCCCGCGCCGCCGCACGGGCGTGGGCGCGACGGACACGTCGGCCAGCGGTGGAAGGCCTTTGTCCGTGGCCCAGGACGCGTACCACCGGTGGATGCCGTCCCGCAGCCGCCCGATGCGGGCGAGGACGACGCAGAGGTCGGTGATGCAGTGGCTGCCGTCCGCGCGGTGGGGCAGTTGCGTCACCCGCACGGCCGTCTGCGGCAGGGTCAGGTCGTCGTCGGCGAGACGCGGGCCGTAGCGGTGCAGCCACTCCCACACCTCGCTCTCCTCCGCCGGAGTCAGGCAGGCCCGGCTCACCGTCCGGTGCAGCGTCTCGGCCTGGGTGACGGTGACCGCCGCACCCGGCAGGAAGTCGCGGTCCACCAGCAGGTCACCCCGGTGGCTGAGCCAGTAGTGGGTGGGAATCTGGCCGTACTCGGGATCCCCTTGCCGGTAGGCCGCGCGGAAGCGGGCCTCGAGGGCGACGGCGGTCTGCTCGATCCGTTCCAGATCCAGCCGGCCGGCGGACGGCAGTGTCTCCAGCGCGTCCAGGAGCCGGTCGGTGAACACTCCGCCCCGGCCCTCGTCGAAGAGGGCCTGCTCGCCGTGGCGGGCGCCGTAGAGCACGAGGCCCAGCCAGTCCGGGTGCGGGACGGCACCGGCGGCGATGGTCAGGGTCTGGCCGCCACCGCCGTCGCCGGGCCGGGCGGTGTCCGCCTCCCGGCAGGCGTCGATGACGAACAGCTGACGCCCGGGTCTGTGCGGACCTGCCATCCCGCGCGTCAGGTCCTCGAGCGCGAGGCGCCCGTTGTGCGGAAGGTACAGCAGGTGGTTGCCGTTCTCCCGGTTGATCCCGCCGTGCCCGATCCAGTAGAGGACGAAGGCGTCGTCCTCCCCGAGTTCCCCCACGGGGCTGGAGCCGGCCGGGCTGAAGAACTCGCCGATCGGAAGGAGGTCGGCCGATGCCAGGTCGGTTCGCACGTCGGTCCGTCCGGTGGCCGCGGTGGCCGCCCGCAGTCGCGCCGGCAACAGCTCGGTCAGCGGTTCGGCGGGCGGTCGGCCGGACGGCGGGTCGGGCGGGGGC
>NZ_LIQT01000129.1 GCF_001418415.1 Streptomyces hirsutus
CCGACCTGGATCTTCCGGCTCCTGCGGCGCCGAGCCAGCGACCGGACGGGCACCTCGGGCACTCCGAGGGAGACAGCGGTCACGGCGTCACTCCCCGTTTCCCGAGACCGTCTCGCGCAGGGCGCGCAGGGACTCCTTCAGGGACCCCATGGTGGCGAGGACCGCGGTGGGCTCGTAGCCGCAGTGCGCCATGCAGTTGGCGCAGCGCGGGTCCTTGCCGCGGCCGTACTTGTCCCAGTCGGTCTCCTCGATCAGCTCCCGGTACGTCGGCACATAGCCGTCGCTCATCAGGTAGCAGGGGCGCTGCCAGCCGAAGAGCGAGTAGTTCGGGATCGCCCACGCGGTGCACGGGAAGTCGACCCTGCCCTCGAGGAAGTCCAGGAACAGCGGCGAGTGGTTGAGCCGCCAGCGGCGGCGGTTGCCCCCGGCGAACGCCTTCCTGAACAGCTCGCGGGTCTGCTCCACACCGAGGAAGTGCTCCTGGTCGGGGGCCTTCTCGTAGGCGTAGGCGGGCGAGATCATCATCTCGTCGACCCGGAGGTCGTCGTTGAGGTAGTTGAGCACCTCGATGATGGTCTGCGGGGTGTCGGTGTTGAAGAAGGTCGAGTTGGTGGTGACCCGGAAGCCGCGTCGCTTGGCCTCCTTGATGGCGGCCACCGCCTCGTCGAACACGCCCTCCTTCGCGACGGACTCGTCGTGCCGCTTGCGCAGTCCGTCGATGTGCACGGCGAACGCGAAGTACGGCGACGGGGTGAACTTGTCCATCTTCTTGCGCAGCAGCATGGCGTTGGTGCACAGGAACACGTACTTGCGCCGGCCCACCAGCTGGCGCACGATCTCGTCGATCTGAGGGTGCATCAGCGGCTCGCCGCCGGCGATCGACACCATCGGCGCCCCGGACTCCAGCACCGCGCCCACGGCCTGTGCGACCGGCATGCGCTGCTTGAGCACCCCGGCCGGGTGCTGGATCTTCCCGCAGCCCTCACAGGCGAGGTTGCAGGCGAAGAGCGGTTCCAGTTCGACGATCAGCGGGAACTTGTCCCGCCTGCGGAGCTTCTGTTCGGCCAAGTATGTAGCGACCTTGATGGACTGACGCAGCGGCATGGCCATCTGGCTCACCTCCTGGGGAGCAGCAAGGAACGGTGCCATTCGAGATACGCGGGAAGAACGGAACGAAGAACGCGGAAAGCCGATATTCCACCGCGCACCGTGCCGATCCGGACCAGTTCATGTTCAGGAGCGTCCACGACCACCCGTACGGCCGCAACAGGGCGCGCACCCGCGCGGACGGCGCTCAGGAGCGTGGCCGCGGACTCCATGTCGACCGCGATCGCGCCGGTGGTGAGCAGCTCGGACCGTTCGTGCCCCCGGACCACGTGCGCGGAGCCGGTGAGCGGCCCGATGTGGACGGTGCGCCCCGGCGCGACCCGTGCCAGCTCCTTCACCAGCAGGTCGGTCCGGACGCACGGCACGCTGCCGCGCGGGTCGCGGGTCTCCCCGGCGACCACCAGGTCGCCGGGGTGCATTCCGGGGGCCAGTCCGGCGCAGAAGCCGGTGGCCAGCACGGCGGCGTCGCGCAGCGCCGGGCCGGCGAGCGCCCGGGTGACGGAGCGCTCGGCCGCCGCGGGTCCCATGCCCGTGCGCAGGACGGTGACCGGCCCGCCGGGGCCGTCGCGGCCCTTCCCCCTCAGGGCGAGCCGCTCGATGCCGAGCGCGCAGGCGATCAGCAACGGCGTCGGGGCCGCCCGGGGGCTCATCAGCCGCCCTTCGCCTCGGCCGGTTGCTGCGGTGTGCCGGCGCCCGGCGCACCGGCAGCCGCCGTGTCCGCCCCCGGCTGCGCTCCCGGCACCTCCGCCGGCGGAGCAGTCGGCGGCTTGGCGAACGGCTCCCCGTTCACGTACCGGCCGAGCGCGGTGAGCGGGAAGACCTGCCGGTAGAGGTGGTAGTTGATGGAGAAGTCCCAGGGGAACCCGGTGCCCGTGAAGTAGGGCTCGTCCCAGGAGCCGTCCTCGTGCTGGGTGGCCGCCAGCCAGGCGATGCCGCGTTCGACGGCCGCGGACTCCTTCTCGCCCGCCGCCAGCAGGGCCATCAGCGCCCAGCCGGTCTGCGAGGGGGTCGAGGCGCCCTTGCCGCTCCACTCGCGGGAGTCGCGGTAGGAGCGCAGGTCCTCGCCCCATCCTCCGTCCTCGTTCTGGACCGACTCCAGCCAGGACACGGCCCGTCGGACGGCCGGGTGCGAGCCGGGGAGGCCGGCAGCGACCAGCGCGGGCACCACGGACCCGGTGCCGTAGAGGTAGTTGACGCCCCAGCGTCCGAACCACGAACCGTCCGGCTCCTGTTCGGCGAGCAGCCACCGAACGCCGCGCCTGGTGCGCGGGTCGTGGGCGAGCCCTTCGACGGCGAGCATCTCCACGACGTGCGCGGTGACATCGGCCGACGGCGGGTCGATGACCTCGCCGAAGTCGCAGAACGGCAGCCGGTTGGGGAACGGGCTGGTGTTGTCGACGTCGAAGGCGCCCCAGGCGCCGTTGCGGGACTGCATGCCGAGGTTCCAGCGGACCCCGCGACCGATGGCGTTGTCCACCCGCTCCGGGTCGTGGTGCTTGACCCGGCGGAGCGCGAGGACCACCTCGGCGGTGTCGTCGATGTCGGGGTAGTTGTCGTTGTGGAACTCGAACGCCCATCCCCCGGGCACCAGTCCGGGCCTGCGCACCGACCAGTCGCCGGGCCGTACGACCTGTTCGCCGAGCATCCAGTCGGCGGCTCTGACCAGTCGGGGGTGGTCGGCGGGCAGACCGGCGTCGGCGAGGGCGATGGTCGCGAGGCAGGTGTCCCACACCGGGGACTGGCAGGCCTCGATCATCCGGGCGCCGTCCTCGCGCCACACGGCGAACCGGTCGAGGGACCGGAGTCCGGCCCGCATCACCGGGTGGTTCAGGTCGTAGCCGAGCAGGTGCAGCGCGATGACGGAGTAGACGGCGGGCGGCTGGATGCCGCCCCAGCAGCCGTCGTTCTCCTGCCGCTCGATGATCCAGCGGGCCGCGGTGTTCATCGCCGCCCTGCGCAGCCGGCGCGGGACGGCCCGGCGCAGCGCGTGCAGGCCCTTGTCGAGCCGCTGGAAGGCGCCGTCCCAGCTGATCGCCGGTGCCATCCGTCCGGGAGGGTTGGGCCTGGCCGGGTCGGTGTGCAGTTCGTCGAGCGGGAACGGGGCGGGCCGTACCGGCCGCTGGGCGGAGACGATCGTCAACGGGACGATGGTCTGGCGGGCCCAGCAGCCGAAGTCGTAGATGTTGAGCGGCACCCAGGACGGGAACCAGATCAGCTCGGGCGGGAGTTCGGGCAGGTCCTCCCACTTCCACCAGCCGAACAGGGCCAGCCAGATCCGGGTGAAGACCCGGGAGGCGGCGACCCCGCCCCGGTCGCGGACCCAGGCGGCGGCGCGCGCCATGTGCGGGGCGTCCGGCCGGTCGCCGGCCAGCCGCAGCGCGACGTACGCCTCGATGGTGGCGGAGAGGTCGCCGGGGCCGCCGTAGAAGGTGGCCCAAGTGCCGTCCTCGCGCTGCTCGCCCCGGATGAACAGGGCGGCGGCCCGGGTGGTCTCCTCCTCGAGGATGCCCAGGAACTGACGCAGCAGCAGGTCCTCGGCGTCCATCGTGACGTTGGTCTCGAGGTCTCCCTTCCACCAGCCCTGGTCGTCCTGGCGGGACAGCAGGAACTCGGTGGCGCGCCGCATGGCGTCGGCGGCGATGTCGGGTACCCCGGCCGCCACGGGGATGTCGGTGTCGGTGTCGCTGGCCGCGGCCACCGAGGACGGCAGGGCCGCCCCGGTGCTTCCGTCGGTCGTCGCTGTCATGGCTTCCCCTTCGTGCAGTCCTGCAATGTGTGCGTCTGCTGTGGGTCCGCCGTCGGCCGGTGCCGTACCTCCCCGCAACACCGGCCGGCGACTACGCGAGGGTTATTCGACCGATAGTGATCATCTCTTTCGTACGACGACGAAGTCCGCGAGCGCCGTGAACTGCTCCCGCACCCTGTCGGGCATGTCGACGGCGTCGAGGGCCTCGATGGCGATGGTGTGCTGTCGACGTGCTTCCTGGGCGGTCCACTCCCGTCCGCCGGCCTGCTCGATGAGGGCCGCACGGGCCGCGAACTCCTCCTCGGAGAAGTTCGCGAAGTCACTGCTGCCCGCGTCGGCGGCGAGGATCTCCGCGAGCTGCCCGGAGGCCGGGCCGCCCTCGGCGAGCGCCGCCACGACCGGGAGGGACTTCTTGCGCTGGCGCAGATCGCTCCAGGTCTGCTTGCCGGTGGCCGCCGGGTCGCCCCAGATGCCGAGGAGGTCGTCGACTGCCTGGAAGGCCAGGCCGAGGTGGTAGCCGTACTTCTCCAGGGTGTCCGCGGTACGCGGGTCGGCGCCGCCGAGCACCGCTCCGACGGAGCTGGCGCAGGCGAGCAGGGCGCCGGTCTTGTTGCCCTCCATCTCCAGGCACTCCTCGACGCCGACCCGGTCGCGGTGCTCGTAGGAGATGTCCTGCGCCTGGCCGTCGATGAGGGCGCGGGTGGCGGTGGTCAGCCGGCGGGCGGCCCGGCCGGCCTCGGCGGTGCCGAGTTCCAGCAGCACCTCGTTGGCGAGGGCGAACAGGGCGTCGCCGACCAGGATGGCCTGGGCGGGGCCGTGCACCTTCCAGACGGTGTCGCGGTGCCTGCGCTGCTCGTCGCCGTCCATGAGGTCGTCGTGCAGCAGGGAGAAGTTGTGGACGAGTTCGACGGCGACCGCGCCGGGGACGCCGACTTCGGGGGCGGCGCCGGTGACCTCGGCGGACAGCACGGCGAGCGCGGGGCGCACGGCCTTGCCGCCGTCGCCGTCGGCGGGCCTGCCCTGGGCGTCGATCCAGCCGAAGTGGTAGGCGGCGACGGTGTCCATGGGGGGCGCCAGGCGGTCGATGGCCGCCCGCAGTACCGGCATGGCCAGTGTCCTGCCGCGCTCCAGGAGCGCGGGCACGTCCGCCGCGGTCCTTCCAGCGGCCTTCGAGGCCGGGGGCACAGTGGGCACAGTCTCTCCTCTTGTTGCGGTACCGGGGGTGCGGGGGCCCGCCACGGCGGGTGCGTCGGCGCTCACCGGAGTCCCTCTCGCACGGCGGGGCCCGGGGCGCCGCGGCGGGCCGCCCCGTCCCACGCGAAGAGGTGGCGGGGGCGGGGCCGGCCCAGGCTGCTCAGCGCGGCGTCCGCCGCGCCGACGCCGCTGCGGACCGCACCCTCCATGGTCGCGGGCCACCCGGTGGCGGTCCACGCTCCGGCCAGGTACAGGCCGGGAGCCTTGGTGCGGGCGCCGGGCCTGAGCCGTCCGACGCCGGGAGCGGGGGCGAACGTGGCGGTGCGCTCCCTGGTGACGAAGAAGTCCCGCACGGTGGCGCCGCGGGTGCCCGGCAGCAGGCGCTCCAGTTCGGGCAGGTAGCGCTCGCGCAGCACGGCCACGGGCTCGTCGATGTCGTTCTGGGCGACCGACTGCGAGACGGCCAGGTACTGCCCTTCCCGCAGGCCGGAGGCCCGGGTGCGGTCGAAGACCCACTGCACGGGGCTGCCGAGGGCAGCGAAGAAGGGACTGGTGAGCACCGTGCGGTCGTAGACGACGTGGAGGTTGAGGATCGGCGCGGTGCCGATGCCGAGCAGCCGCCCGGGGTCGTCGAGCGCTCCGGCGGGCAGCAGGTCGTACGCCTCGCGCTGCGGTACGGCGAGGACGACGGCGTCCGCGTCGAGGGTCTCGCCGGGAACCTGCACGCTCCAGCCCCCGTCGCCGCGCCGGGAGACGGAGGTGACGCGGGTACGGACCTCGGTGCGGACGCCCGCGGAGTCGAGCGCCTTGCGGGTCAGCCGGTCGTGCAGGTCGCCCAGGGGTACGTGGGCCCAGCCGATGTCGGCCGCGCCCGGGTCGGACAGCAGACCGGTCTTGAAGACCATCGCGGCGAGCGCCAGGGACGCGTCGCCCGCGACCGCGTTGAGGGTGGCGACCCCCACCAGGTCCCACAGTGCCTCGACGGCGCGCGGCGACTGGCCGTGCGCGGCCAGCCAGCTGCCGAAGTCCTGGTCGTCGAGAGCGGGGTCGTCGAGGTCGAGCCCCTTGAGCGCGAGCGCGGCCCGGCCCACGTTCGCCCGTTCGGCGAGCGAGAGGTGCGGGTAGGTGGCGAGGCTGCGTCCCAGGTGCAGGGGCACGGGCAGCGGGTCGCGGCGCAGCCGGCCGAGCCGGCGTCCCTCGGGCCGGTCGGCGTCGATCACGGGCACGTCGAGACGGTTCTGCAGCGGTGCCAGGGCCGCCCCCTCGATCCGGTCGAGGAACCAGCGGTAGGCGGTGCAGCAGCGCAGGTAGACGTGCTGGCCGTTGTCGACGGTCAGGTCGCCGCGCTGGAAGGAGAAGACGAGCCCGCCGAGCCGGGGGCGGCCTTCGAGCAGGGTGACGCGCACGCCGGCGTCGGCGAGCGCGAGCGCGGCGGTGGCGCCGGCGAGCCCGCCGCCGACCACGACGGCGTGCCGCCCCGCCGGGGCGTCGTCGCTGGCGGGCGGGTTCCCGGAGCTGGTAACACGGGTCATGGCGTGCCCTCCCCTGCCCGGCCGCCGTGCCGCCGGATCGGTGCGCGGCGGGCCGTCCCGGTCAGGGACGCAGGGCGGCGGCGGAGGGTTGCGCCCCGCTTGCCGGCGGCGCCGTCGGGCGGGAGTGGTGTGTCCATCAGGCGCGCCTCCTGACGGTCCGCCGGGTGACGTGCCGGGTGTCCAGGCCGGACAGGCCGCGCACCGCGACGTAGGCCTTCTCCCGTCCGGGCAGGGAGACCCGGCCGCGCAGCACGGCCTCGGGCTCGCGCTCGATGCGGTCGAGGAGACGGCGGTAGATGCCGGCCATGGCGGCGACACAGGCGCCGCTGCGCCGGTCGAGCATGGGCAGCAGCCGGTAGCCCTCGGCGAACAGGGCGCGGGCCCGGCGCACCTCGAAGTGGACGAGGCCGGCGAAGTCGGATCCCTCCGGCGGGGTCGGCCCGCTGAACCCGGCCGAGCAGCCGAACTTGGCCAGGTCGTCGGCGGGCAGATAGGTGCGCCCGCCCTCGGCGTCCTCCCGGACGTCCCTCAGGATGTTGGTGAGCTGGAGCGCGAGCCCCAGCGTGTCGGCGTACTCGGGGGCGCGTTCGGCGCCCCGTGCCCCGGGTTCGGTGCCGAAGACGCCGAGGGAGACCCGCCCGATGGCGCCGGCGACGCAGCGGCAGTAGACCTTCAGGTCGTCCCAGGTCTCGTAGGTCTCGCCGCGCAGGTCCATCTGGACGCCGTCGATCAGCTCGTCCAGGCCGCCGAGCGGGACCGGGAACTGCTGCGCGGTGTGCGCGAGGGCGACGGCGACCGGGTCGGTGTCGTCCTCGTCGACCGCCCCGTCCCGGACCCGGGTGAGCAGCGCCCGGGTGTCCTCGAGCCGGGTGGCCTTGACGTCGTCCGGCAGCGCGCCGTCGCCGATGTCGTCGACGCGCCGGGAGAACGCGTAGAGCGCCGACATCGCGCGCCGCTTGGGCGTCGGCAGCAGCCGGATGCCGTAGGCGAAGTTCCGGGCCTGCTGTCCGGTGACGGCCTCGCAGTACCGGTAGGCGGCGAGCACCGGCGCCGACGTGTGTGTGTCCGGCTCCACGGCCCGGATCACCCCTCTCCTCGCAGCGTCGTGCCGGCCTCGCGCAGCAGCCGGACCTTGCCGGGCTTGGGCGGGCCGGGAAGTACGTCGTATTCGGCGGCGGCGATCGCGCCCAGGGCCGCCCGTCCCCCTGCCACGAACCCCGCGAGCAGCAGCTTCAGCCTGCCGCGGACGCTGTCCACCAGGGGAGCGCCCTCGTCCAGGAGCTCCTGGGCGCGCTGCGCCTGGAACGCGATCAGTGCGCGCACCGAGGCGCCGGCGTGCGGCGCGGCGAGATCCGCCTCGTCGACGTGGAAGCGTTTCATGTCCTCGGCGGGCAGGTAGACGCGGTCGCGGCCGAGGTCCTCGGTGACGTCCTGGAGGTGCTCGACGATCTGGAGGGCGGTGCAGACCGCGTCGGAGCGGCGGATCCGCTCGGGGGTCGAGGTCCCGGTGACGCCGAGGACCAGGCGGCCGACCGGGTTGGCCGACAGTTCGCAGTAGGCGAGCAGGTCGTCGTAGGTCTGGTAGCGGCTGACGACCTGGTCCTGGCGGTTGGCGGCGATCAGGCCCAGGAAGGGTTCGGGGGGCAGGCCGCGGCGGCGGACCGTCGGCTGGAGCCGGCGCAGCAGCGGATGGCGCGGGACCGAGTCGAACACACGGCGCAGATCCGCCTCGAAGGCGTCCAGCAGCGCCGTCCGGTCGTCTGCCCGGTCGGGGGCGACGCCGAGCAGTGCGGCGTCGGCGCCGCCGGGGGCCAGATCGCCGTCGCCGATGTCGTCGACGAGGCGGGCGTAGCCGTAGACCGCCATCAGGTCGGCGCGCCAGGCTCCGGGCAGGAAGAACGGCGCCACCGGGAAGTTCTCGGCGGCGGCCTTGTCGAGGGTGGCGCGTTCGGTGTCCAGGGGAGCGCGCCCGGGGTCGGCCGCTCGCGCCGTGCGGGTTCGGGTCATCGCGGACTGCCCTGGCCGGGGACGGCGCACACTGCGTTGAGCAGGGGAGTCTCCGTAGCCATTGCCGTCACATCTCCCGTTCTACACTGCCGACCCAATGCACACTATTTCGGACACGCCGCCCGCACTTCCACCCGGCCGGGCCACCGGTCGGTGTCGCGCGTTATGGCCCTGATTGCCGTCTTTAGGCACCGCTACAGCTTACGTTGTACAGCGCGGTACGGACCGCCGGGGTGTCCCCGCGCCTCGGAACAACGCGCCGACCGGTGTCAAGATTCCTGCGCACGGCAGGAGTTGACGCTTCTTTTGCGGACACCGGACCCCATGGGCCAGTGGTGGCGGGGCCCTGGGCGGACCAGGCTACTTACCGGTGAACTTCTCGTACTCCTTGAGTACCTCTTCGGTCGGTCCGTCCATACGCAGCTCGCCGCGCTCCAGCCACAGCACGCGGTCGCAGGTGTCGCGGATCGACTTGTTGTTGTGGCTGACCAGGAAGACGGTGCCGGCCTCCTTGCGCAGTTCCCGGATCCGCGCCTCGGAGCGCTTCTGGAACTTGCGGTCGCCGGTGGCCAGGGCCTCGTCGATCATCAGGACGTCGTGGTCCTTGGCCGCCGCGATGGAGAAGCGCAGCCGGGCGGCCATGCCGGAGGAGTAGGTGCGCATCGGCAGGGTGATGAAGTCGCCCTTCTCGTTGATGCCGGAGAAGTCGACGATCTCCTGGTAGCGCTCCTTGATCTGCTCGCGGGTCATGCCCATCGCGAGCCCGCCGAGTATGACGTTGCGTTCGCCCGTCAGGTCGTTCATCAGGGCCGCGTTGACGCCGAGGAGGGAGGGCTGGCCGTCGGTGTAGACCCGGCCCTTCTCGGCGGGAAGCAGGCCGGCGATGGCCCGCAGCAGGGTCGACTTGCCCGAGCCGTTGGAGCCGATCAGGCCGATGGCCTCGCCGCGGTGGGCGACGAAGGAGACCCCGCGCACGGCGTGCACCGTGCGCACGCCCCGTGCGTCGTCGTCCTTGCCCCGCCGTATCATCCGGCTGAGCGCCGCCGTGGCGCTGCCGCGGCCGCCGCGGGCGCCGTTGACCCGGTAGACGATGTGCAGGTCGTCCGCGATGACGGTGGGGATGTGGGTGTCCGTCCTCTCGTCAGCCACGGCCGTACCTCTCTTCCGCCTTCCAGAAGTAGACGAAGCCGATCACGCCGGCCAG
>NZ_LIQT01000013.1 GCF_001418415.1 Streptomyces hirsutus
CGATCCGCCGCGGCGGATCGACGGGCTGATCAGGATCTGGTCCAGCACCTGGCTGTTGCCCTGGTAGACGTACGAGTAACGCTCGCTCCGCGGCAGGGACTTGACCGCCGACCAGAGGGTGCCCCGGCCCTCGAGGATCTTCGTCGTCGTGGAGAACTCGAAGTCGTTGATGTCGCCGAGGACGACGACGGCCGCGTTCTTCTGGGCGGCGAGGATCTTCGCGGTGAAGTCGTGGACCTCCTTCGCCTGGAGGTGGCGCTGCGTCTCCGAGCCGCGCGACGGCGGCTGGTACTGCGACGTCAGGGCCTGGTCGCCGCCCTTGGAGGCGAAGTGGTTGGCGACCACGACGACCGTGCGGCCGCGGAAGACGAACTCGCCGGCCAGCGGCTTGCGACTGTTCGCGAACGCCTCGGACCCGGGGGCGACGCGGCCGGGGGAGACCGTCAGGGCCGCCTTGCCGCGCACCTTGGTGACGCCGGTGGCCGTCGTGGCGTCGCCGCCCGCGCGGTCGGTGAAGGAGACCCGCTCCGGGGCGAAGAGGAACACCTGGCGGATGTTGCCGCCCGGCTCGCCGCCGTCGGCCTTGTCGGCCGGGTCGATCCCGCGCCAGTCGTAGCGCGGGCCGCCCGCCGCCTCGATCGCGTCGATCAGCCGGGCCACCGTCCGGTCGGCGGCGACCGTGCCGTCGTCGGTGGCGCCGTTGTTGTCCTGGATCTCCTCCAGGGACACGATGTCGGGCGACTTCAGGTTCCCCACGATCGCCTCGGCGTGCGCGGCGAACGTGTCGTCGGACGGGTCCAGGTTCTCCACGTTGTACGTGGCGACCGCCAGCTCGCCGGAGCGCTGCGCGCGCGTCGACTCGCGCCGCAGGTCCCCGCTCTTGAGCGTGCCGAGTTCGCTCGCCACCAGCGTGTAGCCGCCGAACTGGTTGAAGTCCAGCGGGCCCGCGGTGGTGCCGGCGAGGGTGTCGCCGACGTTCGCGTCGGGGAAGTCCGCGGCCCGGCCCAGGGACTGGATCTGCAGACGGCCGGTGTTCCGGTCGTCGTAGGAGCCGTAGACCGTGCCGCCGCGGTCGTTGCGGTTCTCCTTCGGCTTCACCGTGACCCAGAGCTCGGTGTACGGGTCGGTGGCGCCGACCACCCTGGTGTCGGAGACCTGGACGTTCATGCCCTCCAGGGACTCGTAGAAGTCCAGGGCGTAGCGGTCAGGACGCAGCGGCAGGGCGTTGACGGAGCCGTTCGCCGCGCCGTCCCCGGCCGGGGTGTAGGCGGCGGGGACGGACCTGGCGTCGATCCTGGTCGCGGCCGGGACCGGGTTGCCGCTGGAGACGACGGTGAACGTGGCGCGGGTGATCTCCGTCAGCGCCTGGTTGCCGGAGGACGTGCCGCCGGGGACGTACTCCGACACCGTGCCGGAGACCGTGAGGGCGTCGCCGACGGCGACCCCCTGGGGGGTCGAGCCCGTGTGGACGAAGACGCCCTCACTGGTGGCCGGGTCGGCGTCCGGCGCCGGATCCTGGATCCAGAATCCGCGGGACGAGCCGTAGGTGCGGACGCCGGTGACGATTCCGGCCACATCGGTGACCTGCTGCCCGGCGTACGGGGATGTCCGGGTGTCGCCCTGGATGTCGTGGATGCGCACGGACTCCGCGTGCGCGGGCGAGGTGAGGGTGATCGTGGACGCCGCGCACACGGCGGCGACGGTGAGCGCGGCGAGACGCGCGGACGACTTGCTCGGCAACGGATTCCCTCCGGGAATGTGATGAGTGCCGGGACGAGGGTGGAAAATCGTGTGACGCGTGGAGAGGGCGCGGGGTGCGGGCGGGCTGCCGTGGACGGCCCCGCGACCCTGCGCGGCCTCCCGTCCTCTCAGGATGCCTTCTGCGGATGGCGTCCGCAGCCGGTCCCCGAGTGGCCTGCGGGGCGGCCTCCACGGATGGCGTCCGTGGCCGGCATCCGGCTCCGGTGAACAACTGTCCGCCGATTTCTACGCGCGTCAATCTCCAGCTTGGTCAGGCCACTTGTCAAGGTTTCGGCCATGCCCGGGGGGTGAAGCGGAGGTGAAGCGGGCGGCTTGGGCGGAAATCCGTCTAGGCTGAGTGGCCGAGTCGTCTCCGGCCCAGCCGGCCAGCTGCCGCCGGCTGCCCCCGACGTGATCCGCCGGACAGACCCTAGGAGAAACAGCCGATGTCAGACAGCTCCATGCCGCCGGCGCGGCTGCACCCCGAAGCGGAGCTGGCGCGCGAAGCACTGTCCACGCCCCTGCTGTCCCGGGCCGCCCGGCTCGCCCGCTGGGCCGGGCCCGAAACGCGGGTCGACGCCGGCGGCGGGCTCGTCGACGAGCAACTGCCCGCGGCGGCCGAGGAGCTCGGACTGAGCGGCGAGGACGCCACCGCCGACGCCAGTGCGGCATGGCGCGCCGCCGTGGACGCCGGGCTCGTCGACGTCGTCGACGAGGAGAAGGGCACCGTCACGGCGGGCGCCGACCTCGCGCTGCTCACCGGCGGCGCGCCGCAGGACGTCCTCACCGTGTGGCTCGCCGCACTGGAGGCGGCACTCGCCGACGCGAGCGTGCCCGACCTCGACGGACTCGTCGACGCCCTCGCCGCCGGGGACGGATCCGGCGAACTCGACCTCTCCTCGGTCGACTGGAACCCCGAGGCCGAGGCGGATTTCCTCGACGGGGTCCTCGGCAACCTGTATCTGCTGACCGTCGGCGAGGCGGGGCCCGCCGGCCCGCCGGTGCCGCTGCCCGCACTGGCCGCCTCCGTGATCGTCCCCGACGACATGCCGGAGCCCACCGACGACGTGCTCCAGGAGGTGTCCGACGCGATGATGCGGCTGGACGACCAGTTCCGCCTGCTGGAGCCGTCCGGACTCGTGGAGTACCAGCCGGTCGACGAGGCACTGCTGGCCGAGGGCGACGAGGAGCCCGCCCCGCCCCAGGACGACACCGACGTCACCCGCTACGGCGTGGTGCGGCTGACCCCGCTCGGCCTGTACGGGCTGCGCGCCCGCCTGCTGGAAGCGGGATTCGACGCCCCGGCGGTCGGGGACCTCGCGGACAAGGGCGCCGACGCGCTGCTCGACCGCACCCCCGCCTTCCCGCCGGCGGCCGCCCACGCGGAGACCGAGCAGTGGCTCGCCCGCCGCGAACCCCTCGACGCGGCCCGGGAACTGCTCGCCGCCGCGCGCGGCACCGACGGGAACGCGCCGCTGCGGCGGCTGCAGTGCCAGCAGGCGCTGGCGCTGGTCGGCGTCTCGGCCGAGCCCGCCCTGCGCGAGGTGCTCGACGACGCGGAACTCGGCGGGCTGGCCCGGGTGTGGCTGACCGAGCACGGGGCGACGGACGTACCGCCGCCCTCCGAGGCCATGATCTTCTGGCTGACCATCGACACGGTGGCCGCACAGCTCGCGGCCGAGGGCCACTCCGAGGAGTTGCAGGCCCTGGTGGAGGGCCTGGCCCGCCAGCACAGCGGCTTCTTCGCCACCGCCTGGCGGGTGGAGCACCCGGCCACGGCGGACGTGCTGGAGGCGATGGGCCGGCTGCACCCGGACAAGGCGGTCGCCAAGGCCGCACGCAAGGCCGCCTTCAAGGCGCGCTCGCAGCGCGGGAGTTGAATCGCGGCAGAGGATTCGGACGGACAGCCGGCGCCCGCGCCGATGGCAGAGCGGGTCCGTCACTCCCGGCCGGCGTGCACGGGGGCGGACGTGCACCTCGGTGGGCGGGTGGAGTGAGCGGCGCGCCCCCCGTTGAGCGGGCGCGTCGCACCCCGTTCGTTGAGCGGGGCGGGCAGGCGTACACCCCGGTCGGCGAGCACAGCAAGCGACCGCGTACCCCGCTCGGTGGGTGAAGTGGACGCGGCCGCGCGTGGTTCACCGAAGCGGCCGTCGGGAGGCCCCGCGGAGTTCAACCGGTGTTCAGGCAGGGGCGCAAGCGTGACGGTGAACGAGACCTGACCCGTCACCCCCTCACGGCACCCCACCGTCACAGGAGGCTCCATGTCGCTCACCCGCAGGGACTTCGCCAGGACATCCGCGGTCGCCGGCGCCGGTGTCGCACTGGTGGGCAGCGTGGGCGCCCTCGCCTCCGCGCCGGGCGCCCTCGCCTCCCACGACGCCGAGAGCGAGGGGGAGGATCGGCAGGAGGCCCGGCACCAGCACCCCACGATCGGCTACGGCCCCCTGCTCCCCGATCCGGACGGCATCCTCGCCCTGCCCGCCGGCTTCTCCTACCGCGTCCTCACCCACTGCGGGAAGACCCGGCTGGAGTCCGGCGAGTACACCCCCGCCGAGCACGACGGCACCGCCGCCTTCGCGGGTCCCCGAGGCACCACCCTCCTCGTGAACAACCATGAGATGGACGGTCCGCGCGACGAGGCGGAGCACCCGGTCCCGCTCGTCGAGGGCCTCGTCTACGACCCGGGCGCGCCCGG
>NZ_LIQT01000130.1 GCF_001418415.1 Streptomyces hirsutus
CGTTGTCGTACGCATCGCCGACCGAGCCGATCGAGGCCGCGATACCGGCCGCGTCCAGGTGCTCGGCCAGCCGGAAACTGGTGTACTGGCTGCCCGCGTCGCTGTGATGTATCAACTCGCCGCGAACATGGGGGTGTTCATCGCGGTCGCGCTGCCACAGTGCCATCTCCAGAGCGTCCAGGACGAGCTGGGTCTCCTTCGACGTCGCGGCGGACCAGCCGACGATCCGGCGGGAGAAGGTGTCCACGACGAAGGCCACGTAGACCACCCCGGCCCAGGTCGCCACGTGCGTGAAATCCGCGACCCAGCAGCGATTCGGCGCGCCGGCGACGAAGTCGCGGTCCACCCGGTCCGGTGCCCGCTCGGCCTGCTGGTCCGGAATCGTGGTGAGGACCCTCTTGCCGCGGACCGCGCCGGCGATGCCCAGCTCGCGCATCAGCCGTTCGACGGTGCAGCGGGCCACCGCGTGACCCTGCCGGTTCAGCTCCCGCCAGATCTTCCGGGCCCCGTAGACACGGTAGTTGTCGGTGTGGACCTGGCGGATCCGCTCCTTGAGTTCCGCGTCCCGCACGGTACGGGCAGACGGGACGGCCAGGCGTTTCTTGTGCGCGTAATAGTAGGGCTTGGTCAGGTCGGGGTGGGTGAGGGTATGTCGCGGTGGCAGGTGGGGCAGGCGCCGGTCCAGACCGCGAGGAGGGTCTGCAGTTCGCGGACGATGCGGTAGAGGCTCAGGCCGGCGCCTCGTCTTTTGGGGCTCGGGCCAGTCGTTGCAGGGTGCAGAACGCGTGGGCGACGGAGACGAGGGTGACGTGGTGGTGCCAGCCGGTCCAGGTGCGGCCCTCGAAGTGAGCCAGTCCCAGGGCCTGTTTCATCTCCCGGTAGTCGTGCTCGATGCGCCAGCGGAGTTTGGCCAGGCGGACCAGGGTGGTCAGCGGAGTGTCGGCGGGCAGGTCGGACAGCCAGAACTGGACCGGTTCCGGTTCGGTGGCGGGCCACTCGGCCAGAAGCCAGCACTCCGGGAGTTCTGGGCCGTCGGTGGTCTGCCGGATCTCGCGTCCGGCAGGCCGGATCCGCAGGGCCACGAAGCGGGAGTACATCCGCTTGCGGCCGGAGCGCCCGGCGCCGGGCCGGGATCCCTCCCGCCACTGGACCGGCCTTGCGGCCTTCCGGCCCGCCGCGATGACCAGCTCTTTCACCGACTGGGGCTTGTCCGGGTACTTCGCCACCGGCGGACGCCCGTTCCCGCTGTAGGGCGGGGTCACCGGCACGGCGTCGCCGGGCTGGGCCGAGAGCGTGGTGGAGATCCCCACCACATAGTGGAGGCCGCGGGCCTGCAGGCCGAGGCGGAACGCCGCCGCGTCGCCGTATCCGGCGTCCGCGACGGCCAGCGGCACCTCGATGCCCCACGAGCGGGTCTCATCGAGCATGTCCAGGGCCAGCTGCCACTTCTCCACATGCCCGACGTCCTCGGGAATGCCGCAGGCGGTGCGGCGGGCGACCTTGGCCGGGTCCGCCTTCACGGACCCGGGCGCCCAGGTCTCGGGCAGGAACAGCCGCCAGTCGACCGCCGCCGAGGCATGATCGGACGCGAGGTGCAGGGAGACGCCCACCTGGCAGTTGGTGACCTTGCCCGCGGTGCCGGTGTACTGCCGCGACACACACGCCGAGGCATTGCCGTCCTTGAGGAAGCCGGTGTCGTCGAAGATCAGCGCCTTCGGCCGGATCGCCGCTTCCATCTTCCAGGCCAGCCGGGCCCGCACGTGCGCCGGATCCCACGGACTGGTCGTCACGAAATGGGCAAGAGCCTGCCGGTTCCCGTCCTCACCCAGCCGGGCCGCCATCGGCTCGACCGACTTGCGCTGCCCATCGGTGAGCAGACCTCGCAAGTAGACCTGCCCCCACCGACGCTGATCATTACGCGCGAACGGCTCGAAGACCCCTGCCGCGAAGTCCTCCAACTCGCTACGCACAGATGCAATTTCCTCCGGAGTCACACATCCTCAACGACACACCGGACCCACAGGACACGCACCATCAACGCCGACCTGACCAAGCCCTAATAGGTGGAAGGGGCGATTGAAGCTTCCCCTTGATGTTGGACACCTGGAGACCGGGACGTGAAGCTTCCCCTTGATGTTGGACACCTGGAGACCGGGACGTGAGGTTCCAGAGGAAGTAGTGCCAGGTGGGAAACAAGAGCAACCGCAGCAGGCGGTACACGCAGGAGTTCAAGCGGGACGCGGTCGCCCTGGTCCGCTCCTCCGGCAGGACCGTCACCGAGGTGGCCCGGGAACTCGGGGTCAGCGCCGAGGGACTGCGGAACTGGGTCAAGCAGGACACGATCGACTGCGGGCAAGGGGCCCCGGGCGAGCTGACGAGCGCGGAGCGGGAAGAGTTGCGCCGGCTGCGGCGGCAGAACCGTGAGCAGGCCGAGACGATCGAGGTGCTGCGAAAAGCGGCGGTCTTCTTCGCGAAAGAGAGCGATCGATGAGCGACGTGTACGCGTTCATCGAGGCGGAGAAGACCACCCACCCAGTCGCTCTGCTGTGCCGGCTGCTGAAGGTGGCCCGGTCCTCCTTCTACGCCTGGTTGGCCGGCGAGCAGGCCCGCGCCGCCCGCCGGGCCGCCGACGACGCCCTGGCCCACGAGATCACCGTGTTGCACATCGCCTCCCGGTGCACCTACGGGGTGCCGCGTATCCATGCCGAGTTGCGCAGGCTGGATTGGCGGGTCAACCGCAAGCGAGTGGAGCGGATCATGCGTGAGCGCGGCATCGCCGGGGTCACCCGGCGCAAGCGCCGGTCGCTGACCCGTCCGGCGAAGAGGGCGGTGCCCGCCGCGGACCTGATCGGCCGCGACTTCACAGCCGATGCCCCGGGCCGGAAACTGGTCGGGGACATCACCTATATCCCCACCGACGAGGGCTGGCTGTATCTGGCGACCTGGCTGGACCTGGCCACCCGCGAGATCGTCGGCTACTCGATGGCCGACCACCACCGCGCCTCCCTGGTCGTCGACGCGCTGAGGATGGCTGCCGGCCGCGGGCTGCTCAAGGAGGGCTGCATCGCACACTCGGACCGCGGATCCGAGGGCGGATTCAACTGGTCGTCGCAACACCTTGATCACGGAGGTATGCGATGGGACGAGACCAGAAGCAGAAGATGCCGGAGGCTCTTGCGGGAGCGCGACGGCAGTGGGCGGCGGATCGGGCAATGCGACCGCCAATGCGTTCACCGGGTCGGCCGGAGCCCTCTCGTGCAGTGCAGCGCCACTTCTGGCGGCGGATCGCGTCGGGAGTGACGACGGCAGAGGCCGCGGTGGCTGTTGGCGTTTCATGGCCGGTCGGAACCCGGTGGTTCCGTCACGCTGGCGGGATGCCGCCGATCAGCCTGGACGAGCCCACCGGCCGCTATCTGTCGTTCGCTGAGCGTGAGGAGATCGCGCTACTGCGCGCCCAGGACTTCGGCGTGCGGGAGATCGCTCGCAGGATCGGCCGCGACGCGGGCACGATCTCACGCGAGCTGCGCCGCAACGCGGCGACCCGGGGCGGCAAACCGGTCTACCGGGCTCTGGTAGCGCAGTGGAAAGCGCAGCAGGCTGCGAAGCGCCCGAAGACCGCGAAGCTCGCAGGCGACGACAGGTTGCGTGAGTACGTGCAGGAGCGGCTCGCCGGCAGCGTCCGTCGCCCCGACGGCATGATCGTCACCGGGCCTGAGACGCCTGGGTGGAAAGGGCTGAACAAGCCGCATCGGCAGGACAGGCGTTGGGCGACGGCATGGAGCCCGGAGCAGATCTCGCACCGGCTCCATGTCGACTTCCCCGATGATGAGTCCATGCGCATCAGCCACGAAGCGATCTACCAGGCGCTGTTCATCGAAGGCCGTGGCGCGCTCAAGCGGGAACTGGTCATGTGTCTGCGCACCGGCCGGGCGCTACGGGTTCCCCGTGCACGGTCGCAGAACAAGCCGAAGGGGCATGTCACCGCGGACGTCATCCTCAGTGAACGCCCCGCCGAGGCCGGGGACCGCGCGGTCCCCGGACACTGGGAAGGCGATTTGATCATCGGGACGGGCCGCTCCGCGATCGGCACGCTTGTCGAGCGCAGCAGCCGCTCCACGCTCCTGGTGCACCTGCCTCGGCTCGAGGGCTGGGGCGAGAGTCCGCCCGTGAAGAACGGCCCCTCGCTCGGGGGCTATGGCGCGATCGCGATGAACGCGGCACTCACCACGTCGATGACGCAGCTGCCCGAGCAGCTACGCAAGACCTGGACTTTCCCCGTGACGTT
>NZ_LIQT01000131.1:0-43610 GCF_001418415.1 Streptomyces hirsutus
GCCCCGTCCCCCGGCCGGGCGGCCCCGCACGCGGCCGTCCCCGCAGCGAGGCCGTCGAACGGGCCATCATCGAGGGCGCGATGAAGCTCCTGGAGGACGGTGTGCCCCTCGCGGAGCTCTCCATCGAGCGGCTCGCCCGCACCGCCGGCGTCGGCAAGGCCACCATCTACCGCCGCTGGAGCGGCAAGGAGGAACTCTTCGTCGACGTCCTGCGCGCCGCCGAACCCGGCGACCCCGAACTCCCCGGCACCTCCATGCGCGACGACCTCGTCGCCCTGCTGGAGTCCCTGCGCCGGCGCGGCCTCGCCAGCAGGGCCTCGGTGATCCTGCACAACGTCCACGCCCAGATGAAGAGCAGCCCGAAGATCTGGGCCGCCTACCACGACAGCGTCGTCCTGCCGCGCCGCAGGCTGGGCCTGGAGGTGCTGCGCCGCGGCAGGGAGAACGGCGAACTCCGCGCCGACGTCGACCTCGAGCTGCTGAACGACATCGTCGTCGGCCCCCTGCTCGTCCGCACCCTGCTGCGCCCCGACGCCGGTCTGCCGGACGGACTCGCCGAACAGGTCGTCGACACCCTGCTCCAGGGCCTGCGCCCCGCCCCGTGACTCCCGGCCGCCCCGCGGTGCGCGTTTCGTCACAGAGCGCGCTTTCCCCGATCCCCCTGGAACTCCCGGAGAGGTTCCGTTCGTCCTCGCCTCCGTACGGCCGTCGACAGACGGCGGGAAGGGCGCCGATCATCCCCTAGGGTCTACGCACACGGGGGAGTGACGGTGTGCACGGCAAGGTGTGAGGCGACGGTATGGCGCAACAGGCGTACGTGACGGAGACGGACGACGGCGGCTCGGGGCCCGAGCAACGCCGGACCCCCGCGCTTCGGCGCCTGTGGGACCGCCTGACCAGAGGCTGGCGCGGAGACCGCCGCATCTGGCGCCGGGGCGTGATCCTGGCCGTGTGCGCGGTGCTGCTCGCCCTGGTCATGGGCGCCCACGCCCGGATTCCCAACGTGGTCGGCAACCTGGGCAGTCTGATCGAGACGTTCCTGCCGTGGCTGGGGCTGGCCGTTCCGGTGCTGCTGGTGGCGGCCCTCCTCCGCAGGTCCGCCACCGCGCTGATCGCGGTGCTGCTGCCCGCGGTCGTCTGGCTGAACCTCTTCGGCGGCCTGCTCGTCGACCGGACCGGCTCCGGCGGCGACCTCACGGTGGCCACGCACAACGTCAACGCCCAGAACCCCGACCCGGCCGGCACCGCCCGCGACGTCGCGGCCTCGGGGGCGGACGTCCTGGCGCTGGAGGAGCTGAAGGCGTCGGCGGTCCCGACGTACCGGGAGGCGCTGGCGTCGACGTACAAGCACCACGCGGTGGTCGGCACCGTCGGGCTGTGGAGCAAGTACCCGCTGAGCGACGTGGCGGCCGTCGACATACGCCTCGGCTGGAAGCGCGCGATGCGGGCCACGGTGGCGACGCCCGAGGCGCAGGTCGCCGTGTACGTCGCTCATCTGCCCTCCGTACGGGTGAAGATGGAGGCCGGGTTCACCGCCCGCCAGCGGGACAGGAGCGCCGACGCCCTGGGCGCGGCCATCACCAGGGAGCACCTGGAGAACGTCGTTCTGCTCGGCGACCTGAACGGCACGATGAACGACCGCGCCCTGAACGCCGTCACCTCCCAGATGCGTTCGACCCAGGGAGCGGCGGGCGACGGCTTCGGCTTCAGCTGGCCGGCGGAGTTCCCGATGGCGCGGATCGACCAGATCATGGTCAAGGGCGCGGAACCGGAGAGCTCGTGGACGCTGCCCCGGACGGCGAGCGACCACCTCCCCGTCGCGGCCCGGGTGAAGATCGCGACGCCGGGCGACTGAGACGGCGGGGCGGCCCCGGGGACCGAGTCCCCGGGGCCGCCCCGGGCCCCGCGCGCCCGACGAAGGCCCTACTCCCGCCAGCCGCTCGTGATCGGCAGCCGGCGGTCCTTGCCGAAGCCCTTCGGGGAGATCTTCGTCCCCGGCGGGTACTGCCGCCGCTTGTACTCGGCCCGGTCGACCATCCGCAGCGTCTTCTTCACCAGTTCCGCGTCGAACCCGGCGGCGACGATCTCGTCCGCGCCCCGGTCCCGGTCCACGTACAGCTCGAGGATCGCGTCGAGGACGGGATAGTCCGGCAGCGAGTCCGTGTCGACCTGGCCCGGCCGCAGCTCCGCGCTCGGCGGCTTCGTGATCGAGTTCTCGGGGATGGGCGGGGTCTCGCCCCGCGCCGCCGCCGAGCGGTTGCGCCATCGGGCGAGCCGGAACACCGACGTCTTGTAGACGTCCTTGATGGGCCCGTACGCCCCCACCGAGTCCCCGTACAGCGTCGAGTAGCCGACCGCCAGCTCCGACTTGTTGCCCGGCGCCAGGACGATGTGGCCCTCCTGGTTGGAGATCGCCATGAGCATCGTCCCGCGCAGCCGGGACTGCAGGTTCTCCTCCGCGAGCCCGGACAGCTTCAACGCCCCCATGTAGGCGTCGAACATCGGCTCGATGGAGACGGTCCGGAAGTTCAGCCCGGTCCGCCGCGCCAGCTCCGCCGCGTCGCCCCTGGAGTGGTCCGAGGAGTACTTCGACGGCATGGCCACGCCGTGGACGTTCTCCGCGCCCACCGCGTCGCAGGCGATCGCGGCGACGAGCGCCGAGTCGATCCCGCCGGACAGGCCGATCAGCACCGAATCGAACCCGTTCTTCTCGACGTACGCCCGGAGCCCGACGACCAGCGCCGAGTACACCTCCTCGTCGTCGTCGAGGGGTTGCGCGGACGCCCCGTGCGGCTTCGGCGGGTACGCGGGCAGCGGTTCCCCGGACAGGACGACGCGGTCGATCCGCAGCCCGTCGTCGACCACCTCGCCGGCCGGGGGAGCGTCCGCGGCGGCCGCCGGGAGGTCGAGGTCGAGCACCACACACTCCTCGGCGAACTGCGGTGCGCGCGCCACGACCTCACCGTCACGGTCGACGACGATGGAGTCCCCGTCGAAGACCAGCTCGTCCTGTCCGCCGGTCATCGCCAGGTACGCGGTCGTGCAGCCGGCCTCCCGGGCGCGCCTGCGGACCAGTTCGAGCCGGGTGTCGTCCTTCTCCCGCTCGTACGGCGAGGCGTTGACGGAGAGCAGCAGCCCGGCCTTCGCGGACCGCGCGGCCGGGACCCGGCCGCCGTCCTGCCACAGGTCCTCGCAGATGGCGAGGGCGACGTCCACACCGTGCAGCCGCAGGACGGGCAGCGTCTCGCCGGGCACGAAGTACCGGAACTCGTCGAAGACGCCGTAGTTCGGCAGATGGTGCTTGGCGAAGCCCAGCACGACCTCGCCGCCGTACAGCACGGCCGCGGCATTGCGCGGCGCGCCCGCGGGCTGGCCGTACTTCGGCTGGGCGGCGGCGCTGCGGTCGAGGTAGCCGACGAGCACGGGCAGTTCCCCGAAGCCCTCCTCGGCGAGCCGCGCGGCGAGGGACCGCAGGGCCTCGCGGGAGGCTTCCACGAAGGACGACCTCAGGGCGAGGTCCTCGACGGGGTACCCGGTCAACGCCATCTCCGGGAACGCCACGAGGTGGGCTCCCTGCTCGGCGGAGTGCCGGGTCCGGCGGACGATCGTGTCGGCGTTGCCGGCGAGGTCGCCGACCCGCGAGTCGATCTGATTCAGAGCGAGACGAAGTTGAGGCACGCGGCCCAGTGTAATCGTCAATTCGACGCTATGGGGTCGGCGGGCTCGGGCGTGCTGGGGCGGGCCCCGGATTGCCGGGTCCCGGAAATTTGAACGCGAGATGCGTATTACCTACGCTGCCCGGTATGAGGCTGCTGCGCTCCACCGACCTGGCCCTGCGGGTCCTGATGCGCCTGGCCGTGGCCGGAGAGAAGACCGACCCGACGACGCGTGATGTCGCGGAGGGCATGGGCGTGCCGTACACCCATGCCGCGAAGGTCGTCGCCGAACTCCAGCACATGGAGCTGCTCACGGCCCGGCGCGGCCGCGGCGGCGGCCTCGCCCTCACGGAACAGGGCCGTACGGCCTCGGTGGGCGCCCTCGTCCGCGCCTTCGAGGGCGAGGGCGACGTCGTCGACTGCGACGGCGCCTCCGCGTCCGGAGCGGGCACGCCCTGCCCGCTCCGCTCCGCCTGCCGGCTGCGCGGCGCACTGCGGCAGGCCCAGGAGGCGTTCTTCGCCTCGCTGGACCCGCTCACCGTGGCGGACATCGCCACGGGCCCGACGGGCCCGCTGCTGCTGGAGATATCCCGCACGCCGCAGCCGTAGCGCACGCCGCAGCCGTAGCGCACGCCGCAGCCGTGGCACGCGCCGCAGCCGAGGCGCACGGCCGTACGGGGCCCGCTCAGCCCTGCTTGGCCAGCCAGAGGTCCGGGCCGAACACCTCGTAGTGGATGTCGGCCGGCGCGACGCCCTTGCCGAGCAGTTGCTCCCGCACCCTGCGCATGAACGGCAGCGGACCGCACAGGTACGCGCGCGTGCCCGCCGCGACCGGTACACCGGTGAGGTCGACGTAGCCGGTGGAGGCGCCGGCCGGGGCGTCCTGCTCGTAGAAGAGGTGCACCGCCGCGTCCGGCAGCTTCGCCGCGTAGGCCTCGTGGTCCACGCGCAGGGCGTGGTCGGCCGGGGAGCGGTCGCCGTGCACGACGGTGACGGGGGCGTCGTGGCCGTGGCCGGCGAGGTGGGCCAGCATCGCGGTCATCGGGGTCACGCCGATGCCCGCGGAGGCGAGCAGCAGGGGAGTGCCGGGTTCGGCGTCGAGGACGAGGTCGCCGTACGCCTCGGACAGCTCCAGGACGTCGCCGGCCCGCACGCGCGCGTGCAGGTGGCCGGAGACCTCGCCCTCGGGCGTTCCGGCGTCTTCGCGCACGCGCTTGACGCTGAACTGCCGCTCGTCGGGGCCGGGCGCGCCGGAGAGGCTGTACTGGCGGATCTGCCGGGCGCCGTCGTCCAGGGCGACGCGGACGGAGACGTACTGGCCCGGGCGGAAGTCCCGTACCGGCCCCCCGTCGGCGGGGCGCAGCCGGAAGGAGACGACGTCGGCGGTCTCGGTGACCCGCTCGACGACCTCCCACTCCCGCCAGCCGGGCCCGCCCTGCTCCTCGTAGAGCCGCTTCTCGATGGCGACGAGGGCGTTCGCCATCAGCCAGTAGACCTCCTCCCAGGCGGCCGCGACCTCGGGCGTGACGGCCTCGCCCAGGACCTCCGCGATCGCGGCGAGCAGATGCTCGTGGACGATCGCGTACTGGTCGGGGGTGATGCCGAGCGAGGCGTGCTTGTGGGCGATGCGCCCCAGCATCGCGTCGGGCCGGGTGTCGGGGTGCGCCAGCAGGTGCGTGGCGAAGGCCGCGATGGACCCGGCGAGGGCCTCGCGCTGGGTGCCGGCGGCCTGGTTGCCGCGGTTGAACAGGTCGCGCAGCAGTTCGGGGCGGGCCTCGAACATCCCGGCGTAGAAGCGCTCGGTTATCTCGCCGAGGGCCCCGCCGACGGCGGGAAGTGTGGCGCGGACGGTGGCGGCGGACTGCTCGGACAGCATCAGGTCTCCTCGTTCTCGACTGCCTGCATCACCCATTAAAACTTGCATCTGAAATACCAATTAAAGAGGGGGGGTGGGTGTCGTGCCATCGGGGGGACCGTGTACAAGAGGAATCCCGGGGGCGGGCCCGCTCCCGCTGTTACGGAGACCGGTCCGTGAGGGCAGGATGGACAGTGGGCCGGACGGGTCGCAGGGTGGTACGCAGGGCGATACGTCCGGCGTGGGCGAGGCGTTGAACCGGGTGCGCACGCGCGGTCGGGACCCGTGGAACGATCAAGGTCGGCAACACGGGCGAAACCCGGATGTGGTGGGATGGCCCGAGTGCCCGACCGCCGCCCGAGGAGGCCACCCGGCACGGGAGAGACTGGCGGCCTGACCGGCAAGGATGGGGAAGCGGAAGATGGACAAGCAGCAGGAGTTCGTGCTCCGGACGTTGGAGGAGCGCGACATCCGGTTCGTACGCCTGTGGTTCACGGACGTGCTGGGCTTCCTGAAGTCCGTGGCCGTGGCCCCGGCCGAACTGGAGCAGGCGTTCGACGAGGGCATCGGCTTCGACGGCTCCGCCATCGAGGGCTTCGCCCGGGTGTACGAGTCCGACATGATCGCCAAGCCGGACCCGTCGACCTTCCAGATCCTGCCGTGGCGCGCCGAGGCCCCCGGCACGGCCCGCATGTTCTGCGACATCCTGATGCCGGACGGCTCGCCGTCCTTCGCCGACCCGCGCTACGTCCTCAAGCGTGCGCTGTCCCGCGCCTCCGACCAGGGGTTCACCTTCTACACCCACCCGGAGATCGAGTTCTTCCTGCTGAAGGACAAGCCGGTCGACGGCAGCCGCCCGACCCCGGCGGACAACTCCGGCTACTTCGACCACACCCCGCACAACGTGGGCATGGACTTCCGCCGGCAGGCGATCACCATGCTGGAGTCGATGGGCATCTCGGTGGAGTTCTCCCACCACGAGGGCGCCCCCGGCCAGCAGGAGATCGACCTCCGCTACGCGGACGCGCTGTCCACGGCCGACAACATCATGACGTTCCGCCTGGTCATGAAGCAGGTGGCGCTGGAGCAGGGCGTGCAGGCCACGTTCATGCCGAAGCCGTTCTCGGAGTTCCCGGGCAGCGGCATGCACACGCACCTGTCCCTCTTCGAGGGCGACCGCAACGCGTTCTACGAGTCGGGCGCGGAGTACCAGCTCTCCAAGGTCGGCCGCTCCTTCATCGCCGGCCTGCTGCGGCACGCGGCGGAGGTCTCCGCGGTCACCAACCAGTGGGTCAACTCCTACAAGCGCATCTGGGGCGGCTCCGAGCGCACCGCGGGCGCGGGCGGCGAAGCCCCCTCCTACATCTGCTGGGGCCACAACAACCGCTCGGCCCTCGTCCGCGTCCCCATGTACAAGCCCGGCAAGACCGGCTCGGCCCGCGTCGAGGTCCGCTCGATCGACTCCGGCGCCAACCCGTACCTGACGTACGCGCTCCTCCTGGCCGCCGGCCTGAAGGGCGTCGAGGAGGGCTACGAACTCCCGCCCGGCGCCGAGGACGACGTCTGGGCCCTCTCCGACGCCGAACGCCGCGCCCTCGGCATCCAGCCCCTCCCGCAGAACCTCGGCGAGTCCCTCACCCTGATGGAACGCAGCGACCTGGTCGCCGAGACCCTCGGCGAGCACGTCTTCGACTTCTTCCTGCGCAACAAGCGCCAGGAATGGGAGGCCTACCGCTCCGAGGTCACCGCCTTCGAACTGAAGAACCTGCTGCCGGTGTTGTAGGCGCAGGTCGGGGCGGGTTTCCCACTGATTCGGCGGGTGGGGCCGACGGTCGCGGACCGTCGGCCCCACCGCGTCTTACTGGCCCTGGGCCGTCTCTGGGCCGTCTGGTGCCGGATCGGTTCCCTCGTACAGGCCGTCCACGGCCTTCCGGGCCCGTGCGTCGCTGCTCGGCATGAGGTGCGTGTAGACCCTGAGCGTGAACCCCGGATCGTTGTGTCCGAGGTAGTTGCTCAGAGCCTTGACGTTCTCGCCGGCGTCCAGGAGGACCGAGGCGTAGAAGTGCCTGAGGGCGTGCATGCCATGTTCGCGGGCAGCCTGGTGACGCTCTCCCGGTTTCGGCGCGGGGATCACCCCCGCGGCCACGAGGGCAGGCTTCCACGCGCGGTCGTTGAAGTCGGTACGCCGAACCGCGCCCGCGCCATCGAGCCGCGTGAACAGCAGCCGCTTCGTGACAGGTGGACCGTCCACCCGGAGCCACGGCAGGGTGATCTCTACCGGGGTGAATGCCTCCATATGCTGTTTGAGGACGTGCGCCACACGGTCCGGCAAGGGGACGTCGCGGATCTTGTTCCGCTTCGGTGGGGCGAACACGAGACCGTCTTTCGTCACCTTCACCTGGTTCGCGATGTTCAGCCATCCGGAGTCGAAGCCAATTGCATCGACGGGCAACCCGAAGATTTCTCCTTGCCGGAGTCCGCATCCGCCTCCGAGGTCGACCGTCGCGCGGTATCGCTCCGGCAGCGCCGCTCGTACAGCGAAGACGCGCTCTGCGCTCCACGGCACAACGCGGCCACTTCCCGCAGCAGGCGGACGCACGGACTGCGCGTGGCACGGGTTCTTCGACAGGTGACCGTCGTCCACCGCCGCGTTGAGGACCGTCGAAACGTTGTTGTAGATCACGCGCCGGTACGACGATGCCGGGACAGCCCGTTCCAGTTTGCTAAGCCAATTCCGGATGTGTTCCGGCTTGAACGAGCCGAGCGGACGCGGTCCCAGGTAGGGGATGGCATGACCGCGAATCGCGGACTCCACTGACTCTCGCGTGGTCATGTCGGTGGTTTGCGTGTTCAGCCACGTCTCGGCGTACTGCCGGAACGTCACTCGGCTCGCGGCCGGGTCCAGGTACTGCCCCCGAGACATGTCCGCCTCAATGTGGGCGAGCCATTGCTCGGCCAGTCGCTTCTGTCGGTCGGGGAATGACTTGCTCTTCTCGGTTCCGTCCGGGCCGATGTAGCGGGCGCGGTAGCGCATCCCGGTGCCGTAGCGGTCCGTGCGCACGCGGCGGGGCTTGCCGGCGGCGTCTGATTCGGTCTTGTACCACCGGTCTTGGATGTGGCCTGCCATCAGGCGGCGGTCCTCTCAACATGCGGCAGGGAGAGCCGCACGTGCGGCTCTCCCTGCTGTGTGGTGGGTGTTCTGTTAGGCGGCGGCGGTTTCGGCGTGCTTGCGCTGGTCGACGTAGATCCGTACGTCGGCGGGGTCGTAGCGGAGGTGCTTGCCGATGCGGAAGCCGGGCGGGCCAGTGCGTTTCTTGCGCCACTGGTAGACGGTCTCCAGGGGTACCTCGAACATCTCGGCGATGTCGTCGGGGGTGAGGTACCGGTCGGGGAGGCCGCCTCGGAGAGTGGCGCGGGGGTCGGGGTCTGTCGGCTGTGCCATAGGGACTCCAAGAGGGGTGGGCATGGCCGCGTCTGTCCGAGGTTCGGATTTCTGCGTCACCGCGTCACCTGCGTCATCCACGCTGTCTGACCTGCGCGTTTTGGATGACGCAGAGCGCTGGGGGTGCGTCACGGGTGACGCAGGCTGTCCGTCACGGGTGACGCAGGTGACGCGGCGTGACGCAGAGGGCGGCCGTCTGCGTCACGCCCGTATGCGCAGGTCACCCGGTGTTTTCCGGGCCCCTGTGACGCAGGTGACGCAGCGTTTCCCACTTAGGAAAAAGAGAGGGGGTGTCTGTGGTGGCCGTGCGGCTCAGGGCGTGAAGAAGGAGCCGCTTCGCGGCGCGTCCAGCGCGGGGCGGCGCCGCCGCCGAACAGCAAGAGGAGCACGCCTGGCCGGTGGTGCTCCTCTTGCTCGTGCGGTCGGGGGCGGTTCCGGTCAGAACGCCTGCTGTTCGTGCGGGGGCGCGGAGGGCGCGCGGGTCATCTCGAGGTAGCGGCCCTCCCTGGTGCGGCCCGAGTCGATGAGGACGCCCCTCGCGGCCAGGGTCGGCTGAAGACGCTTGAGCCGGTCGGAGAGGACCTTGCCGGTGGTCGGCCACCCCTTGGGCAGGGGGCGGAAGTCCTCGCCGCTGTAGAGGCCGGAGAGGCAGTGCAGCCACTCCGTGGACGTCATCCGCTGCTCCGCGCCCGGTTCGAGGTTGGCGGCGTGCCTAAGGACGGTCTGCGCCAACAGGTCGCCCTCGATCACGTCGTCGTTCAGGTCGTCCAGACTGGCCCGGTAGGCGGCGAGCGCCCCGAGCCCGGTCGCCGCGTCGAGCTGCGCGCACAAGTGGGCAAAGTCCGCCATCCGCAGATCGGTCGGGGTCTCCGCCTCCACCGCGCGGACCTTCACCGTCAGGTCCAGGAGAGACCCGAGAACCACGGGCAGAACCTCCGCGTACTCCGCCCATAGCTCCGCCTCGGTGCGCCGAACCCGGGGCCGCTCCAGGCGCAGCGGAAGGAGCCGCTCCGCGAGGTCCGGGCGGATGACACCCAGGTCGATGCCGGTCAACAGCAGCGGGCGGCGGTAGCGGGCACGGAACACGTCCCCGTCGGTGAACAGCGCGCGCTTGACGTTCTCGGCGCCGGTGACGATGCAGCACATCGCGTCGGACAGGTCCGGAGTCATGTGGGAGAGGTTGTCCAGCGCGGTGACCCAGCCGGCCGCCACGGCCGCGATCAGGTTCTCCTCGTCCTTCGGCGCCCGGCGCAGGTCGCCGCTCATGCCCTCGATGATCCGCACGAGCATCCGTCCCCCGGTGGACTTGCCGGCGCCCTGCGGGCCGGTGAGGAACGGGGCGGGCACGGGCACCGACGGCCCGAGGCAGCCGATCAGCCAGGCGATGGCCAGGCACTCGGTCTCCGCGGTGGCGAAGTTGCACAGCCGCAACAGGAGGTCGATGCCCTTGCCGTCGGTGTCCTTGGCCGGCAGGGGCAGTTCCCCGGTGAGCTGGGTGCGCCGCCAGCACACCTCGCGCGGGTCGGGGATGGCGATGTCCCATCCGGTGGGGTGGATGCGCACGGACTGCCCGTCGCTGCGTCCCAAGTCCAGCCATGTGGCCCCGTCGTACCCGGGGGCGACGCGGATGTGGACGGGCTGCACGTCCTCGGTCAGCGCCAGCGCTTCGATCAGGTCGAGCGCCTCCTTGAGCGCGGTGCCGTTGAACACGCCGACCCCGTCGCGGAAGAGGCCGACCATGAGTTCCTGGCGGTGGCTTCCGGTCGTGCCCTGGGAGCGGATCGGGCGGGCCACGGGATGGCCGTTCTTCTGCGCGTACACGGTGCCGTCGGCGGTGCGGAAGTACCGGAAGTGGGATTGCGCGTAGGCGGTGATGACCTCGCGGGCGGGCGTCTTATCGTCGTCGGACATGGTCACAGTCCCAACCGGGTGCGGGCGTTGGTCCACGCGTCCGTGCAGTGCCGGGCCGTCTCGCCCTTGCTCTGCGCGGCGGTGAACAGTCGGGCGACGTGGGCGTCGGTGAGGCAGCCGCACCGGCCGTGCGTCGACAGCACGGCCAGGAACGTCCGGTACACGGTCGCGTGGATCGCGCTGCGGGCCTCGGTGATGCGCTGCTCGGCCATGGCGATGCCACGGTCCAGGTAGGCGGACGTGCGGTGACGGCACTCCCCGCCCCCGACTCCAGCGGGCACGGCGACGGCCTGCGGCACCGATCGGACTGCGGCAGGTTCCTTCACGGCCAGCGCACGGACGGCGTCCGGCAGGGCGGTCATGGTGCCGGTGCCGGGCCCGAGCCACCGGGCGTAGGACATGGTCGACTTGATGTCGACGCCAGAGCGGACCGCGTTGTGGGACGTCATGGTGCCCCGGTAGATCCAGTGCTCACCGCGCGTCGTCTCCACGGCCCGGGTGGCGGGCAGGCTCTCGCGGGCCCATGCGATGGCTTCCGCGTCGTCCAGGTCGACCACGGTCAGCCCGGCGGCACCGGGGTGATAAGCGACGGTGACGGCTCGGTGCCATGCGGCCGTCCACGCCGGGGAGGTGAGGACGTCCGGGTCGGTGGTGGCGGCGGCCCATGCGTGGCAGACACCGGGGCACCGGCACGGGCCCGCACTCTTCATGTTCGGCCGACCGCCGCATGCGTTCTTCGCGCACCGGTGGCAGTTGCCGAACGGCACCTTCCCCTGTCGCAGGGGCAGCACCGGCACGCCGGTCGCGACCAGTTCCAGCGCGGTCTGGAGGGGTTCGGGCAGCGGCGGCCGGGGGCCGGGCACTCGCCGGATGGTGGTGGGTTGGGTCATGCTGGAAGACCTCCACAGGTCAGGTGATGGCAGGTGGACAAGGGCGGCCCCGGATTCATTGGCGTGAGTGGGGGCCGCCCTTGACGTAGCTGGGACTGTCCGGCCCATCAGGAGAGTCATGGGCTACGGAAGCGCGTGGACGCGGGGTGTGGCGGGTGTCATGATCACGGCGACACTCGGCGCGGGCCCGGTGTGCAGGGAGGGATCATGAGGCTTTACCTCGCCATACCTTCGGTGGTGGTGGCGTTGCTATTCGCCGCTTTGGGGGTAGCAGCGATCACCCGTAGCTGGGTGCTCCCCATGAACCGGCGTCACGTTCGCCGCGTTCGCCTCTACGGCTGGGGTCAGTTGGCGGCTGCTGTCGGCCTGTGCTGTCAGGTGGTCTTCGGGCTCGTGATCAGCGGCATCCATATCCGGCAGTGGGGGACCATGACGGGCAGCGTGCTTCTGGTGACCGGCTTCATCGTGATGGTGGTGGCCCAGCGCCCGGGCGGTAAGCGACAGGTCAGCGGCACGCCCTAGCCGTGGAAGTGGTTGCGTTTGAACGTGGCCTTGCGGATGTGCACCGTCGTGCCGCCCCTGTGGTCGCCGTTCGTTCCGAGGACCTGAACGGCGATCCAGCCGCCGAAGAGGACGGCGGCCAGGATGATGAGCTGGGTGATGAACGCGGTCAGCGCGGCGATGAACGAGGTGAGCAGCAGCAGCCCGCCGCACACCGCGAGGAACCCCACGCCCCCGAGGGCGACGTTCACCGCGGCCCGGGAGACGGCTGGCACGGTCGTGGCCGGAGCGTGCTGGGCGTGGTCGATGGCGTAGCCGGTGACGATCCGGCCGTCCGGCAGGACGACGCTCGCCACCGCCGGGACCGTCCCCGGCTGCACCGCAACGACCGGCGCCGGGACGGCGACGGCGGGCGGCATGGGTATGGGCTGGTGGACTTCCACGGCCCGCTGTGCGGGCACGTGCGGGGTGTGGTCGGAGTACATGCGGAATCCCTTCCGGCACATGGCCAGGGAGGCAAAGACACCCCCTTGAGGGGGCGTTGTGGAGGGGTGTTTCAGGGGTCTGAC
The DNA here is from genome assembly GCF_001418415.1 of Streptomyces hirsutus. Lineage (GTDB taxonomy): Bacteria > Actinomycetota > Actinomycetes > Streptomycetales > Streptomycetaceae > Streptomyces > Streptomyces hirsutus. Next base: position 12,825 of record NZ_LIQT01000131.1, read on the forward strand.
CTGCGTGTCTCCCTGACTCCCTGAACGATCATTCGTGCAGGTCAGGGCCAGGGAGGCGGGCCAGGGAGGCGGTCAGGGAGTTCTCCCTGCCTCCCTGACCCGTCGGGGGTCGGCTCCCTGTCATCCGTCGGCGGAAGCGGAACCCCCGGTGTCGCGGTCGGCGAGGGCGCGGGCGACGCGGTCGCGGGCGACGACCATCACGCCGTCGGACTTGTAGGGCTCGGCGCCGGCGTCGTCCAGGACGCGCTTGAGGTCGATGAACGACCAGCCGCCATAGGCGCCCGCGTTCCGCGTGGCGAGCCGCGCCAGCACGTCCTTGGTCCGCACCCGGGGCGCGTCGCCGACGACGGCGGCGATGTCGGCAAGCGGGTCACGCTCCTGACCCCGCTCGACGACCCGCAGCGTGGTCACCCCGTCCCGCATCCGCTTCGCGCGGTCGGCGATCTCGGTCGCGGTCTCGGTGTCGATGTAGTGGGTGCGCACCGTGAGGGACGCCTGTCCGGCCGGGATCTCGATGCCGTCCGAGGCGACCACCACGGTGCCCTTGTCCAGACCGGGCCGCAGCAGGTTCGGCGCCGCGCCCCCGTCGACGGCCTTGTCCCCCAACGCCATCCGCGCCTGCGATTCCGTCCCGAGGGCGAGCGAGGCACGGGTGTGCGCGCCTTCGCGCACAAGCTTGGGCAGGTTCTGGTCGGTGGGGTCCTGGGTGCCCTGCCAGAGCAGCACGTTCACCGCACGCCCCTGGTTGTGAATCTTGCGGGCGGCCATGAAGTACCGGGAGGTGGCCTTCGACCCACCGTACGGGCGCTTGTCGGCGTCCTTGAGCGGGCACATGAACGCCACCTGCGCCTCATCGACCAGCAGGATCAACGGCGGGAACACGGTCCCGGACGGTGCGGTCAGCCGGGTCTCCATCTCGGACACCCCGCCCTCGAGCATCTCGGTGGCGTCGATGACGTGGTCATCGGTCGGCCCCTGGATCAGGACGGTGGCCAGGTTGTCGAACATGGCCCAGTCCCCGGCGCCCTTCAGGTCGGCGATGCGGAACTCCACCGACCGGTCCAACGCGAGCCACAGGGCCAGGGCGCGCAGGGCGGCGGTCTTGCCCTGGTTGGACAGTCCGGTGATGAGCAGGTGCCGCTGATACAGGCTCAGGGCCGCGGCGTCCCCGCGCAGGTCCTGGCCCCACGGCGCCTTGCCCTTGGCGTAGTCGGCCCTCAGCGTGTCGTCCGTGGTGAGCGGAGAGGGGCCGATCGGCTCGTCCAGCGCGCCGGAGTCGGCGACCCACAGCCGCACGGTGCGGGCCGCGGTCGGGATGGTGATGAACACCTCGTGCTCGTGTCGGGACAGGTTCTCGGCGAGCTTGCGCCGCTTGCCCTGTACCTCGTTCGTCGACACTCCCGAGGGGAGGGTGACGTCGACCTCGATGCCGCATCCGGCGATCCGGATCGGTCCGAGCATGGAGGCGCCGGCGTCGCCCATCTCCTTGATGGCGTTGCGCAGCGCCGGGACTCCCAGGTCGCGCAGGGCCTTGACCACGATCGACGGCGTGATCGGCTCACCCTCCCCGTTCCGGACGTTGGCCGGCAGGGCCCAGTTCGGGGCGGCCTGCTGGTGGCGACCGACGGCCCACAGCGCGAGCAGGGCGAGGAACGGGCCGATGGAGACGAGCGGGCCCCACACCACGGTGACGATGGTGATGAGCAGCCGGATGAACTCGATGACCGCCATCAGCGGGGTGACGACCTGCGCGGCGTCCTTGTTGGCGATGGCGAGCACGACCCCGAGGGCGACCAGGGCGCCGATGCCCATACCGGTGCCGACCAGGGCTCCCTTGGCCGCGTCGACGGGGGAGTGGAGCAGGTCCATGCGGCGGCGGTGGCGGGCGTCGCGGAAGCGCTGCCCGCGCTCCTCCCACTCCGCGGCCACCTCATAGTTCCCCGCGGCCTCCGCCGCGCGCAGCATGCGCTCATACCGGGCCGCGGTACGGCCGTCCCACGTCCGGCGGCCCACGATCCGCGCCCCGCCCCAGACATAGAGGGTGTGCCGGGCGGCGAACCGCACCGCGTTGGTGGTGCGCTCGTCGGTGGCGATGCGCTTGACGGCCCGTCCGGAGCGCACCCACAGCGGCACGGCCGGCGCGGTCGGCGGGTCCGGGACCACGGTCAGCGTGGTCACTGGCGCGTCCGGCGGGAAGACGAGCGGTTCGGTGGTCTTGTGCAGGTGAACGACGTTGTCACCCATGGTGGTGAGACTCCTGACTGCCCCGGTCCGGGGCGGGAGCGGAGAAGGATTCGGCGGCCCCCGCCCGGTACCGAGTGGTGCCGGGCGGGGGCCGGGGGCGCTCAGCGGCGGTGCCGGTTGCGGTTCTCCGCGTGGCTGAGCTGGGACGGCTCGGTGCGCGGTCCGTCGAGCCAGCAGAACGGGCGGGTGGTGTCGGCGGCCGTGAACACGCGGATGGCGGCCTGGCCGGGGGCGTCGGGCAGCGGGTAGACGCGGCCACCGGCCAGGGAGGCCAGCAGCCGGGCGGCGTGGTGCTCGCACCCGTCCGCCCCGGCGCCGGCCGCATCGAGCACGGTCACCACGACCGGGCCGACACAGGCGGTCGGGTCGTCCGGGTGCGCGGCCGGGCAACGATCGTTCGGCATGGTCACCACCAGCCGGACGACTTCTTGCCCGCCCTGGCGGCGGCGGCCTCGGTGACGATGCGCTGCCGCTCGGTCTGCATCGCGGTGATCTCCGCGATGAGCCGGGTCTCGGCCGCCTGCCATGCGGTGTCGATGGCACGTTCGGCGCGACCGGTGCTCTCGCCGCGGTGCAGCCGGTAGCCGCCGCCGACCGCGGCGCCCGCGATGGCGCGGCGCTCGCGGCCCTCCAGCGGCCACAGCTCCCGCTTGCGGACGGCGTCCAGCTTGCGGTTCGCCTGGTGGATCTCACGGTCCAGGCGGCGGGTTTCGGGCTTGCCCATGTCAGGTGATCCCTTCAAATCCGTGTGGGAGAGGGGCCGTTACGGTGTGCGGCATGGGTGGGGAATCCGCGGTGCGTACGCGGCCGTGCAGGTGGTGTCGTGCGCCGGTACAACAGCCGCGCAGTTGGTGGCGTAGGCGGCGGTATTGCAGCAAGCGGCACCGCCGCTGGTATCGCCTCTGGGAGGCTGTCTTGCGGATCTCCGAGAACCTGTAGCGGTCAGACGCCGGAGGTCTGGGTGTCGGGGTAGGCACAGGGCACGCAGGTGCCGAGCGCGGCGGGGATGACGTATCCGGCATCGCGCCGGCAGGCCGGGCAGGTGCGACGCGCCGCATTCGCCGCGCCCAGGGCCGCCCACCTCGCCGGGGTCATCGGCCGGACGGGCTTGGCCAGGTCGACGCGGTAGAGGTAGGCCACCAGCGGCCCCCGGCGGCGGCGTGGCCGCTCGAGCTGAGCGGCCACGTCCTGACCACCGGGCCGCAACCCTTGGGCCCGGAGCTGTCGGCGGGTGGCGTAGCCGTCGGGGGCGAGCCGCCAGGGGTAGACGGGCAGGGCACTCATGCCGCGCCCGCGCGTTCGGCGAGCAGGGCGTCACGCAGCATCCGGGCGTTTGCCGGCGACGTGCGCAGCGCCCGCCGGAGACCCTCGGCCGTCACCTTGGCGTCCGACCAACCGGTCGTCACCGTGCGGGCCTCGGCGAGCAGTTGGTCCGGGGTGCGCTTGGGACGGGTCGACTTCGCCACCGCTGGAACCCGACCGGTCGCCCGGCGAGGCCGGGCCGATTCCGCGGCCACCGGCCGCCGCTCGATCGAGGCGAGCGGAGCCGACCGATCGTGCGGAAGCGGCTTGAGGCAGTCGACCGGTTCGGGCACCCGGACCATGGACACGGTGATCGGCTCCGGACTCGATTCGGGCAGGTCAGCCATAGACCGTTTCCGATCGGTCCCGGTTGATTCCTCCGCATTCGCGACCGGTTCGGTCGGGCCCCACACCGGGAGCTCCCACGAGGTCGTGACGCCGGGTGCGACGCGGGCCGTCACGCTGGTCAGCGCCCTGCCGGTGTCCTCCGCCGCCCGCGCCGACTCCAGCGTCGACCACGCGGAAGAGAGCGTCTGCGCGGTGGTGGCCTGGACGCGTGCGACGCGCGCCCCGGCCTCCGTCACGGCCGTCAACCGGGTCTCCTCGGTCGCCGCCGTGGCCCGCAGCCGGGCCCGCGCCACGGCCGCCTCATCCCTGGCCTCCTGCTGAATTCCGGCGATGGCGTCCAGCGCGTTCGGGGTGAGCGCGGTGCGCTCCCACAGTCCGTGCACCAGCCACAGCGCCTTGGCCGCGATCGGCAGCCACGCCACGGCCAGCCACGCCCCGGCGGAGTGCTCCGCGGTCAGCGCGTGCGCGACCAGAACACCGGTGGCGACCAGGCCGAACGACCAGCCAACGGCGGTCACCGCGCGACTGTGGTCCCCCTGCGCGGCCAGGCGGCGTTCGTAGGCGAGGGTGGCCAGCCATCCTCCGTCGATCCCCACCCCGACCACCAGCGCGACCAGCCAGGGCATCGCCGTGCCCAGCCACATCACCACTACCGCGAGGGTGAGGACCATGGAGACGGCCGTCATGGCGACGGCGGGCAGTGCGGTCCGGGCCTTCATGCCGCACCCCCGAGGGAAAGCAGGGCGGCCAGGAGGAGCAGGGCGCCGCCGGTCAGGGTGAGGTCGACCGCGCGGCGCAGGCAGGTGAACTTGGCGACCGCGAGCCGGGCCAGGTCCGGGATGTCGGCGGCCAGGTCCCCGCCGACGGCGGCGTTGATCTCCTCGGCGGTGAGGGTGGCCCACAGCGGGAAGCCGTGCCGGCCGGACAGGTTCGGGCGCACCGACCGCAGCAGCAGCCCCGCCGCGCCGACCAGTAGCAACAGACCGCACCCGCCCACCACACAGGCGGGGAGGTTCAGGTGCAGGTCACGGGCGACCGTCCAGGTGCCGGCGAGGACCGCGCCGACGAACGCCAGCAACAGCGCCGTCTTGGCGTCCGTGCGGGCGATCTCCGCCTTCACCTCGGCGTGCGCGGCGGACAGGTTCTTCTCGGTGGCACTCATGCGGCACCCCCCGGCAGCATCGCGCCGGCGGTGCGGTTGAGCAGCGCGACCCGCGCGGCCAGCGCGCGGCGGCGGGCCCGGCGGATGCGGCGGGCGTCCAGCTCGGTCGGGATGCGGTCCAACGTGATGATGTGCGCGTCCAGCAGGTCGACGTCCGCCAGGATGACGGGCATCTCCCGCTCGATCGCGTCCAGTTCGGCGTTCGTCGGCTCCATGAAGTCGGCGAACGCGGTAACAGCGTCCTGAACAGTGACGATGTGCTCCATTGGGTCGTGTTCCTCTCGCAGGGCGAACGGCCCGAACGCGGCTCCCGGGGTGCCACCCGGGAGCCGCTTGCCGTTGTTGGAGAAAGCCGCGTGTCATACGCGGTGCGGCCACTGAACAGCGGCCGAAGTGCCCCGGACCGGACTCGAACCGGTCGGGTTGCCATACGGGGCACGCCGGTCTTCTCCGCCTTGTTTCCGACCCCTTCGGGCAGGCGGACCATGGGTTACCGGCAGTTCCCTGTGTGAAGTTCTCAAGGTGCTTGCGCTTCCTTCGAGCCCGTTCCACGGGGCCCTCCGGGCGGCATGGGAGCAGCCCAATAGGGACGCTCCGGCCCCACTGTCCTAGGACTGCGAGCCGTTCGGTAAGACCATGGCGCACAGTCCCAGGACTGTCAACAGTCCTGGGACTGTGTTTCACTGGTCGGTGTCGAGAGGAGTGCTGCATGGCGCCCAAGTGGCGGGATCTTGCGGACCGACTGGCCGCACAGATTCGGAACGGCGAGTACGCACCCGGTGCCCAATTGCCGCAGATCAGGGACCTAGTGGAAGCGGGTGAAGGCTCGAAATCCACGGTCCATGCGGCCTACAAGGCGTTGGAAGCCGAAGGGCTGGTCACGTCGTCGCGCGGACACGGCACGGTCGTCCGTGAGCGGACCCCGCTCAAACGGCTCGGCATCGCACGGTACGACAAGGCCAAGTGGCGGGACGGTGATGAGGTGGCGTTCATCGCGGACCGTGTGGCGTCCGGACGTGCGTACAAGCGGAACGAACAGACTCAGACCATCAGTCGTGTGACGGCGCCGGCCGCCGTTGCTCAGGCGCACGGTCTGCCGGAAGGTGCGGAGGTCTACGCACGTGCGCGCGTGGTCAAGGAGGGTTCGCAGCCGACGCACACACTGACCAGCTACTACCGTCCCGAGCATGTGGAAGGGACGCGGATCGTCGACCCGACGCCGGGGCCCGCCGGCCGGGGTGGTGGCTTCCGTGTCCTGTACGACGCCGGATACGAGATCGACCACATGCAGGAGACGCTGTTCGCGCGGATCCCCACGGCAGATGAGGCCCAGCTCCTTCAGCTCGCGCCGGGCGAATGGGTGGTGGAGCTGCACCGGACGACCTGCACGGCCGACGGCACCGTGGTGGAATTCGCGATCGGCGTTCACGCGGCGACGCGCTTTGCATGGACGTACGACTTCAAGGTCCCCGACTCAGCGAAAGCAGAGGGCGAGAGCAAGTGATCTCAGCACAGGCATGGGCCGACGCTCAACGGCTCTGGAACTTCCAGCAGATGGGCCACGAGCTGCGCCCATGCTCTGTCGCGATCGGACTCGGCAGTCATGACCTCGGAGTCGCGGACACAACCGCCGATCTCTACCACCAGGGCATGATGCCGCTGATCGTCTTCACCGGGGCAACCAGCCGCACCACACGCGACCGCATGCCGCGTGGCGAGGCCGAGCACTACCGCGAGCGGGCGATGGAGCTGGGGGTGCCGGCCGATGCGATCCTTGTTGAGCCGCGGGCCCGGAACACGGGGGAGAACATCCGCTTCTCCCGCGCACTGCTCGAAGAGCACCAAGCCTCTGTGTCGTCCGTCCTGCTGATCAGCAAGCCGTACGAGGAACGACGGGCCTATGCGACCGCGCGCAAGCTGTGGCCTGGAGTCGAGTGGCTCAGCACGTCCACGCCCATGACCCTGACTGAGTACGTCGACTCCATCGGGGACGCACACCTAGTGATCGACATGTTGGCCGGCGCGCAGCAGCGGCTCATGATCTACCCGCAGCAGGGCTTCATGATCGAGCAGCACATCCCCGATGACGTGGCCACAGCGTACGAGCGCCTGCGCGACGCCGGCTTCACGAGTCGACTAGTTCCGGACACCGCAGAGCGGAAGTGATGGCGCCGGATGAGTCCCGCGAGACGCGCTGCGGCCATACTCCGGCCAACGCGAGGCGCCACGTGCGCTCCGCAGAGCGATAGGCGCAGGTCAAGCGAAGTTTCAGCGCGAGGAACCAGCTGGTCTTGAAAACCGTCGCGCTCCCAGCGCGGTACAACTTTCTCTACTGCATCAAGGCGGCTCGCTCCGCTCACCGCGCGCAGCCCGGCCCCCGGCCGGGCCTGCGCTCCTGTCTCCGCCCCGCTCCAGCCCGGCCGGCGCCCGTGCCGCGCTCAAAGCATGCAGCCGCCTGATGCCAGAGAAGGGGTACGTCGTGGCTGGGGCGGTCGGCTCCACGGCTTTAGGCAGCCACTTTGGCGCGAGCCTCGAAGATCACGGCCCCAACGTCGTGCTTTAGCGGGCAGGTCCACAGACTGCCCGACGCGCCGGAAGCTTACGGGGCCGTGATCACTCGCGCCAAAGCAGCTCCAGCCCAAAGCCGTTCCACCGACCGCTGCAAAAGCCTCGGCCAGCCTCCAATGCAGCACGTGCCGTAGTGCCGTTGCGGCCAAAAGGCGTGGCACAAGTTACCAGTGGATCAGGCGATTTACCAGGTCAAGGTCCGGCTGCCCCTGGCGGCCCGTCCTGGCCCCTTACGGCTCTCAAGGAGACTCGGGTGTGATCGCGGTCCAGCACATCAAATGGATATCCTCAAGATGGATCGCAGGCCGGAGTGGCGGTGGCTCGGGCGGGATCAGCCCGAGCCGGTCCGCGAGCTCCGCGAGCGCCTGGACCTTGCCTGTGGCGGAGAGTTCCGTGCTGGTGAGGGCGTTCCGGACTTCGCGTTGGACACGAACAGCATACGGGGCGTCAAGACGGGCAGAGAGCATGTCCTGATCGTCGCCCAGCAACTGGCCATGCTCTCGGACGAATGCGGCAGCATCTCGCATGACTTTGGGCACCTGGGGCTCAAAGTTGGCAGGGTCGGCCTGGAAGTCCCAGCGGCTCTTTATGTGCCTCCGTGCGGCAGACCATGCATCGAACGCCGCGGCGTACATCTGATCGGACAGTGCCACTGGGGTGATATCCGTTTGAGGATCAGCGTGGGCGAGGCAGGCGAGGGTGTCGTCAATGACCACCGGCTCGCCATCCGGGCCGCTACTCTGAGGGGTCAGGTCGTCGTTGAGGGGAATATACCGGTACCAGGGCTTAGGATGGTTTCCGATACGGGCGCAGAACACAAAGCCTGGGCTGGCTCCGTCCCGGTGAAAGCCAGTGCCGGATCCCCAAGGCAAATCCAGAACCCGGTTTTTTGTGGCGTCGCTGTGGAAGGCATTCGCTAGCCGCCGCCGGTACTCTTCACCGGAAAGCGCACCATTGCCTCCGTCATTGAACAGGGCGGCTTCCTCGCAGCGAATCTGCTCAATCCGTTCCCGGGTCTCGGCAATGTTGTGCTCCACCGCCTCTATACCAGGCAGAACCTCGCCGACGCCAACGGACGCTGCGGCCTGTTTCAACTTGCGCTGGAGGCGTTCCTCCAGGCGGAGGATTTCATCGAGGTCTTTGTCGGGGAAGAACGCCCGCATGTAGATCTCTTTGTGCGGGGAGCCGATGCGGTCGATGCGACCGTGCCGCTGTACGAGCCTCATAGGGTTCCATGGCAGGTCGTAGTTAATGATGTGACGGGCCTGCTGGAGGTTGACACCTTCTGCGAGCACATCGGTGGTCACGATGAGGTCGTATGCGTCAGCCTCAACGCCGGTACCCGCGGTTTTGGGGGCGAAACCCGTAATAATGTCGGCCCGATGGTCACGGTCCGGGCCCGACACCGTGGCCATACGGCCCCGGTAGGCAGCCAGTCGCGGATCGCCGGCAAGCGCGTCTCGGAGCGCCCGACCCAGGTAATCGGCGGTGTCGGTGTAATAGGTGAACACCAGTACTTTCCGCTTATCTCGGGTGTCCTCCTCTCCGATCCCTTCGGCAGCGGCGTCCTTGGCGATGGAGGCCAGTTGCTCGATAAGGCCAGCAACCTTCGGATCGTTGTCCGCGTGCACGGCGCGCACTCGATCCCGGAATGCTTCCAACAGGTCCCGGTCCGCCTGGACTGCATCCCGCAGGGCCTTCACGTTGAAGTCTGAGGCGTACGCGACGTTCTCAGCACTCGCCTCATCCAGCGATGCGATCCAATCCTCGACCTCCTCGGCCGAGAGGCCGGCCCACTCGCGCAAGGGGTCTCCAGTAAGAACTAGACCGGAGTCCAAGGCGCTGAGAAAGGTGTCGTGCGAATTGATCATCTTGGTGGCGGTCTGCTCGAACGCGTAGGAGGACGACTCGAACCGCTTGAGGAGATTCGAGCGGATCAGCCCGGCGTTCTGCGCCTGGTACTGCTCGGTCTCCCCATACAGGCGGAAGCGGGAGGGAACATAGCGGGCCATGGTGAGGACTTCGCCGGGCTCCTCGAGGATGACGCCGACCGCCAGCGAATCATCCGGGGTCTCCTCCATGATCTCCGCACCGAGCGCGACAGCCAGGTCGTGGAATACTCCGGGAAGAACCTTGTCGAGGTTGTAGTCCACCCTCACCACCCGGCACGTGGGGAACCGGATCTCCTGCACCTTGCCACCGACCAGGATCCTGTCCCCGACATAATGGTTCTTGACGAACCGCCGGGTACGCCGTACGGCTATCTCGTCCAACACATCGAACAGGTGTTCCGGAGACAGGTCATCGGGGTTCATCTCCATGGCGCGCTGGAAGTAGGCGCGCAGGCTGGGGATGCCCACGTCGCTGAACGCGGCATCGTTCGGCGTGAAGTATGCGATGAGGCTGTAGAGGTCTTCCAGACTGTTGTTGACTGGTGTCGCGGTCAGAAGCACCAGGTCTTTAGGCACCGGGCCGGCGAGCACCTGCCGAAGGGCGTCAGCACGCAGAGTCTTGCTGTTACGCAACGCGTGGGCCTCATCCACTATCACTATGGCGTACTCGTCGAGAGCCTGCAGGTGAGCAGTTCGGGTCCCAGCGTCCTCGATACCGGAGACCAACTGCTCATACGACAGCACATCGGCGCGCAGGTTCTTCTCCCGCAAGAAGGGCTCCCATGTGGAGTCCCTCAGCGTCGCCGGAGCGATGATCAGTACCTTCTGGCGGCGGTCGAATACGGCCTCGTGGATGAGCTCGCCAGCTACGTATGTCTTGCCGAGACCGACCTCATCAGCGATCAGGACGCCCTTGCGTCGGGCCAGGATGCGCCGGGCGCGCCATACGCCGTCCGCCTGGAATGCGGTCAGCCCGAGCCGAGATCTGACCTTATCCTCCTCCCCCAAGTCCGCTCCGTACAGCTCGAACAGCATCCGCAGGAACACGTCCCACGGCTGATGCGGGGACCAGCGTGCCTCATACAACGCGGCCAGGTCGTAAGGGGCAGCGGCGTCCCAGTGCTCGTTGAACCAGTCGATAACCTGCCGAACCGTGCCCGGCTGGTACTGGCCGAGGTTGAGCTCCTTATTCTTGGCCAGCCCGGCATAGGTGAAGTTCGAGGACCCGGCGATCACCCCGGTGGCGTCGGTCTCCACGATGAAAGCCTTGCCGTGTAGGAACTCAGTCTCGTACCTGCGCACCTGAACGTCCGGGTTGCTGCGCAGCCACGCCACCAGGCGGCGGGCCTGTGTATCAGCCTCGCGGGTGAACCCCAGATGGTCCCGGTCTTCCTCCATCGACCTGCGGTGACCTTCCAGCGCCTGGACGACGTCCGCCGAGGGACCGCGGCGCCGTCGGCGGGGCGTCCGGCCAAGTGCGCGCACGCGGGCCCGGTCGCCGTCCGGTGACGGCTCGGCACCGAGCAGCAGCCGCACGCCCCCGGCCTTCTCCAGCTCATCAGCAAGCAGACCGAACCCACCAGGATTGAAATAGGCCGTCGCAATCGCCAGCCTCGGGGGGTTCCTCAGCCGTGTACGCAGCCCCGCGAGCAGAGTGTTGATTGCATCCGCGACCCGCTCACCGTTATTGCGGTTGGTAGCGAACTCAGGCCGGTAGCCAAAACTGTTCTCGCTCACGATTCCACCCGTGCCTTCCACAGGTCGTAGTGGGTCAACACTGCGGACAGGCGCTCGCGGGAGTCCCAGGTGCGGTGGAAGGTGGCGAAGATGTGGGAGACATCATCGCGGTCGAGACCGAACAGCAGGGCGACTACGGCATCGAGTTCAGCTATCAGATCGTTTTTGGTTGCCTCGTCGGTGGCAGACCCCACCGGCACGCCGACTTTAGCGGCCCAGTCGGTGTAGCGGCCGTCCACGGCAGCCAGTTGCCCAGCAATCTGTATGACATGCTCCCGCAGCACGGAACCGGGTTCGGGCCGGGGGATCGGAAGGCCGTTGAGGATGTGGAAGTTCAGATGATTCTCGACCACGGTGCGGGCGAGCCAGTCCAAGGGGATGCTGGACAGAACACCAAGCAGGTATGCCTCATCCTGCTCGTTCCCTCGGGGGAAGAGCAGGTAGGGTGCCGAGTTCGTGGCGACCACGTTCGCTGGAACGAGCGCGACCCGCACTGTACGGCTGTCGTTAGAGCGGGTGATATCGCGCAGCATGATCCGTGGATGCAGACAGGGCAACGTGCTGGCATCCCGGATGACTGCAGGAGCGAACTCCGCGAAGGCGGACGTGGATTTGCGTGCCTGACGCGTTCTGCGGGACCGCAGTTCTGTGGTGACGTGGGCAGGGTCGGCCCAGCCGTAATAGGTCCCAGTGTCCGGGTTCCACAGGTCGAAAGAAGCGCCCTTATACACGGGCCACCCGGACGGGCCGTCAAGGTCTACTGAGAAATGCCCCTTTTTCTTGTCGCTCGTCGCATGGAACTCGGTGGCAGGGCGGGCACGCCACGTCCCGCTCGTGGTGTCCAAGCGCGGCTGCTGGCGCATCTTGGCGAAAATGCCGAGCGCTACGGAATCAGGGATGGCAGGGAAAGCGGCCCCCTCCGACCAGGACAGAAAGCTGTCGGTGGCGACCTCCACTCCGTTTTCTCCGGCATGCGCGCGATATTCCCTCAGCGACACAAACGGGCCTCGCATCCGCAGACGCCCGGCGTAGTCGGCGCCCTTCCGGATGCCGATTAGTCCGACCGTGTACCGCGGATCTATTTCATCGAAGACCCATTCCGCCGAGTTGCGCAGCAGGGTCACATCGCTGAAGGTGCCCTCAGTCAAGATCTTCTCGCGCCACTCGGCACTTCCAGCCGCGCTCAGAGCGCTGCGGGGGAGGACGACGCCGGCAGCTCCGTCCGAACGCAGGGTCTGCCAAATCCGCCAGGTGAACGCCTTATAGAGGTCCGGGTCCCCTTTCCCAATGCCAGGAAATGGCCCGTGGAGCAGCGCCTGGCGCAACAGGGCCGAGGAGCTGACCTCGGCCTCATATTCAGCGACCAGATCCGGCCGGTCACGCTCGAACCCGGCAATCTTCTCGTTTTGTGCCTTCGCAGGAAGACTTTTCAAGCCTGGGAACCGTAGTGCCCAGAACCCAAGCTTCTCAACGGTAACTTCCTCCCACGGGGGGTTCCCTAGCAGGACGTCGAAGCCCGGACGATCACGAAGGAACACTTCGGGAAAGAGGATCGGCAAGTGGGCGGCCTTAAGGTGGCGCATCCCCTCCTTCACGCCGTCCTCCCAGACCGCGCTGACTGCTTCCTGCGGAGTGGGCATTCGGTCGATGAGTCCGAGCCGAGTAGCAACAGCTGCATCGAACAAGGGCGTGGCGTCTGCCGCGGCTTTCAGCGCCTCGGCATGTGCCTTCTTCGCCTCCTTCACTTCCTGCCTAGTGGCCTCACTGGTTCGGGCGACACGCCGCAACAGGTCACGGGCAGGAGCAAGCTGCTCAATGATCTGCTCCTCGAAGAGACTGATGGTTCCACCGCCGCTTTGCGGATCGAACACATCGATGACCTCCTCGATGGTGGCCATGCCGGTCAGACTGTTTCCGACGACGAGACCGTGATCGAGGGTGCTCATCGGAAGGCCGGGAACGAAGGTGTGGATCCAGATGGCCAGGCGCGCGAGTTCAACGGCCATAAGATTGAGGTCAAGGCCGTAGATGCAGCGGCGGGCGATCTGCCGCCGCAGGAGCGCGGACGGCTCAATCTCGATGTCCGGGGCGCTCGTGCCCAGTGCGGCCCTGGCCGCATCCGCGAGGCGGTACAGCTCGTCGTTGACGTCTGGGATCGGATGAGCGGTGAGGAAGGCGGAGAACTTGTTCTCGATCCGGTCAATTGCAGCGACCAGGAAATGCCCCGAACCCATGGCGAGATCAGCGACACGGAAGTCGAAAAACGTCTCTGCCGCCTTCGCCTCATCCCCAGCGTCCAGCAGCGCCTTGACCCTAGCCAAGTGCTCGGTGAGTACGGGCGTCAAAGAAGTGTCGAGCAGGTGCTCGACCACGAAGGCTTTGGTGAAGTAGGAGCCGGTGGACTTGCGCGCTCCAGAAGCGTTGTGGAAGTAGACGTCGCTTGCGGCCACAACGACCTCATCGGTCGTCCTTGCCGGGATGTACGCTTTTGTCTTCGGATCAACAGCGAGCGGGCCGGGAGCGATCGAAAGAGAGGACTCCAGTAGCCCCTCGTAGATGGTGCCGAACTCGCGCACTGACAGGGACCGGAAGTCCACGGGGCCGACCGTGCCATCCTCGCCGGTGTCGACAAGCAAGGCACGTAGTGCCGGCCCGATCTCATTGTTGGTCAGCCGCAGGTCCGCGATGGCTTGGCTGGCCGGGTAGGCATTGCCGGAGGCGAACAGGCCGCCGTTGTAGGCTGGCACACCCCATTCGGTATTGCCGTCATCGACAGCCCGCCAGACGGTGAGAAGGTCGTCCCACCGATCGGTTGCGACAGCATCGAACTCCTGCTCTGACTTCTCGGCGAACTCTCGCGCGAGTGTCTTGAGCGCTTTCGCGGTGTAGCGGGGATTGCGCAGGTAAGGCAGCAGGCCGCGGTCTTCGGCGTAAGCGGTGAATAGAAGCCGGAACAGGATAATCAGGGTGCGGTGGTATGCCTCGGCAAGCTCGGCCTCGCTGACCGCTTTCATACGGCGGGCGACTGCGGTGGCCAGCTGCGGCACCACATCCTTGTACACGCGCTCCCTAAGGCGCCTCCCCAGCGCTGCGGCGTGGTCGGCGGAGGCTTCCAGGATCTGGGGAACGCTGCCGCCCTTGGTCAGCGCGTCGGCCGAGAACAGCAGGGGCAGGTAGGCCGCATCAACCTCGGCCAGGAGCGCCATGTCGATCTCGACGAAGGTCTCGGCCTGGCCTTTGCGGCCGACACCGATATCAGGGTTGGCCGAGTAGAGGCGGATCTGGGTGTCACGGGTGATCACCAGCCACGGCAGCCCTTGCTCCTGCGCTATGGCCAGACCCAACGCTACGGGGGAGACTGCGCCGAGGCGGGCGGTCGGACGGTCGAACATCTCCATCTCGTCCAGCAGGACGCCCACGGCCCGCTGGTCGCCGCTGGCAGAGAGGATCACTGCGGTGGATCCGTGGGGAGTGGTGGAGTAGCCAAGCCCACGGATGAGTTCGACGCCGCGCCGTCGAAGGAGAGGCACCCCCTTTGTTTGCGCGGATGCCCAGTCAGTGCGGGTCGGGACGCCGTGACGCAGTTCATGCGAAGCGAACAGGCCGGAGTTCAACAGGCCAGCGACGAGCTGATCTTTGAGACCGGAGAGCAGGCGGTGCAACGTGCGTTCTGCGTTCGCCGAGTCGGGAGCCTCCAGGGCTGCGGTGCAGATGCGTTCGACCTGATCGAGGCTCAGGTCGTGCAGGACGGCCGGGTCGTCCTTGGTTCCGCAAACGGCTGTCTTCCAGGTGCCGTCTGTGGGGTAACAAACGACCAGGACAACGGGAGCGGCGCGACGGTTCCATCGCAGGGCCCACAGGCGGCGGACATCGTCGACGCGGGGCCTGATGGTTGCCGAGGCGATGGCGACTTCGAAAGCTTGGGGGCCTGCAGCGATAAGGACTCGTTCCGTGGCCAGTGATGCCGGTGCACTCTCCGGTCGGCTCCAGGATATTTCGTGGGCTTCTGCCTCGTTGAGGAAGTCCTCGATACCTGTCCGGCTCAACATGCCCCCTCTGACGCCAGCTCAGAGCGAGCCGCTGCAGCGCCTGTTCAACCTTAAGCTAGTACGAACAGCTGATCGTACTCGGCTCTCCGTGCCCTCAACAGGGGGGATGGGCTCTGCTCTTCCGCAGCCTCGTGGGGGCGGGCTGGGCTCTTTGCGGCTGAGGGTTTCGTGTTCG
Source organism: Streptomyces hirsutus (assembly GCF_001418415.1). Lineage (GTDB taxonomy): Bacteria > Actinomycetota > Actinomycetes > Streptomycetales > Streptomycetaceae > Streptomyces > Streptomyces hirsutus. The sequence goes on from NZ_LIQT01000131.1 coordinate 28,302, forward strand.
GTGCGGTGCGCATTGTCAGGCCTGTTCCTACAACTGATGCACTTGGAACCAGTACGGCCGGCGGAAGCTCGCAGTCATCCCGATCACCGGCCTCGGGTGGGGATTACGACAGAGTGGATCGGCCTGCCGTGGAGGTTCGCGCTCCCGCCGTACACCTCGTGGCATGGGTGGCGGGGCTGATGCACCCCCTCAGCAGCGCAGGCCCGCAGTTCGAGTGTGACGCCCCACCAACGGCCCGCGAGGGTGCTTGGACTTCACCTCGTCGCGGGTGGACGCACTGGCCGCTGCAGCGCCACCACCGCGCTACTCGCCGACGGGAGGACCCGCTCTAACGGACCTGCTGCCCCAGATGACATGGCCAACAACCGCCCATAATTGGCTGACGGGCCGTGGACCATCTGTGGACTGGGGATCGTTCGAAGGGGTCACATGGAGCCGTGACCTGTGGGGATCCATGACACGGCAGCGCCCTCCGGAGCCGCGTGCGATTGCCGTACAAGCAGGCCGCTGAAATCCAACCTGACATCAACGAGGGCGGACACGTGCGGATCGCAGCGGTGCCCTACGGAGTGGGAGCGCCAGCCATGATGCGGCAAGCCAGTGTCTCGATCGAACTCCTAAAGCGGTGTTCTCGGGGCCTCTTCCCCCAGGTGTGTCCCAGCGGCCTCCAGTGATGGAGAAGCCGCAGGTGAGAGGGATTGAGGGGAGCCCTCTGTAAATCTACCGGGTCGCCCTGCGGGGCCGTCTGTGGGCCGTCGAAGGGCGGCCCACAGCGACCAACGACGACCAACGATGACCGCTCGGCTGCTGGTCTGCACTGGGCCGGCCTCGTTCGCGTGAGGTTGCTCCCGACCCGCGTCTCTTCCTGCGCAACAAGCGCCAGGAATGGGAGGCCTACCGCTCCGAGGTCACCGCCTTCGAACTGAAGAACCTGCTGCCGGTGCTGTGACGCTCCGCTGCGGCGCGTGAGAGGGCGAGAGCCTTGGCCGTCACTCCCGGCCCGCGCTCCTGACGAAGTCCGCCCAGGCGGCCGAGGCGATGCTGAGCCGAGGCCCCTGGGCGTTCTTGCTGTCCCGGACGAGGACGGTGCCGGGGGATATGGCGACCTCGATGCAGTCGTTGCCGTCGCCGCTGCTGCTGTAGCTGCTCTTGAACCAGGCGGGTGCGGTGGTGGTCCGGGCGGGAGGGGTGCCGGTCATGACTCTCCAAGCATCTGCTCGATGAGGGCCCTTGACTCTCGGGGTGTAAGGGCCTGGGCGCGGATCATTCCATAGCGGAGTTCGAGGACCCTCAGCTGTTTCGGGTCGGTCACCGGACGCCCGGCGAACGCCCCGTCGGAGCGTCCGACCGCCGTTCCGTCGGGGAACTTCAGCACCTCGATCAGCCCGCCCGTCCCGAAGTGGTCCTCGCAGTCCGTCGGCATCACCTGAATCGACACGTGCCGCAACTTGCCGAGTTCCAGAAGGTGTTCGAGCTGCCGACGCCACACCATTGTGCCTCCGACCGGACGGCGGAGCGTCACTTCCTCCTGGACGAAGCTGAGAGCGGGCGCTGGGGATCTGTCGAAGACCGTGCGCCGGGCCAGCCGGGCGGCCACCATGCGTTCCGTCTCCTCCTCGGTGTGAGCCGGAAGCCAGACGTCGAAGAGTGCCCGCATGTGCTCCTCGGTCTGCAACAGGCCGTGGATGTTGTGGTTGCTGTAGAGCCCGACCTCGACCGCGTTGGCTTCCAGCTTCGCCAGTTCCCGCACCCTCTTCGGGTACCGGACCTTCGCCACGTCCTCCCGCATCGCGGCGAGCAGTCCGCCCGCGCCCAGCACCTCGTCGGCCTTCTCCAGGTACTCGGGGCGGGGGATCCGGTTGCCCGCCTCGATCTTGTAAACGAGGTCCTCCCCGTATCCCATCGCCACCGCGAAGTCGGCGGCCCGCATGCCCACGGACTCCCGCCGCAACTTCAACTGCCGCCCCACCGTGGTGATGACGGCTACTCCCCATTCGTCGTCCCGGTCGACCTCCCAGCTCGGCTCGTCCGTCTCGCTCCTGACCTGTACCGCCTCACCGTCCACCGACATCCGCACTCCTCCGTCACACGCGTCGCGTCGTATCGCGAGGCGTACGACGGTAGGCGCGGCGGCGACGGTGGGTGAGGGAAAGCGGCGCGCGGTACACCTATGGGTGATCCGGGCGGTACAGCCCCTTCCGGGGCCTTCTCGGCGATCTCCGATCGCGTCACCAGGGCCGACGAATCCCCTTGCCGTGCCCTACTTCTGGCGTTCCGCCAGGTCCGTCAGGAGCTGGTGCAGGGGCTCGGTCGCGCGGCGGCGGTACTCCTGGACGGCCCAGCCGTTGCCGTCGGGGTCCTTGAAGTACATGAAGGTGGCGCCGTCGTCCGGGGCGTACACGACCGGCTCGGAGATCTCCAGGCCGCGGGCGGTCAGTTCGGCGTGGGCCGCCTTGATGTCGGCGACGCACAACTGCAGGCCCTGGTACGAGCCTGGGGCCGGGCGGGTGTCGCCCGCCATCTCCCAGATGCTGTCGCCCAGGGCGATCGAACAGCCGGAGCCCGGGGGCGTCAGCTGGACGATGCGCATGCCCGGCATGACCTCCTGGTCGATGTCGACGTGGAAGCCGACCTTGTCCCGGTAGAAGTCCCTGGCCCGGTCGATGTCGCTGACGGGCAGGGGGAGCACTTCGAGGGTCATGGCCATGTTCATCGGGGTTCCTCCGGCTGAGTCGGCGAGGTCGGTCCGGTCGGTGCGGGCTCTCGGTGTCACGCGAAGCGCCATCTGGTCTGGCTGAACGGCTCGCCCTTACCGAAGCCGAAAACCGTGCGCGGCGCCACCGAAAACACGACGGCGTGTCCCGGCCCGTGGTGGAAGTGGCCGTCCCGCACTTCGAAGTGCCAGAAGCTGCCGTACTTCGCCTCCCAGGCCGCCGCCAGTTCGCGCAGCCGGCCGTCGTCGGCGACCCGGACCGCCTCGCCCTCCACCGTCAGGTCGTAGCCCTTGTTCCAGGTATTGGTGCCGGTGGTCAGGACGACGTGCGGGTTCGCCGCCAGGTTGCGGGCCTTGCGTTCCCCCGGCCCGGTGCAGAAGTGCAGCGCGCCGTCCGACCAGACGGCGGGGAGCGGGGTGACGTGGGGACGTCCGTCGGGGCGGACCGTCGAGATCCAGAACAGTTCCGCCTCGATGAGCAGCGCTTTCGCCTCGGACCAAGAGGCGGCGGTCGCCTTCGGGTCGCTGTAGCGCGGGTCGAGACGGGTCTCGGGGGAGAGGAGAGCGGGGTGTTCGTTCGTTTCGGGCGTTCTGTCGGTCATGAGGGCCTCACCGGTCGGGGGCGGACGGGGTGGGGGAGTTCTTCCCCTCGATGGTGTGACCCCGTCCGCCCCCGGAACTCATCGCGCACGGCCGTCCCGGGGCCGGGGCGCGGTGGGGCGGATAGGCTCGTTGCCTGGATGAGCTCGTGGTGGGCTCGTGGTGAGTTCGATGCGAGCCGAGGACCGAGGGAGACCGGGGATGACGTCGGTGCCGGGGCGCAGGAGCAGTACCTTCACGCGGCTGCTGCGGCACGGTTTCACCGACCCGTCGGCCGCCGAGCGGCTGCTGGACAGCCCCGAGCTGTCCGCGGTGCGCGACGACCCGGTCCTGCTCGAAGCGCTCGGCGGCACCGCCGACCCCGACCTCGCGCTGCTGGGACTGGTCCGGCTGCTGGAGGCGCAGACCGGCGCCACCGGCCGGCAGGAGCTGCTGGACACCCTGATCTCCGCCAAGCCGCTGCGCGACCGGCTGCTCGGTGTGCTCGGCGCCTCCGAGGCCCTGGCCGACCATCTCGCCCGGCACGCCGACGACTGGCAGGCGCTCGTCACGTACGAGGCGCGGGACCTGCACCCCGGCGTGACCGAGTTCGAGCACGGCCTCGCCGAAGCCACCGACCCCGTGTCGCTGCGCGTCGCCTACCGGCGCTGCCTGCTGTCCATCGCCGCCCGCGACGTCTGCGGCACCACCGAGGTGTCCGAGACCGCCGCCGAACTCGCCGACCTCGCCACCGCCACCCTGCGCGCCGCCCTCGCGCTCGCCGAGGCCGCCGTGCCCGAGGACGCCGCCCTGTGCCGGCTCGCGGTGGTCGCGATGGGCAAGTGCGGCGGGCACGAGCTGAACTACGTGTCGGACGTCGACGTCATCTTCGTCGGCGAGGCGGTGAACGGCGCCGACGAGGACAAGGCCCTGCGCGCCGCCGCCCGGCTGGCCGCCCACATGATGCGGATCTGCTCCGCGAACACCGTCGAGGGCACCATCTGGCCCGTCGACGCCAACCTGCGGCCCGAGGGCCGCAACGGCCCCCTCGTCCGCACCCTCGCCTCGCACCGCGCCTACTACCAGCGCTGGGCCAAGACCTGGGAGTTCCAGGCGCTGCTCAAGGCCCGCCCGGTGGCCGGCGACCTCGCCCTCGGCGAGGAGTACGTCGCCGCCCTGAGACCGCTGGTGTGGCAGGCCGCCGAGCGGGAGAACTTCGTCGCCGACGTGCAGAAGATGCGCCGCCGGGTGATCGACAACATCCCCACCGCAGAGGTCGACCGCCAGCTCAAGCTCGGCCCCGGCGGCCTGCGCGACGTCGAGTTCGCCGTGCAGATGCTCCAGCTGGTGCACGGCCGCGCCGACACCTCCCTGCGCAGCGGCACCACCCTCGACGCGCTGGGGGCCCTCGCCACCGGCGGCTACGTCGGCCGCGCGGACGCCGCCCAGCTCGACCACGCCTACCGCTTCCTGCGCTCCCTGGAACACCGCATCCAGCTCTTCAGGCTGCGCCGCACCCACCTGGTTCCGGAGGACGACGCCGACCTGCGCCGCATCGGCCGCTCCCTGGGCCTGCGCACCGACCCGGTGGCGAGCCTGACCCGCGAGTGGCGGCGGCACGCCTCCGTCGTACGGCGGCTGCACGAGAAGCTGTTCTACCGGCCACTGCTCGACGCGGTCGCCCAGCTCGCCCCCGGCGAGGCCCGGCTCAGCGCCGCGGCGGCCCGGGAACGGCTGGTCGCCCTCGGCTACGCTGACCCGGCCGCCGCCCTGCGCCACCTGGAGGCGCTGGCGTCCGGCGTGACCCGCAAGGCGGCCATCCAGCGGACCCTGCTGCCGGTGCTGCTCGGCTGGTTCGCCGAATCCGCCGACCCGGACGCCGGCCTGCTCAACTTCCGCAAGGTCTCCGACGCGCTCGGCAAGACCCCCTGGTACCTGCGGCTGCTGCGCGACGAGGGCGCCGCCGCCGAGAACCTCGCCCGCGTCCTGTCCGCCGGGCGGCTCGCCCCCGACCTGCTGCTGCGCGCCCCCGAGGCGGTGGCCCTGCTCGGCGACGGAGAGGCCGGCCTCAGGCCCCGCACCCGCGCCCACCTGGAACAGGAGGTCCTCGCCGCCGTCCGCCGCGCCGAGGGCGCCGCCCAGGCCGTCGACGTCGCCCGCGCGATCCGCCGCCGCGAGATGTTCCGCACCGCCGCCACCGACATCATCGGCTCCTACGGCACCGAGTCCCAGCCCGCCGAGGCCGACCAGGGCGCCCTGGTGGACCTGGTCGGCGGCGCCGTGTCCGACCTGACCGCCGCCACCCTCGCCGGCACGCTGCGCGCGGTCGTCCGGGAGGGCTGGGGGGACACCCTGCCCACCCGCTTCGCGATCATCGGGATGGGCCGCTTCGGCGGCCACGAGCTGAGCTACGGCTCCGACGCGGACGTCCTGTTCGTCCACGAGCCGCGCGACGGCGTGGACGAGCGGGAGGCGGCCGACGCGGCCGGCAAGGTCGTCGCCGAGATGCGCCGCCTGCTCCAGACCCCCAGCGCCGACCCGCCCCTGCTCATCGACGCGGACCTGCGCCCCGAGGGCCGGTCCGGACCGCTGGTGCGCACCCTGGGGTCGTACGAGGCGTACTACCGGCGCTGGTCCCTGGTGTGGGAACGGCACGCGCTGCTGCGCGCCGAGCACGTGGCCGGCGACGAGGAGCTCGGCCGCCGCTTCGTCGAGCTGATCGACCCGCTGCGCTACCCGCCCGCCGGGCTCGGCGAGCCGGTCCTTCAGGGCCTCCGTGAGCAGGACGGCGGTCAGCAGGTTGAGCCGGAAGTTGACCGTCCAGTGGCGGGCGACGGCTTCGAGCGGATCGTCCGCCCCGGCCTGGCGTTCGAGGAGGCCGTTGCCGCCGGCGCTGTGGATCAGTACGTCGACGGCTCCGAACTCCCGGCCGACGTGGTCGGCGACACCCCGCACGGCGACCGGATCGGCGAGGTCCGCGGCATACGCCTCGGCCCCCGGCACCTCGGCCCCGGCCCGCTCCAGGACGTCCCCGCGCCGCCCGAGCAGCAGCACCCGGTCCCCGTCGGCGGCGAAGAACCGTGCCGCCGCCAGCCCGATCCCCGTACCGCCCCCGCTGATCACCACGTTGCGCGTCATGCCCCGACCTTACGGACCGAACGCCGCGCCGCGGAGCGAACTCACCGCATGCTGCGCACATCGAGGTGGCGCAGCACCCGGTCCACCACCTCGGGGTCGGCCCCCGCCTCGCTCCGCGCCGCCAGCACCTCGTGCCGTGCGGCGCTCAGCATCTCCCCCCGGATCCGCCGCGCCGCCCTGACCCATCGCGCTCGCTGCCGGTACGCCTCCCGCCGCTCTTCCTCGACCACATCGGGGCTGATCCGCGCTCCGATGTCGAAGGCACTGCGCAGCATCTGCTCGGCCAGTTCCTCCGGGAGTTCCTCGGCCTCCTCGATCTCGCGCAGCCTGTGTTTCGCGGCCTGCGCCGCCCGCAGCGCGAGGTCCCGTTCGATTTCCTTCTCCCGCCTGGTGTCGGCCCGCACCCCCAGCCGTTTCACCAGCCACGGCAGGGTCGTCCCCTGGACCAGCAGCGTCGCCATGATCACGCCGAACGCGATGAAGACGATCTCGCCCCGGGCCGGGAAGTCGCCCCCGGCGCCGGTCTCCAGCGGAATCGCCAGCGCCAGCGCGACGGAGGCCACCCCGCGCATCCCCGACCACCACATCACCACGGTCTCGCGCCAGCTCACCGGGATGTCCTCGCCGGTGTCCCGCGCGGCGTGCAGCCGCCGCGTCAGCCAGGTCGCCGGCAGCAGCCACAGCAGCCGGACGAGGACGACCACGCCCACGATCGCGCCCGCCCAGCCGAGCAGTTCGCCCCAGTGGCCGGCCGCGGCCCCGACCGCGTTGTGCAGTTCGAGACCGACCAACCCAAACGCGACGCCGATGACGAGCGTGTCCACGATGTCCCAGAAGGCGTGCCCGGCCAGCCGGGTCATCACGTCGTCGGCGTCGGTGGCGTACTCCACGAGGAACAGCGCGGTGGTGAGCACCGCGAGCACCCCCGAACCGTGCAGTTCCTCGGCCAGGACGTAGGAGAAGTACGGCACCAGCAGGCTCAGCGCGATCTGCAGGGTCGCGTCCCCGAGCAGGTCCATCAGCCGGTTGGCGCCCCAGCCGAGCGCGAGTCCGACCGCGACCGCCACCACGGCCGACAGGACCAGGTCCAGGCCCGCCTCCCAGGGCGAGAAGGTGCCGCTCACGGCGGCGGCGATCGCCACGTGGTACAGGACGATGGCGGTGACGTCGTTGAACAGGCCCTCGCCCTCGAGGATCGACACCAGCCGGCGCGGCAGCCCCAGCTTCCCGGCGACGGCGGTCGCCGCGACCGGGTCGGGCGGTGCGACCAGCGCGCCGAGGGCGATCGCGGCGGCCGGCGGCAGGCCCGGCACGATCGCGTGGGCGACGACGGCCACGCACAGCGTGGTGACGAACACCAGCGCCACGGCCAGCAGGAGGATCGGTCTCGCGTTCGCCGCGAACTGCCGCCAGGACGTCCGGCGGACGGCGGCGTAGAGCAGGGGCGGCAGCAGCAGCGGCAGGATCAGGTCCGGCGGGACGTCCACGTTCGGGACGAACTCCAGGAGTGCGAGGACGATGCCGAGGACCGTCATCAGCACCGGCGCCGGCAGTCCCAGCCGGTCTCCCAGGGGAACACACACCACGGCCCCGAGCAGCAGGGCGAACATCAGGGCCAGCTGGTCCACGGTCGGTGCTCCGGGCGGCTCGGCGGTCGGACGACGGGGCGTCCAGCCTGCCACGCCGACGCCCCGTGCCAGGCGTGCGGCGCCGACCGTTCGGCGCCACTGGTCACCCCACGTGCCGGACCCGGAACGCTCACACGTGCGGAGCCCGGCCGGCCGAGGTGCGTACGGCCACCGTGACCGGCCTGCCTCGATGCGGTCCGGCTGCCGGACCCCCGGGCCGCCCCGCGCCGCCCGCTACCTGTCCCGTCCGGTCACAGAGCCCGCCGCATGGCCCGGTGGGGCATCCCCGCATCCGGGAACTCCGGTCCGTACGCCACGTACCCCAGCCGCTCGTAGAACCCCAGGGCATGGGTCTGCGCGTGCAGGTCGACGGCGGTGAGGCCGCGGGCGCGGGCCGCCTCCTCGACGCCCCGGACCAGGGCGGCCCCGATGCCGAGCCCCCGCGCCCGGCGCGTCACCGCGAGCCGTCCCAGGGACCCGACCGAAGCGTCACCGCCGGTCTTCGCCGCGGCGGCCCCGCCGTGCAGCAGCCGCCCGGTGCCGAGCGCCTCGCCGTCTTCACCGATCGCGAGCACCTGCACGGCGCCGGCGTCGTACGCGTCGTACTCCAGGTCCTCGGGCACGCCCTGCTCGGCGACGAAGACCTCCTTGCGCACCGCGAAGCACGCCTCCCGGTCGCCGGGGTCCACCGCCTCGCGGACCACGTACGGGGTGCTCACGCGTAGGTCTCCTCCCGGACCAGGTCGAGCGCCTGGCTCAGGTCCTCGGGGTAGTCGCTGGTGAACTCCGCCCACAGGCCGTCCCCGGGGTGCTCGAAGCCGAGCCGCACGGCGTGCAGCCACTGACGGGTGAGGCGGAGCCGCTTGGCGAGCGTGGGGTCGGCGCCGTAGGTCAGGTCGCCGACGCAGGGGTGCCGGTGGGCGGCCATGTGGACGCGGATCTGGTGGGTGCGGCCGGTCTCCAGCTTGACGTCGAGGAGCGAGGCGGACCGGAAGGCCTCGACGAGGTCGTAGTGCGTGACGGAGGGCTTGCCCTCGGCGGTGACCGCCCACTTGTAGTCGTGGTGCGGATGCCGGCCGATGGGTGCGTCGATGGTGCCGCTGGTCGGGTCGGGGTGGCCCTGGACCAGGGTGTGGTAGCGCTTGTCGACCGTGCGCTCCTTGAACTGGCGCTTCAGCGACGTGTACGCGTACTCCGACTTGGCGACCACCATGAGACCGGAGGTGCCGACGTCGAGACGGTGCACGATGCCCTGGCGCTCGGCGGCGCCGGAGGTCGAGATGCGGTACCCGGCGGCGGCGAGGCCGCCGATCACGGTCGGTCCGGTCCAGCCCGGCGAGGGGTGGGCGGCGACCCCGACCGGTTTGGCGATCACGACCACGTCGTCGTCGTCGTGCACGATCTCCATGCCCTCGACGGGCTCGGCGACCACCTGCACCGGGGCGGGCGCCTGCGGCATCTCCACCTCGAGCCAGGCGCCCCCGCTCACCCGCTCCGACTTGCCGACCACCGATCCGTCGACCGTGACCTTCCCCGAGGTGGCGAGTTCGGCCGCCTTGGTCCGGGAGAAGCCGAGCATGCGGGAGATGGCGGCGTCGACGCGCTCGCCCTCCAGGCCGTCGGGCACGGGCAGGGTTCGGATCTCGGGAATCGTGCTCACCCGTCGAGTATGCCGGACCGGTCCGGCAACCCCGTACCCGCGCTCTCGGTCCTGCTCAGTCCTTGTGGACGGTCCCGTCCGGGTCGAGGCCCCGGAAGGACAGCAGGACGATCAGGATGCCGCCGCAGACGATCGCCGAATCCGCCAGGTTGAAGACGGCGAAGCCCTTGGGCGCGATGAAGTCGACGACCGCGCCCCGGAAGACGCCCGGGGAGCGGAAGATCCTGTCCGTGAGGTTGCCGAGGGCACCGCCGAGCAGCAGGCCCAGCGCGATCGCCCAGGGCAGGCTGTACAGCTTGCGGGCCAGCCGGACGATCACCACGATCACCGCCGCCGCGATCACCGTGAAGATCACGGTGAAGGCCTCGCCGAAGCCGAAGGCCGCGCCCGCGTTGCGGATCGCCTCGAACCTCAGCCAGTCGCCGACGATCTCGATGGGCTCGTGGTGCTCCAGCTCGGCGACCACGATCATCTTGCTGATCAGGTCGAGGGCGTAGGCGACGACGGCGACGGCGAACAGCACGGCCACGCGCCGCTTGCCGCGGGGTGCTTCGGCCGCCGCCTCCGCGACCTGGGCATCGGCCCGGTCGAGCCCGGTCCGGTCCTGCCCGTCCCGGTCCGCGTCCGGGGTTTCCGGCGTACCGATGATGCGCTCCGCCTCTGCCACGTGAGTCCCTCAAGCTAGGTACCTGACTGAGCACGAGGGTACGGCACACCCCGCGCGACCCTCGTGCTCAGGCGGCGTACGGGGGTGCTCAGTACCGGCGCTCCTGCTTCTGCTTGCACTCGACGCACAGCGTGGCCCGGGGGAAGGCCTGCATCCGGGCCTTGCCGATGGCGTTGCCGCAGCTCTCGCACAGGCCGTAGGTGCCGGCCTCCAGCCGCTGCAGGGCGCGCTCGTACTGGGTGAGCATCTCGCGTGCGTTGGCGGCGAGCGCCAGTTCGTGCTCGCGCGTGATGTTCTTCGTGCCGGTGTCGGCCTGGTCGTCACCCGCCCCGTCCCCGGAGTCCCGCATCAGGCCGGCCAGCGACCGTTCGGACGAGGTGATCTCCTCGCGCAGCCTCAGCACCTCGGTCGCCAGCTCGGCCCGTGCGTCCTCGACCTCCTCCGGTGTCCAGGGCTCCTCTCCCGGACGCACCGCGAGGTCGCCGGGCTCCACTGCTGCGAGCCGCGCCTTGGGCACGGCGGTCTTCGCCGCCGTCGCCGTGCGGGGAGTCTTCTCAGCACCCACCGTTGTCGCTCCCGTCTGCGTCGCGGCCTCGACCGCGCCCGCGTCAGTGGCCGTGCCGTGCCCGGCCGTGTCCTGTGTGCCCCCGCTGGTCCTGGTGGTGCTTTCCCTCGTACCGCCGCCCCCGCCCGTGCCGCCCTCACGCGCGGCGCCCCGCCCGGCACCGGCCTCCGTTCCCCGGGCCGCCGTCTTCTTCCGGGAATTCCTGGCCGTGACGGCCCTGGAAGCCGTCGCCTTCGAGCGCGCGGCTCCGGAGGCCGCCGTTCCCTTCTCCGCCTTCGTCTTCGCGGGAGCGGGGGCGGGGGCGCCCTTCCCGTTCCCGGTCTTTCCCGCCGTTTTCTTTCCCGTCCCGGCCTTCCCGGATCCGGCCTTCCCGGCCGACTGCTTCGCAGCCGCCTTCCCCGCCTGCGCCGTCGCCTTCGTGTCCTTTCGGGACTCCTCGGCGGGCACGGCCCTGCCGGACGCCGACTGCTGTACGGCGGTCTTCTTCGCCACCATGGCCGCGGCCCCTTTTCACATACTGTGATCTTGCGCGCGAATCGTGCTGGGACGATAAATCGACTCGGGTCCCGCGGCAACGGGGCGCACCGCCCGATTCGCCCGCCCCGCGGACGCCGCGCGGCGGACCTTCATGCGTTGTGCCCAGCTCCCCGCCGGGTATGCCACCAAGTCGGACGTCGCAGAATCCGAACACCCGTACCGCTCCATTCGGCGGTATGTCCCCCTATCGGCGACTCGTGGGGCATATGCGCGAACCCCGCCCGGCCCCCGCTCGCCGTCCGCGGAATAACCGGTCGGCCGCTGTCCGCTCCGCGCCGTACACTGGGCGGAGCGAAAAGCGTGGATGGGGACGAGTAGCGGCGTACGCAGCCCAGAGCGACCCGGGGACGGTGTGAGCCCGGGGGCGAGCGCGACGCGAAGATCACCCCGGAGCCGCTGGAGGAAAGCCGCAGCCCGACAGCAGCGGCGAGTAGAACCGGCATCGCGACCCCAATGAGGGGGTTCACCGGCGCACACGAAGCACCGGGGAACCAAGGAGGGTGGTACCGCGGGAGCGCGCCGACGGCGGCGCAGGGATCGACACAGCTCTCGTCCCTCCGGACGGAAGGCAGCAAGTCCGCCGGAGGAAGCCCGCTGATGACAACGCCGACGTACCGACAGGTGCCCGCCCAGGTCGACCTGCCCGCTCTCGAGCACGCGGTGCTCGACTTCTGGCAGGAACAGAAGATCTTCGCCAAGAGCCTGGAGCAGTCCGAGGGCCGCCCCGAGTGGGTGTTCTACGAGGGCCCGCCCACCGCCAACGGCATGCCGGGCGCCCACCACATCGAGGCGCGCGTCTTCAAGGACGTCTTCCCCCGCTTCCGCACCATGCGCGGCTACCACGTGGGCCGCAAGGCCGGCTGGGACTGCCACGGCCTCCCGGTGGAACTGGCGGTGGAGAAGGAGCTCGGCTTCTCCGGCAAGCAGGACATCGAGGCGTACGGAATCGCCGAGTTCAACGCCAAGTGCCGCGAGTCGGTGACCCGCCACACCGACGCCTTCGAAGAGCTCACGACCCGCATGGGTTACTGGGCCGACCTCCAGGACCCGTACCGCACGATGGACCCGGAGTACATCGAGTCCGTCTGGTGGTCGCTGAAGGAGATCTTCACCAAGGACCTGCTGGTCCAGGACCACCGCGTCGCCCCCTGGTGCCCCCGTTGCGGCACCGGCCTGTCCGACCACGAGCTGGCGCAGGGCTACGAGACGGTCGTCGACCCGTCCGTCTACGTCCGCTTCCCCCTCACCTCCGGCCCGCTGGCCGGCGAGGCCTCGCTCCTGGTGTGGACGACCACGCCGTGGACACTGGTGTCCAACACCGCGGTCGCCGCGCATCCCGAGGTCACTTACGTCGTCGCGACGAAGGGCCCCGAGGGCACGGAGAAGGTCGTCGTCGCCGAGCCGCTGGTGGCCAAGGCCCTCGGCGAGGGCTGGGAGACCACCGGCGAGACCTTCACCGGCGCCGAGATGGAGCGCTGGACGTACCAGCGCCCCTTCGAGCTCGTCGCGTTCCCCGAGCCGGCCCACTATGTGGTCAACGCCGACTACGTCACCACCGAGGACGGCACCGGTCTGGTCCACCAGTCGCCCGCCTTCGGTGAGGACGACCTCAGGGTCTGCCGCTCCTACGGCCTGCCCGTGGTGAACCCGGTCCGCCCGGACGGCACCTTCGAGGAGGACGTCCCGTTGGTCGGCGGCGTGTTCTTCAAGAAGGCCGACGAGAAGCTGACGGAGGACCTGGGCGACCGGGGCCTGCTGTTCAAGCACATCCCGTACGAGCACAGCTACCCGCACTGCTGGCGCTGCCACACCGCGCTGCTCTACTACGCGCAGCCCTCCTGGTACATCCGCACCACGGCCGTCAAGGACCGCCTGCTCGAGGAGAACGAGGGCACCAACTGGTTCCCGGACTCCGTCAAGCACGGCCGGTACGGCGACTGGCTGAACAACAACATCGACTGGGCGCTCTCCCGCAACCGCTACTGGGGCACCCCGCTGCCGATCTGGCGCTGCGAGGACGACCACCTCACCTGCGTCGGCTCGCTCGCCGAGCTGACCGGGCTGACCGGCACCGACCAGTCGGGCCTCGACCCGCACCGCCCGTTCATCGACGCGGTCACCTTCGCCTGCCCGCAGGACGGCTGCGGGAAGACGGCCACGCGCGTGCCCGAGGTCATCGACGCCTGGTACGACTCGGGTTCGATGCCGTTCGCGCAGTGGGGCTACCCGCACAAGAACAAGGAACTGTTCGAGAGCCGGTACCCGGCACAGTTCATCTGCGAGGCCATCGACCAGACCCGCGGCTGGTTCTACACGCTGATGGCGGTCGGCACCCTGGTCTTCGACAAGTCCTCGTACGAGAACGTCGTCTGCCTCGGCCACATCCTCGCCGAGGACGGTCGCAAGATGTCCAAGCACCTGGGCAACACCCTGGACCCGGTCCCGCTGATGGACCAGCACGGCGCGGACGCGGTCCGCTGGTTCATGGCGGCCGGCGGTTCCCCGTGGGCGGCCCGCCGGGTGGGCCACGGCACCATCCAGGAGGTCGTCCGCAAGACGCTCCTGACCTACTGGAACACCGTCGCCTTCCAGGCGCTGTACGCCCGTACGTCCGGCTGGGCCCCGTCCGAGGCCGACCCGGCGCCCGCCGCCCGCCCGCTGCTGGACCGCTGGCTGCTCTCCGAACTGCACGCGCTCACCGACCAGGTGACCCGGGCCCTGGACAGCTACGACACCCAGCGCGCCGGCAAGCTGCTGTCCGCGTTCGTCGACGACCTGTCCAACTGGTACGTCCGCCGCTCACGGCGCCGCTTCTGGCAGGGCGACAAGGCCGCACTGCGCACCCTGCACGAGGTCGTCGAGACGGTCACCAAGCTGATGGCCCCGCTGACCCCGTTCATCACCGAGCGGGTCTGGCAGGACCTGGTCGTGCCGGTCACCCCGGACGCCCCGGAGTCCGTCCACCTGTCCTCCTGGCCCGAGGCCGACCTGACGGCGATCGACCCGGAGCTGTCGAAGCAGATGGTGCTGGTGCGCCGCCTGGTGGAGCTGGGACGGGCCACCCGCGCGGAGTCGGGCGTCAAGACCCGCCAGCCGCTCAAGCGCGCCCTGATCGCGGCGAGCGGCTTCGGCGCCCTCCACCCGGAGCTGCACCAGCAGATCACCGAGGAGCTGAACGTCGAGTCCCTGGCGTCCCTGTCCGAGGTGGGCGGCTCGCTGGTGGACACGACGGCCAAGGCCAACTTCCGTGCGCTGGGCAAGCGGTTCGGCAAGCGCGTCCAGGACGTCGCCAAGGCCGTCGCCGGCGCGGACGCCGCTGCGCTGTCCCTGGCACTGCGCGAGGGCACCGCCTCCGTGGAGGTCGACGGTGAGACGATCGCCCTCGCCCCGGACGAGGTGATCATCACGGAGACCCCGCGGGAGGGCTGGTCGGTGGCCTCCGACGCCGGTGCCACGGTCGCCCTGGACCTGGAGATCACCGAGGAGCTGCGCCGCGCCGGTCTGGCCCGGGACGCGATCCGGCTGATCCAGGAGGCCCGCAAGAACAGCGGCCTCGACGTGGCCGACCGGATCGCCCTGCGCTGGACGGCGACGGAGGACGCCACCGTCGCGGCCCTGACCGAGCACGCCGGTCTCATCGCCGACGAAGTCCTCGCCGTGGCCTTCGTGCATGAGCACAGCGCCCGGGACGAGGCCGAGGACACCTACGGGCAGCCGTTCACCGATGAGGGCCTGTCCCTGACGTTCCGCCTCCGCAAGGTGTGAGGTCCAAGGGATAGAACCACCGGCGCGCCCCGCGCCACCCGCAACGCCGAAGGGCCC
>NZ_LIQT01000131.1:43649-57876 GCF_001418415.1 Streptomyces hirsutus
GGGCCCCAACGCGCGTAGCACAAGGGCGGGGCCCCGGGTTCTCGAACCCGGGGCCCCGCCCTGAACACTGTCGGCCGCTACGCCGTACTCATGGCCATCAGGCCGTCAGTTGTCGTCCTCGTCGATCAGGAACCCGCGCATCGGCGAGGGTGCCTGACCCATCGGCGACGGTCCCTGCGGACGCACCGGCGCCATGGGCTGGGTCATCGCCGGCTGCATCTGCTGCTGGCCACCGCCGTAGGACGGGCCGGACTGGCCGGGGCCGCCCATCTGCTGGTTGCTGCCGTAGGACGGCGCACCGGCACCGGCCGGAGCCATCGAGGGCGCCGGGGACGGCGGCAGCGACGGAGCGGCGGGCTGACGCGGCGGGGCGAGCGAGTCGTCCGCCTGGGTCTCCAGCTGACGCAGCTGCGATTCCAGGTAGGACTTCAGCCGCGTGCGGTACTCGCGCTCGAAGCCTCGCAGGTCCTCGACCTTGCGCTCCAGCGTGGCGCGGGCGGACTCCAGGGAGCCCATCGCGACGCGGTGCTTCTCCTGCGCGTCCCGCTCCAGGGCGTCCGCCTTGGAGCGGGCGTCCCGCTCGAGGCCCTCGGCACGCGAACGCGCCTCGCCGACGATCTTGTTGGCCTCGGAACGGGCCTCGGCGATCGCCTGGTCGGCGGTCTGCTGGGCCAGCGAGAGCACACGGGCCGCACTGTCGCCGCCGGGGCCGCCCTGCTGTCCCGGGAGGCCGGGAGGACCGCCCATGGGGCCACCGGGGCCGCCCATGGGGCCGGGACCCTGACCCATCGGGCCGGGACCCTGCGGACCGCCCTGACCGCCGGGGCCGGCGGGCAGCTGCGGCGCACCGCTCGGCAGCTGGGGCGGACCACCCATGGGGCCACCCATCTGCTGCTGCGGCGGGCCCGATATGCCGGCGGGCACCGGACCGCCGGGACCTCGCATGCCCTGCTGGGGCATCCCCTGGGGCGGCCCCTGCTGTTGCTGCTGCTGCTGGTCCTGCGGTTCCGGAGGCTTGCGCATGTTCTGCTGGTTCTGGGCAGCAGCGCGCGTGGCCGCGGCCAGTTTGGCGCGCAGGTCCTCGTTCTCTCGGAGCAGGCGCGTCAGTTCGGCTTCGACCTCATCGAGGAAGGCATCGACCTCGTCCTCGTCATAGCCTTCTCGGAGGCGGACGGTCGTGAACTGCTTGTTCCGCACGTCCTCGGGGGTCAACGGCATCTCTTCACCTCAACGTAGTCATCGGCAGTCGGCAGGCCCATGTCGTCCACAGTCACCTCAGCGCACTGCCCACGAGGGAGATCAGGATGTAGACGATGATCATCAGTACGAAGAAGGACAGGTCGAGCGCCACGCCCCCGAGACGCAGCGGCGGGATGACCCGCCGCAGAAGCTTCAGCGGTGGATCGGTGACAGTGTAGGTGGCCTCCAGGACGACCACCATCGCCTTGCCGGGTTGCCACGAGCGGGCGAACTGGAAGACATAGTCCATGACCAGACGGAAGATGAGCACGATGAGGAACACCATCAGCGCGATGTAGATCACCTGCGCGAACACGCTCATGGTCTGGTTGTCCCTCTCCCCTGTGTCCTGCGTCTGTCCGGTCCTGCGTCTCAGCTCTGGTTGAAGAACCCGCCCTCTGCGATACGGGCCTTGTCCTCCGCCGTGACATCGACGTTAGCAGGAGACAGCAGGAACACCTTCTGCGTCACCCGCTCGATGCTGCCGTGAAGACCAAACACCAAACCGGCCGCAAAGTCGACAAGTCGCTTGGCGTCCGTGTCATCCATCTCGGTCAAATTCATGATCACCGGCGTGCCTTCACGGAAGTGTTCCCCGATGGTACGGGCCTCGTTGTAGGTCCGCGGGTGAAGTGTGGTGATCCGGTAAGGCTCTCGTTCCGACACGACCTTGGGCATGATCACCGGTGCGTTCTTCTCCAGGCTGGCGCGTTCTTGTGTGATGGATGCCACGGGCGCGATGCGCGCCGGGCGTGCCGATTCAGCGGGAAGCGAAGCGGACCGGGCGACCGGCTCGCGAAGCGGGGGCGAAGGGGCGACTCGCACCTCTTCGTCCCTTTGGAGTTGGTGTGCCCCGTGTACGCCGTGCGACTGGTGCGACGGCTCGTGCCGCCGGTGGTCCCGCTCGGGCTCCGGGTCGAGTTCGGGTTCGAAGTCGTCGTCTGGGTCAAATCCGCGGCCGTCGTACCCATCGTCCTCCACGAGGCCGAGGTAGACCGCCATCTTGCGCATCGCGCCGGCCATTCTCCGTGCCCTCCGCTCTGTGGTGGATCCGCTGACGACCGCCAAGTGCCCGCGATCCACAAGGTCCTCAAGTCCGCCCGATCAGCGGCAATGACCATATTTTCTGCTGTGGTCCGACTTCCTGGCGACGTTACCCGAGCCGGGGGCGGACTCCGAGTACCGCACTGCCTACGCGCACATGTGTCGCTCCGGCCGCAACAGCCTGTTCGAGATCCGCACTCATCCCCGCGGAGACCATGTTCGCAGCAGGATGGGCCGCGCGCAGGTCGGTCGACAAATCCATCAAGCGCTCGAACGCCGCCTGTTGGCGCCCGGCGTACTCCCCGGTGAGCGGAGCGACGGTCATCAGCCCGTCCAGCCGCAGACCTTCGGCCCCGGCGACGAGACGGGCCAGTTCCGCGACGCCGTCCGGCGCCACGCCGCCGCGCTCCCCCCGGCCCCCTCCCGCCGCGGGCTCATCCGCGTCGAGCGCGACCTGGATGAGGCAGCCCAGTTCGCGCCCGTTGCGCACGGCCTCCTTCGAGAGCGCCGTGACCAGTCGGGAACGATCGACGGACTGCACGAAATCGGCATAACCCGCCACAGACCGCACCTTATTGGTCTGAAGCTGCCCGACAAAGTGCCATTGAAGGGGCAGATCGGCACATGCGGCGGCTTTCGGGGCGGCGTCCTGGTCGCGGTTCTCGGCGACATGACGCACACCGAGCTCCGACAGGATCCGCACATCGCTCGCGGGGAAGGTCTTGGTGACCACGATCAGGGTCACTTCCTCCCGCCCGCGCCCGGCAGCCGCGCACGCGGCGGCGATCCGCTCCTCCACATCCGCGAGATTCGCGGCGAGTTCTTCCCTACGTTCCGTCATACCCCATCAGTCCAGCCATACATAGCCCGCGAGCCGCCCGGTGGTGCGGTCCCGCCGGTACGAGAAGTGATCGTCCGACTCCAGCGTGCACACCGGCGACCGCTCCCGGTCACCCACCCCGAGCCGTTCGAGCTGGGCGTGCACACCCCCGGCCACATCGACCGCCGGCGTACCCCGACTCGTCTCGGCATACGCCGCCGGCTCGACGGCGGCCACCTCGGCGCGCATCTGCGACGGCACCTCGTAGCACCGGCCGCAGACGGCGGGGCCGGTGCGGGCGACGATGCGGGCCGGGTCGGCGCCGAGTTCCGTCATGGCCCGCACGGCGGCGGGGACCACCCCCGCGACCAGGCCGGGCCGGCCCGCGTGGGCCGCCGCGGCGACACCGGCGACGGGGTCGGCGAGCAGCACCGGAACGCAGTCGGCGGTGAGTACGGCGAGGGCGAGGCCCCGCCGCGCGGTGACCACGGCGTCGACCTCGGGAACGGGACGGTCGCCCCACGGCCCGTCGACCACGACCGCGTCGGCTCCGTGCACCTGGTTCATCCAGACCACCCGGGCCGGGTCGAGGACGAGGGACTTCGCGGCCAGTTCGCGGTTGGTGCGCACCGCGCCGGAATCGTCGCCGACCGCCCCGCCGAGGTTGAGCTCCGCATACGGAGCGGCGCTCACCCCGCCCCACCGGTCGGTGAAGGCGAAGTGCGCGCCGCGCACGCTTTCGCGCTGTCCTATCACTTGAGGAAGTCCGGTACGTCCAGCTCCTCGGCCGCGCTGTCCGCATAGGTGCGGGACGGCGGGACGGGCGGCTGGGCGATCGGGATGTCGCTGACCGGCTCGGGGGCCTGCTCCGGCTCCTCCTTGGGCGTGACACTGCCCAGGGAGCCGAAGGACGGACGGCTCTCGGGCTGCCGCGCGGGGGCGGGCTCCTCGCGCTTGGCCGAGGACGAGCCGAGGACGTTGTCCCGCTTCGAGGGCGGCTGGCCGCCGTCGAAGCCGGCCGCGATCACCGTGACCCGGACCTCGTCGCCGAGGGCGTCGTCGATCACCGCGCCGAAGATGATGTTGGCTTCGGGGTGGGCCGCCTCGCTCACCAGCTGGGCGGCCTCGTTGATCTCGAACAGACCGAGGTCGCTGCCGCCGGAGATGGACAGCAGGACGCCCCTGGCGCCGTCGATGGAGGCTTCCAGCAGCGGGGAGGAGATCGCCATCTCGGCGGCGGCCACCGCGCGGTCGTCGCCGCGGGCCGAGCCGATGCCCATGAGGGCCGACCCGGCCTCGGACATGACCGACTTGACGTCGGCGAAGTCGAGGTTGATCAGGCCGGGGGTGGTGATGAGGTCGGTGATGCCCTGGACACCGGAGAGCAGGACCTGGTCCGCCGACTTGAAGGCGTCCAGGACCGAGACCTGGCGGTCCGAGATGGACAGCAGCCGGTCGTTGGGGATGACGATGAGGGTGTCGACCTCTTCGCGGAGCTCGGCGATGCCGTCCTCCGCCTGGTTGGCGCGGCGCCGGCCCTCGAAGGTGAACGGGCGGGTGACCACGCCGATGGTGAGAGCGCCGAGCGAGCGGGCGATGTTGGCCACCACGGGGGCGCCGCCGGTGCCGGTGCCGCCGCCCTCGCCGGCCGTCACGAAGACCATGTCGGCCCCCTTGAGGACCTCCTCGATCTCCTCGCGGTGGTCCTCGGCCGCCTTGCGGCCGACGGCCGGGTTGGCTCCGGCGCCGAGTCCGCGGGTGAGTTCACGGCCGACGTCGAGCTTGACGTCGGCGTCGCTCATCAACAGGGCTTGCGCGTCGGTGTTGATGGCGATGAACTCGACGCCCTTGAGACCGACCTCGATCATCCGGTTGATGGCATTGACACCACCGCCGCCGACACCGATGACTTTGATGACTGCGAGGTAGTTCTGCGGTGCTGCCACGTCGAAGGCCTCTCGCCTCGAGTTACGTGTCGCCGACTCACGGCCGTGCCGCGATTCGACGACTGATGCCGATGTGGGACGGTCCGTATCGCCGACCCGAACCCTAACGTTGAAGTTTAGGGTTACCAGTGTGCCTGTTCCCTGGAGTCTTCTGAACAGGACAGTAAGTCGACAAGTGGCGCGCGTTCAACGAACACGCCGAACCTCCCGTTTTTCTTTTCACCCTATGTGATCAGCCATGGCACCACCCAACCAGGGGTCTGGCCTGCACTGATATGCGTCAACTCCCCGATGACGCGGGAGCGGTGGGAACACTCACATCGAAGTGCCGTGCGTCCGGCGCCGCTTTCAGCAGAGCGGTGAGGGCACGGCCCTTCGCGGCACCATTCTCGCCGCTCCCCCAGGAGATCGCCCTGCCGTCCGCCAGTTCCAGCGAGATGTCGTCATAGGAACGGACCTTGACGCTCCGCGTCGCACGGGCGACGGCGTCCGGCACCTCACGGGCGACCCGTACCGCCTCGCGCACCAGCCGGCCCTCGCCGAAGCGGCGCAGACTCGCGGCCGTGGTACCACTCCGGCGCACGCTCAATTCCAGCCGGGGAACACCTTTGGGCGCTCGGGAAACCGTGGCGTATCGGACACCTTCGCCGTCGATCTCGGTGAACTCCCCGCCTTTTTCGACCACGAGAACCGGCGTGCGCTCGGTGATATTCAGCTCTATTTCGTGCGGCCAGGAACGGACCACGTCAACTGTGCCGATTCGGGGCAATTCATCGCGGAGCCGCGCGGCGATCGCGTCCGTGTCCACCGCGACCATCTGGTCCCCGACGGGGACATCGGCGATCTCACGCACTTCCTCCGAGGTCAGGACCCGGGTGCCGGACACGGACACCCGCTCCACCCGGGCCAGATCGGACCCGTACAGCAGCCAGAACGTGCCGCTGCCGAGGAAGACCAGGGCGACCGCCAGGATGACGATCAGACGAAGGTGTCTCCGCCTCAACCGCCGCCGCGCCGGCGGCGGCCCGGACGGCTCCCGCCGGCGTTCACCGCGCTCGGCGGTGGTCGATCCGGCCACAGCACTCCCTTTCCCGCGGCGCGGCTCGCCTCCGGGGCACCGCGGCCGACGCCGGGAGGCCGACCGCGCTCAGCCCTTCGGGCCTTCGCATGCTCGACCTGCCGGCACCGCCGCGCCCCTTCGACTCACTCGCCGGTGTCCTAAGCCTGTCGTTTGGATCAGACCGGGCTCGCGGGGTCCGGCCTGATCCAAACGAAAGACCCTAGCGCTGACGTGAGGCGATCGCCTCGTACACCATGCCGACGAGCAGGTCGTCGGCGTCCCGGCGGCCGAACTCGGCGGCGGCGCGGGACATCTCGTACAGCCGGTGCGGGTCGGCCAGGACGGGCAGCACGTTCTGCTGGACCCACTCCGGCGTCAGTTCCGCGTCGTCGACCAGAAGTCCGCCGCCGGCCTTGACCACCGGCTGGGCGTTCAGCCGCTGTTCACCGTTGCCGATGGGCAGCGGGACGTAGGCGGCCGGGAGCCCGACGGCGGAGAGTTCGGCGACGGTCATCGCGCCCGCGCGGCAGAGCATCATGTCGGCCGCGGCGTACGCGAGGTCCATCCGGTCCACATAACCTACCGGGATATAGGGGGGCATTCCCGGCATCTGCTGCACCTGGGGCAGTTCGTTCTTCGGGCCGACCACGTGCAGGATCTGGATGCCGGCCTGCTGGAGCCACGGCGCGACCTGCTGGACGACCTCGTTCAGCCGGCGGGCGCCCTGCGAGCCGCCGGACACCAGCAGCGTGGGCAGGTTGGGGTCGAGCCCGAACGCGGCACGGGCCTCGGGCCGCACGGCGGCCCGGTCCAGGGTGGCAACGGAGCGGCGCAGCGGAATCCCGATGTAGCGGGCGTCGCGCAGCTTGCTGTCCGGGGTGGAGACGGCGACCTTGGCCGCGTACCGGGAGCCGATCTTGTTGGCCAGGCCGGGGCGGGCGTTGGCCTCGTGGACGATGATCGGCACACCGAGCCGCTTGGCGGCGAGGTAGCCGGGCAGGGCGACATAGCCGCCGAAGCCGACCACGGCGTCCGCCTTGGTGCGTTCCAGGATCTGCTCGGTCGCCTTGATGGTGCCGCGCAGCCGGCCCGGGACGGTGATCAGCTCGGGGGTGGGCTTGCGGGGCAGCGGCACGGCGGGGATCAGCGCCAGTTCGTACCCGCGCTCGGGTACCAGACGTGTCTCGAGACCGCGTTCCGTGCCCAGGGCCGTGATGCCCACGGACGGATCCTGCCTGCGCAGGGCATCCGCGAGGGCGAGCGCGGGCTCGATGTGGCCCGCGGTTCCTCCGCCGGCGAGTACGACATGCACCGAAATTCACCGCTCTCCGGACGAGCGTGCCGCCGTGGCGCGCCGTCGCATCGTGTTCCATCTGTGGGGTCGCTGAGTACCCCGGTCCCGCTTTCTACCAAAGCGAGGTTGCCGCATCGCAAGCGCCGCCCGCGCAGCGGGCTCGTCACGCGCGAAGGCGATCAGCAGCCCGATGGCGAACATGGTCGGCAACAGGGCGGAGCCCCCGTAGGAGAACAGCGGGAGGGGAACACCTGCGATCGGCAGCAGTCCGAGGACCGCACCCATGTTGATCACGGCCTGGGCCGTGATCCAGGTGGTCACGCCTCCCGCGGCATACCTCACGAAGGGGTCCTCCGTGCGTCCGGCCACGCGGATACCCGCATAGCCTAGAGCCGCGAACAGGGCGAGTACCGACAGCGTCCCCGCCAGGCCCAGTTCCTCACCAGTGATGGCGAAGATGAAGTCGGTGTGAGCTTCGGGTAGTTGACCCCATTTCTCCACACTCGCGCCGAGCCCGGAACCGAAGATCCCACCGGACGCGAGGGCGTAGATCCCGTGCACGGCCTGCCAGCAGTCGACGGGGCCCGTCCGGGGTTCGGTGGCGCCGAGGCAGGCCAGCCGGGCCATGCGGTTCGGGCTGGTCCTGATGAGGAGCGCGCCGATCAGCGCGGCGACGGTCAGCACACCGGCGAACAGCCGGGTGGGCGCCCCGGCCAGCCAGAGCAGGCCGAAGAGGATCGCCGTCAGGATGATCGCCGTGCCCATGTCGCCGCCGAGCATGATCAGTCCCAGCAGCATGAAGGCGGCCGGAACGAGCGGCACCAGCATGTGCTTCCACTGGGACAGCAGCCGCCTCTCCTGCTTGCGGGCGAGCAGGTCGGCGCCCCACAGCACCAGGGCGAGCTTGCCGAACTCGCTGGGCTGGAGCTGGAAGGAGCCGCCGACGCCGATCCAGTTCTGGTTGCCGTTGACCTCCATCCCTATCCCCGGCACCTGCACCAGGACCATCAGGAAGACGGCGCCCGCGAGGATGGGGTAGGCCAGCGCCCGGTGCAGCTTCACCGGCATCCGGGAGGCCGCGAGCAGCAGCACGGTCCCGATGCCGGCGGCCAGGAGCTGTTTGCGGAAGAAGTACGAGCCCGGCAGTGACATCTGCAGCGCGGTGATCTGGGAGGCCGAGTAGACCATCACCAGGCCGAGCACGGTGATCAGCGCGCTGCCGCCGAGGATCAGGTAGTAGGCGGTCAGCGGCCGGTCCCAGGCCTTGCGGGCCCGCGCGTGGAGGGCCCTCAGGGGGTTCTCGCGGGCCTGCCGGGGTGCGGCGGGGCGGTGGGGTGCCCGCCGCACGGGAGGCCGTCCCGTGCGGCTACCGGGCATGTCGGCCTCCGCTGTGCGCCCCATGGTGCCTCGACGGTCCCACGCGTCCCTCCCAAGGTCGCCCGGCACAGGCGGCCGGGTCAGGCACCGAGTTCGCGCACCGCCTGTGCGAACGCCTCACCGCGCCTGTTGTAGTTGGCGAACATGTCCATCGAGGCGCAGGCCGGGGCCAGCAGCACCGTGTCGCCGGGCCGGGCGAGGCGCTTCGCCTCCTGGACAGCCTGGAGCATCGCCCCAGTGTCGGTCCGGTCGAGGTCGACCACGGGTACTTCCGGTGCGTGTCGCGCCAGGGCTTCGCGGATCAGCGCGCGGTCCGCGCCGATCAGGACGACGCCGCGCAGGCATTTCGCCGAGGCCGCGACCAGTTCGTCGAAGGTGGCGCCCTTGGCGAGTCCGCCGGCGATCCACACGATCGACTCGTAGGCCGCCAACGAGGCCTGTGCGGCATGGGTGTTGGTCGCCTTGGAGTCGTCGACATAGGCGACCTCGTCCACGTCGGCGACATGCGCGATGCGGTGGGCGTCCGGGGTGAAGGCGCGCAGCCCGTCCCGTACGGCCGCCGCCGGCACCCCGTAGGCGCGCGCGAGGGCGGCGGCGGCGAGGGCGTTGGCGATGTTGTGCGGGACGGGCGGGTCGACGTCGGCGACCTCGGCGAGTTCCTGGGCGCTGCCCCGGCGGTCCTCGACGAAGGCGCGGTCGACCAGGATGCCGTCGACGACGCCGAGTTGGGAGGGGGCGGGGGTGCCGAGGGTGAAGCCGACGGCGCGGCAGCCCTCCTCGACGTCGGCCGCGCGGACCAGGTCCTCGGTGGACGGCTTGTCGGTGGCGTCGACGTTGTAGACGCAGGCGATCCGGTTGCCCTCGTAGACGCGGCCCTTGTCGGCGGCGTACGCCTCCATGGAGCCGTGCCAGTCGAGGTGGTCGGGGGCGAGGTTCAGCACCGCCGCCGAGTGCGCGCGCAGGGAGGAGGACCAGTGGAGCTGGTAGCTGGACAGTTCCACGGCGAGCACGTCGTACTGCTCGTCGCCGAGCACCGCGTCGAGGAGCGAGACGCCGATGTTGCCGACGGCCGCGGTGCGCAGGCCCGCCGCCTCGAGGATCGAGGCGAGCATCCGGACGGTGGTGGTCTTGCCGTTGGTGCCGGTGACCGCGAGCCAGGGCGGGGCGTCGGGGCCGCGCAGCCGCCAGGCCAGTTCGACGTCGCCCCAGACCGGGACGCCGGCCTGTCCGGCGGCGGTGAACAGCGGCTTGTCGGGCTTCCAGCCGGGGGCGGTGACGACGAGTTCGGTGCCCTCGGGGAGGGTGCTCGCGGCCTGCTCGCCGAGGCGGACGGTGATGCCGAGCCGTTCCAGTTCGGCCGCCTGGGTCCGGGCGCGCTCGTCGTCGCCGTCGTTGACGACCGTGACGTGCGCGCCGAGGCCGTGCAGCGCCCTGGCCGCCGGGACGCCGGAGACGCCGAGCCCGGCGACGGTGATGTGCCTGCCCCGGAACCGGTAGGGCTCCGGGGACTGCGATGCCACTGGTGCGGTCACTTGTCCGCTGCCCATCCCGCGTAGAAGATGCCGAGTCCGACGATCACGCAGATGCCCTGGATGATCCAGAAGCGGACCACGACAAGGACTTCGGACCACCCCTTGAGTTCGAAGTGGTGCTGGAGCGGCGCCATCCGGAAGACGCGTTTCCCGGTGAGCTTGAAGGAGCCGACCTGGATGACCACCGACATGGTGATGAGGACGAACAGGCCGCCCAGGAGGGCGACCAGCAGCTCGGTGCGGGAGCAGATCGCGAGGCCCGCGAGGACGCCGCCGAGCGCGAGCGAACCGGTGTCGCCCATGAAGATCTTGGCCGGCGAGGTGTTCCACCACAGGAAGCCCAGGCAGGAGCCCATCAGCGCGGAGGCGACCACCGCGAGGTCGAGGGGGTCTCTCACCTCGTAACAGGCGCCCGGGTTGGTCAGGGTCGTCGCGTTGGCGCAGGACTCCTGGAACTGCCAGACGCCGATGAAGGTGTAGGCGCCGAAGACCAGGACGGAGGCGCCGGTGGCCAGGCCGTCCAGACCGTCCGTCAGGTTCACGCCGTTCGACATCGCGAGGATCATGAACAGCGCCCAGATGACGAACAGCACCGGGCCGATGCTCCAGCCGAAGTCGGTGATGAACGACAGCTTGGTGGACGCCGGGGTGTTGCCCCGGTTGTCCGCGAACTGCAGGGCGAGCACGGCGAAGGTGATACCGACGATCAGCTGGCCGGACATCTTCGCTTTGGCCCGCAGGCCCAGCGAACGCCGCTTGACGATCTTGATGTAGTCGTCCAGGAAGCCGACCAGTCCCATGCCCACCATCAGGCCGAGCACCAGCAGGCCCGAGAAGGTCGGCGCCGCGTCGACCTCCGGGTCCACGTAACCCGTGACCAGTTTCGCCAGGAAGTACGCGGCGACCGTCGCCAGGATGAAGGCGATACCGCCCATCGTCGGCGTACCGCGCTTGCTGGCGTGCTCGCGCGGGCCGTCGTCGCGGATGTACTGCCCGTACCCCTTGCGTGCAAGCAGCTTGATCAGCAGCGGGGTGCCGACCAGCGTCAGGAAGAGGCCAATGACTCCTGCGAACAGGATCTGCTTCATCATCGGGCGACGACCTCGCCCTCGGTACCGGTCGCGAGCAGCGCCTGCGCCACGCTCTCGAGACCGACCGACCGGGACGCCTTCACGAGAACGACGTCTCCCTGGCGCAATTCACTGCGCAACAGGTCGACAGCCGCCTGTGCGTCGGACACGTGCACCGACTCCTCACCCCACGAACCCTCGTTATATGCGCCCAGTTGCAGCCAGGCGGCTTCCCTGCCCCCGACCGCGACGAGCTTGCTGACGTTGAGCCGGACGACTAGCCGTCCGACCGCGTCGTGCTCGGCGAGCGCCTCGTCCCCGAGCTCGGCCATCTTGCCGAGCACCGCCCACGTACGACGTCCGTTGCCCATGGCCGCGAGCGCGCGCAGGGCGGCTCG
This sequence comes from Streptomyces hirsutus, assembly GCF_001418415.1. Classification (GTDB taxonomy): domain Bacteria; phylum Actinomycetota; class Actinomycetes; order Streptomycetales; family Streptomycetaceae; genus Streptomyces; species Streptomyces hirsutus. The sequence continues at coordinate 55,430 of NZ_LIQT01000131.1, forward strand.
CATGGACTCGGGGTTCGCGTTGTAGGCGTCGTTGACGACCGTCACGCCGTCCGGGCGCTCGGTGACCTCCATCCGCCAGCGGGAGAGGGAGCCCGCTTCGGAGAGCGCGAGTGCGATCTCGTCTGCGGACATGCCCAACTCGTGGGCGACGGCGGCCGCGGCGAGCGCGTTCGACACGTGATGCTCACCGTACAGGCGCATGGTCACATCGCTTGCACCGGAGGGTGTGTGAAGCCTGAACGAGGGCTGTCCGCTGTCCATGAGTCGTACGTTCTCGGCCCGAACGTCCGCTTCGTCGCTCTCTCCGAAGAGGAGCACTTTCGCCTTCGTGCGGGACGCCATGGCGCGTACGAGCGGGTCGTCCGCGTTGAGGACCGCGGTGCCGTCCTCGGGGAGGGCCTCGACGAGTTCGCCCTTGGCCTGTGCGATCTGCTCCCGGCCGCCGAACTCCCCGATGTGCGCGGTGCCCACGTTGAGCACCAGGCCGATCTTCGGCGGGGTCAGGCCCGCGAGGTACCGGATGTGGCCGATGCCACGGGCGCCCATCTCCAGCACGAGGAACCGGGTTTCCTCGGTGGCGGTGAGCGCGGTCAGCGGCAGCCCGATCTCGTTGTTGAGGGAGCCGGGGGTGAAGACGGTCGGCGCCTTGCGCCGCAGCACCTGCGCGATGAGGTCCTTGGTGCTGGTCTTGCCGGCCGAGCCGGTCAGTGCGACGAGGGTGGCGCCGAGACGCCGCACGACGTGCCGGGCGAGGGCGCCCAGCGCGCTCTGGACGTCCTCGACGACGATCGCGGGCACCCCCACGGGCCGGGAGGCGAGCACGGCCGCCGCACCCGCCTCGACGACCGCGGCCGCGAAGTCGTGGCCGTCCACGCGTTCACCGGCGAAGGCGACGAACAGGCTGCCCGGCACCACCTCCCGTGAGTCCCGCACCACCGGCCCGGTGACCGGAACGGACGGATCCGGTATGTCGTACGTCTGCCCGCCGACGACTTCTGCGATCTCGGCGAGGGAGAGGGCGATCACAAGTTCATCCCTGGGTCTGCTGGATAGCTTCGCGAAGCACCTGGCGGTCGTCGAAGGGACGCACCACCCCGGCGATGTCCTGCCCCTGCTCGTGGCCCTTGCCGGCGACCAGCACGGCGTCGCCGGGCTGTGCGCGGGCGACGGCGGCGGCGATCGCCGCGGCCCGGTCCTCGAAGACCTGCACCTCGCCGCGCTCGTGGGCGGGCACGGAGGCCGCGCCCTCCAGCATGGCGGCGAGGATCGCGAGGGGGTCCTCGGAGCGGGGGTTGTCGGAGGTCAGTACGGCGGTGTCGGCGAGCCGGGCCGCCGCGGCGCCCATCGGCCGCCGCTTGGTGACGTCCCGGTCCCCGCCGCAGCCGAGCACCACGTGGACCTTGCCCTCGGTGACCCTGCGCAGGGCGCGCAGCACCGACTCGACGGCGTCGGTCTTGTGGGCGTAGTCGACCACCGCGAGGTACGGCTGGCCCGCGTCCACGCGCTCCAGCCGGCCGGGCACGCCGGGGACGGCGGCGACACCGTCGGCGGCGGCCTGCGGGTCCAGTCCGGCGGCGGCGAGGGCGACGATCGCGGCGAGGGTGTTGGCCACGTTGAAGGGGCCCGGCAGCGGCGACCGGGCGGTGATCCGCTCGCCCTCGGGGCCGAGCACGGTGAACGTGGAGTCGGTGGGGCCGACCACGACGTCCTCGGCGCGCCAGTCGGCGTCGGGGTGGCCCTCGGCGGAGTAGGTGATGACGGGGACGCCGGCCTCCTTGGTGAGGCGGCGGCCGTACTCGTCGTCGGCGTTGACCACGGCGAGGCGGCTGCGCAGCGGGGTGAACAGCTGCGCCTTGGCCCCGAAGTAGTCCTCCATGTCGGAGTGGAACTCCATGTGTTCCGGGCTCAGGTTGGTGAAGACGGCGATGTCGAAGACGCAGCCGTCCACCCGGCCCAGGACCAGGGCGTGGCTGGAGACCTCCATGGCGACCGCGTCGACACCGCGTTCGCGCATGACGGCGAACAGGGCCTGGAGGTCGGTGGCCTCCGGCGTGGTGCGTTCGGACTTGATGCGCTCGTCGCCGATGCGCATCTCGACGGTGCCGATCAGCCCCACCCGTCGCCCGCCGCCGCCCTCGGCCGACGGCGCTTCGCGCCGGCCCTCCTCGTCCGTGCCGCGGACGGCCTTCAGGCCGCCCTCGACGAGATAGGCGGTGGTGGTCTTGCCGGAGGTGCCGGTGATGCCGACCTGGAGCAGGTCGCGGCCCGGGTGGCCGTAGATCGTGGCCGCCAGTTCGCCCATGCCCGCGCGGGGGTCGTCGACCACCAGGGCGGGCAGGCCGGCCGCGGCGACGCGTGCGGCGCCGCTCGGGTCGGTGAGCACGGCGACCGCGCCGAGGCCCGCTGCCTGGTCGACGAAGTCGGCGCCGTGCAGGCGGGCGCCGGGG
>NZ_LIQT01000132.1 GCF_001418415.1 Streptomyces hirsutus
CGTCCTGTCCGTCTCCGGCAGCCCCTCCGCCACATCCCGCACCGCCCGCCTGGTCCGCCACCTGGACGCGCGGCTGACCGCCAGAGGCCACGACGTCATCCCGCTGGACGTCCGCACCCTGCCCGCCGAGGCGCTGCTCGGTGCCGACTTCGGCCATCCCGCGATCCGCGAGGCCACCGCCCTGTTCGAACGTGCCGACGGCGTGGTGATCGGCACCCCCGTCTACAAGGCGGCCTACTCCGGCCTGCTCAAGTCCCTTCTCGACCTGCTCCCGCAGTACGCCCTGACCGGCCGGACCGTACTGCCCCTGGCCACCGGCGGCTCCACCGCCCACGTCCTGGCCGTCGACTACGCACTGCGCCCGGTCCTCGCCTCGATGGGCGCCGAGCACATCACCCCCGGCTGGTTCGTCCTCGACAAGCACCTGGCCACCGCCCCGGACGGCACCCTGGACATCGAACCGGAGACCGCCCGCCACCTCGAGCGCGTCGTCGACGGCTTCGCCTCCGCCCTGGAACGCAGCACCCTCCAGCCCGCCGCCTGACCGACCACCCCCGCCGGTCACAGCCGGTGGTCCGAGCCCGGCCCGACCGCACGCGCGGAGGGAGGCGGCCCCTGCGCGCCCTCGGCTCCGTCCGCCCCGCACCGCTCCGGCCGACGCGACCGCCGCATGAAGCTCACCCCGCTCCATGAGCGTCTCCTTGCCGACATCCTCGAAGGGCGCGCCCTGCGCTCCGAGCTGCGTCCGGCCGCACGCGGGGCACGGACGGCGCGGGTCGCTCTCTGGGGTCTTGGGCATCTTCTTCGGGGAGATCAGGGGCTTCATCCTTGTCGCGGATGGCGTTGCGGATCGAACGGCCCTCGGCGCATCGCGACGTCAGTCAGTGCCGTCCACCCAGGAGCGAGCCAGGCGGCGCAGCGGAGACGTCCTGTCCCACACATGCCAGCGCGCACCGCACAGGGGGTCGGCCTCGTACGTCACCTCCGCCGGGAAGCCTTCGGCTCTGACCCGCTCGGCCGGTGGGCCGGTGAGAGTCCTGCCGCAGCGGGGACAGTGGCCCGGGGTCCGCATGGGGTACATGCCCATCGTCATCACTCCTGCCGTGCAACGGCGTTCGGGTACGTCAGCGGTCGTCGAAGCGGCGGCCCGGCAGGGCGACCCGGCGGCCGTCGCCGGTGCCGTCGGCCGGGGGAATCACGGCGTCCGGCCGCCCCGGGCGAACGCCGCCCAACCACTCACGGCGGCAATGTCGCTGTCGCACGCCGACACACACCATGCGTCGGGAGTCCAGGTGAAGACCGCGTCCTGGCCGAAGCGCCGCCCCAGTTCCCGTGCGGCGTCGTCGCTCAGGCCGGCGACGGCGACGCTCTCCTCGACGTGGGTGCCGCACGCGTCGCCTCCTGCCGCGGGCCACCAGGTGAGCCGCTGCCGGTCGAGCTCGTCGAGCAGCAGGCCCTGGGCACGGGCGTTGTGCTCGGCGGAGACGGTACGGCCATAAGGATTCCAGGCCGTGATCACATGAAGGGCGGCGTTGCCGGCCGGTTCCGGGAAGGATCCCTCGGCCGTGCCCGGCGAGCGCGGTTCGACCCGTACGGTCCGGTCCTGGAAGTGGATGTCCACGACCGCGTTGCGGTAGAGCTCCCAGTTCCGGGGCGTGCTGGATGCGTCGGTGGCGTGCACGAGGGCCTCCTGTGGAACGAAGGACCCCCTTACACGTCATGCAGGGAGATCGCTGTCTGCTCCCATGGGGTCATGGGAGCGCGGTGTTGCCCGGAAGGCCGGCCGCGTGGTGTGCGGGACGGCCGACTGGTCGTTTCCCCCGGTCGCACTCGGCCGGGTTGACTGAGCGGCAAGTTGTCACGATTCCGGTCCCGAGGCAAGGGGGTCCGGATCACAAGGGTCGCGTAAAGGTCGTCGCCAGCGTCGCCCATGCTGTGTCAACTACGCACGGCGCGCCAAATGTTGAGGGGTCCAGAGCCTGCCTATGGTGGGCTTCGCCCGATGAGGATCATGCCGCTGCGGAGCCGAAGGGCCGCGCCCGGCAGCAACACAGTGTGAAGGATGTCATGAAGATAGGTTTCGCCTTACCCCAGTTCCACCACCAGGCGTACGGCATCGCCGAGACGGCCACGTTCGCCTCAGCGATCGAGGAGGCCGGGGGCGCCAGCCTGTGGGTGGGGGACCGCAACCTGGCCGCGGTCCGTCCCGTCGTGGGCTACGGCGGACAGGGCAACACGATCCCGGAAGAACTGAACCCCGCGGCGGACCCGTTCGTCCTCCTCGGCGTCGCCGCCGCCGCGACCAGCCGTGTGCTGCTGGGCTCCCACGTCCTGGTCGCCCCGCTCTACCCGCCCGTCCAGCTGGCCCGGTCGCTGACGACGATCGACCTGATCAGCGGCGGACGCCTGCTGCCCGGTTTCGGGGTCGGCTGGTCTCCCGAGGAGTACCGGGCGGCCGGCCTGGACTTCACCCGCCGCGGTGCCCGCATGGAGGAACTGCTCGACGCCCTCGACGCCATCTGGACCACCGACCCGGCACAGTACGAGGGCGCGCAGCTCTCCGTACCCGAGCACCACTCGCCGCTGAAGCCGGCGCGACAGCCGCGTCCGCCCTTCTACCTGGGCGCGATGTCCGAGCGCGCACTGCGCCGTGTCGCCCGACGCGGTGACGGCTGGCTGCCGCTGATCGTCGTCCCCAGTTACGTGGATGTCGACGGGCTTGTCGCGCAGCGCTCGCAACTCGACGAACTGGCCCGGCAGGCCGGTCGTGATCCCCGAGCGATCGACACCGTGCTGCGGGTGAACATCGACGCCGGCACGAGCACGGAGCGGGTCGCCGACACCGTCAAGGAGGTCCACGAGCGGACGGGCATCGACCACTTCATGATCGACTCGATGTACGACGTGGACACCGTCGACGGGTCCCTTGATCACGCCCGGCAGATCCTCCAGCTCGTGGCGAAGGGCTGAGCCCGCGTGGTCCGGGCGGGCCGATGCCGGGAGGACGGCATCGGCCCGGGGCGCGGCGCGGTCCCGGCGAGGTTCGCTCGTCGGAACCGCGAGCCTGCGACTGCACCATGACGAACTCCGTCGCCTCGCCGGGCTCCGGCGTTGTGCTGCCCTTGATTCCGAAGCAGCACCGAGCCCGGCCCGGCCGGCGACGGTGCCACGTGTCTGTGTCCCGCCCGCTTCGTCCCGTCCGGGTGCGCCGCGTTGCGCGCCAGGTTCTGCAGCTGTATCCAGCGCCGACTCCTGGCGAGCGCCGGTGTCATCTAGTGGCAGGCGGTGCAGCTGGTACGACGGCGGTCTCCGGCATGACGGCGGAGACAGTCCGGTACAGCTGTGTGACAGGTCTTCCGGCGGCTGCCCCACTCAGGTCTTTGCTCGGCCTCACCCAGCACCTGAGGATCTTGGAGGCGGGGTTGCTGCCACTTGTCTGACCGCCATTGATGCGGGTCTGTAGGGGGCGCGGCGGCATCATCCGGGATGCCCTTGCAGGTCTGGAGCGCCACCCCGCCGTGCGCGCCGCGACGGCACACCGGTGCCAGTTGCCGGCACCACCGGAGCAGCAGGCGGCGAGGGGCTGAAAGAGGTGGTCGTGAGAGGTCTCAGAGGGCGCTGGGACAGGGGCGAACGGCGAAGCCTCGGAAATGGGCCAGGGGCAGGTGTGTCGCATGGGCACCGGAGAAACCGAGTACACCTTATGCGCTGAAGTGGCTTTGTTGTCGCTGTCAACAGGCTCTTACTTGGAAGTTATTGTTGCATTTCGTGTACGCTGGAGGGATGACGGACAATGCCGCCCCACCGGTAGGCCCTCTTGTTACCGGTTCCGAGATTGCCCGGTTGGCCGGAGTCACTCGGGCCGCTGTCTCGAATTGGCGTCGGCGCTACGACGACTTCCCCACGGCGGCGGGAGGTGCCGCGAACAGTCCGCTCTATGCGCTCGCCGAGGTCCAGGAATGGCTGGACAAGCAGCGAAAAGGCCAAGAGGTGTCGCCCGAGGTCGAGCTGTGGCAGGCCATGAGAACTGCCTACGGGGAACAGATGGTCGCGGGTCTGGCAGAGGTGGCCTTGGCGCTGGCCGGAGAAAGTGAGCCAAGCCTGCCGGATGACGTCGCCACCCGTGTGCAAGAGCTCGCCCGGACCGAAGCGCCCGTCGACCTGGTGAAGGCACTGACGGAACGATTCATGGACTCCGCTCGGCGTGCGGGCTCGGACCAGGTGACGTCCGAGCGCGTGGTGCGTGCCATGTGTCACTTCGCTCCCGAACTGCGGGCCGACGCCACGGTGTTCGATCCCGCCTGCGGCATCGGGGTGCTGCTCCTGTCCGTCGCCTCCGAAGCGGGAACGCGCTGCTGCGGCCAGGAGACGGATGCCGACAGTGCCCGCTTCGCGCAGCTCCGCGCCGATCTCCTGGGCCGATCGGACGTGCGCATCGCGGCAGGTGACTCCCTGCGCGCGGACGAATGGCCGGATCTCAAGGCGGACCTGGTCGTCTGCGACCCGCCGACCGGCGTGACCGAGTGGGGGCGGGAGGAACTGCTGCTCGACTCCCGCTGGGAACTCGGCACCCCGTCCAAGGCCGAAGGGGAGCTGGCGTGGCTCCAGCACTCCTATGCGCACACCGAGCCCGGCGGCCAGGTCCTCATGGTCATGCCTGCCTCGGTCGCCTATCGCAGGGCAGGCCGCCGTATCCGAGCAGAGCTCGTACGCCGGGGGATCGTGCGCCAAGTGGTCGCCCTGCCGCCGGGGACGGCGACCTCTCACGCCCTGCCCGTTCATCTGTGGTGTCTGAGGCGCCCCGAGAACGCGGGAGCCGCGGACACGAACCAGACCGTGCGCATGGTCGACCTGACCGGCAACAGCCCCGACGGGAGCCTGGAACCACGCCCCGACCAGGTCGCCGACGTGCCGCTGATCGAACTCCTCGACGAGACCGTCGACCTGACCCCCGGCAACCATCTCCGGTCCCGGCACCGCGACTATCCCGGTGAATACGCCGCCCTGCGCAAGGAACTGGAGGACCAGGTCCGTCGGCTCGCCACCCTTCTGCCCGAACTTGCGCCGGGCGGCGAACCGGGCTCACTGGACGGTGCCACCACCAGCGTCGCGGATCTCGCCCGCGCCGGACTCGTCACGTACGACGGTCCGGAGCCGGTCTCGGCCAGCGAGCAGCTCGACACGGACTATCTGCGGGGATTCCTGCGCAGCTCCGCTAACGCCCGCCGGTCCACAAGCGCCAGCGGTACCTACCGCCTTGACGGCAGGGGCTCCCGTATCCCCCGCATGGGCATCGACGAACAGCGTCGGTACGGCACTGCCTTCCGGGCCCTGTCCGCGTTCGAGGAAGGCATGCGCAAGGTCGACGAGCTGAGTCGGCAGCTCGCCGAAGTCGCCCGTGACGGCCTTGCCGCGGGTGCTCTGGTACCGGAGGAGTGAGGAGGGTGCGGGACACCCCTCTGGGCGCCCCGCACCGTCCTCACTCCTCCGCATCGGAGCGTGCGTCGGGCGGCCGGTCAAGCGGCGGGAGGCAGGAACGGACTCGGAGCTCCGCTCCACGTCACACTCAGCGCTTCGCGAGCGCGCGTGCAGGCGACGAAGAGGAGGCAGCGTTCCCGAAGCAGGTCGGCGTCGTGCTGCAGGGGGGTCCGCCTCACGCGGGGTGATCTCCCGGGCGAACGGGACGGCGCCCTCGTTGACGCCGAGGACGGACACCGCCCGGAACTCCAGCCCCTTCATCGCGTGCATCGTCGCCAGTCGTATCCCCTCGGCATCCCGGGGGGCCTGTCCCTTGACCCGCAGCACCGGGATACCGGTGGCTCTCAGTTTCTCCTCGGCCGCGTCCAGGGAGAGGTTGAAGCGTGCGCACACGCCGATCTCGTGCGGTGCGAGGCCCTCGCCGAGCAGCGCCCGGACCCGGTTCACCAGGGCCTCGGTCTCCTCCTGCCGGATCGCGTACCCCTGCGCTTGGGGGCGGCGCCCGTGGAGCAGGGAGCGGTACCCGGCCAGCGAGTCCGTCCCCTCACCTTCGAGCGCTTCGACGGTGACGGGTGCGAGGAGCCGCGCCGACCAGGCGAGGATCTCCTCGGTGGAGCGGTAGTTGACGCGCAGCCGGAAGCTGCGGCCGGCCGTGGCGATGCCCAGGGAGCCGAGCGACACCCGTGAGTCGTAGATCCGCTGGTGCGGGTCGCCGGTGACGAACAGGTCGTCGGGGCCGGGGAGCACGGCGGCGCGCAGCACGCGCCACTGCGCGGGGTGCAGGTCCTGTGCCTCGTCGACGACGACGTGGGCGTACGGGGCCGGCTCGCCGGCGAGGAGTTCCGCCGCGCGGGCGCAGACCCGCAGGTGTGTGGTTTCGCCGCGGTCGCGCAGGAACTGCTCGAACCGCTCCACGCCGCTCCACACCTCTCGGCGGCGCGTGGGACCGAGACCGGTGCCGCGGCCCCGGCGGCTCGCACCGAGGTAGGCGTCGAGATCGCTCAGGTCCTGGCCGAGCACGACGTGCCGGTACTCCTGGGCCAGGAACCGGTCGGTGAAGGGCAGACCGAGCTGCTTGACTGCCTTCTCCCACAACTGCCGCTGTTCCCGGTCCCCGATCGGTTTGGGCGCGGCCGCCGACTTCGCGCGTACGACGCCGTTCGCGTAGGCGTCGACCGTCGTCACGTCGACTCGCGCCAGCAGCTTCTCGTCCTCGTCGATGAGCAGGCCGAGCATCTCGCGCAGTCCGGCGGCGAGCGCGTTCGTGTACGTGGTGAGCAGGACGCGGCCGTCCTCGGAACGGCCGAGCAGGTGCTTGACCCGGTGCAGGGCGGCCACCGTCTTGCCCGTCCCGGGTCCGCCGGTGACCTGGACGGGACCCCCGTACGAGGTGCGGTGGGCGACGCGCCGCTGGGAGGGATGGAGGAAGACCCGCCAGGCCGCGAACGGCTTCTCCAGGACCTCCTCCAGCTCCTGCGGCCCGGTGACCAGGCGGATGCGTGCGGGAGTGTTGGCGATCACCGTGGCCAGGTCCTCGACCGGCTCGGCGGGCGCGTCGGCGGGTCGGCGGACGGCGACGACGTCCCGGTAGACCTCTTCCGGGCCGAAACCCTCGGCGAGGTACTGCAGCACCTCCAGCTGATCCTCCGGCAGGAGCGTGGAGAACGCATCCAGCTGGGCCTTGTCCACCAGGGAACGCGCGGCGCGCAGCACTTGGCCGTCGATGCCGAGTTCGCGCAGCGTGCCGTCGGAGACGCCCGCGAACAGCAGCCGGGGAGCCGTGCGTGCGGCCGTCTCGTACAGCGGTGTCAGCTCGTCCAGGGCGACGGCGTTGCGTACCTCCAGGGCCCGGGTCGCGGAGTTCGCGCTGTACAGGCGCTTCGCCGCCCAGGTGTAGGCGTCGTCGTGCGGCAGGACGTTGACCAGGAGGAACATGTCGCTGCCGTCGTCGGGGGAGAGGACGACGCCCCGCCAGAAGTCGGTGATGCGTATGGTGCGCATCCGCGGGTCACGGGCGTTCTGGACGGACTCCAGGTGCAGTCCCTTGTCCGCGTTGAGTTCGGCGACGCTCATGGCCTGGAATTTCGCCATGGCCTTGCGCACTCCGGCTCGGACCGGCTTCTCCAGGGTGTCGTAGCCGTCCCAGAAGCTCTGGGCGAAGGCGAGCCGGGGCATGAGGGCACTTCCTTTCCGCCTGACGGCGTTTCATGATCGTGAACGGGCAGTGGTGTCGGCCAGCCGTCCGGCGATGTTCCGGAAAACCGACATGAACTGGTCCGGTTCGCGGGAGAGGTCGAGGCTGTGCTGATACAGCCGCACTCCGCGTCCCTCCGGCCCCGCCGCCGTGCCGCGCACCTCGTGGAAGCGCTCGGGCTGCCGTCCGGCCGCGTACACCAGGTGCGCCTCGCGCAGACCGAGCACGGTGGCGTACGCGAGCGCCTGGTACAGGTCGGCGTTGAGGAGTCCGTCGGCCTTCTCGACCTTGTACTTGGCGTCGACGACGGCGAGCGGGGTGCGTCCGTCGCCGGTGCGGACGACGAGGTCGGGGCGCATCCGCACGAGACCCGCGGTGTCGAGGTGGTGGAGGTCCTGGAGGCGCGCGGTCAGGCCGTGCTCCCGGAGGGCCTCGCGCAGGGCGACGGTGACGAAGTCCTCGAACAACTTGTTCATGTCGAGCAGGAAGCCGTCCACGGCGAGCGGTTCGGACCCGGCCGGCCGGTGTTCCGGCGAGGAGCCGCGCAGGACGGCCTCGGCGAGCCGCAGTGCGGGCTGGTAGCGGGAGTTGAGGCGCGACGGCTGCCAACGCGGCAGTTCCTGTCCCCGCACCAGCGGAAGGGCGTCGGCGAGACGGACGCGCTGATGGGCCAGGCGCCGCCGGACGGGACCGGGGACGCCCGGCAGCCGCAGCAACCGCTCGGCGGCGGCGCGCAGGATGCGGTTCTCGGCGGTGTCGGCGGTGTACGCGTCGTAGGCGATCTCCACGGGCGGAGTGCGGCCGAAGTGCCGCCGGATCTGCTCGGCCTCGCGCAGCCGCCCGCGTACGACCAGCGCGGACTTCTCCACTTCCCGGTAGCCCTGGAGGACCCCCTGCTGCAGCGCCGCGTCGATCTGCCGCTCCACGGCGTGCGCGAGCGCGGGGACGACATCGTCGTACGCGCCGGTGTCGACGGTGCCCTCCCGGCTGTCGCGCCAGGCGCGTGCCGGGTCGAGGCTGAACCCGAGCAGGAAGAACAGCCGGCTCACCGGGGTCTTGGGCATGATCCGTACTACCGGACCGCCGGACGTGCGCACGGCGCCGACCCGGCTGCCCGCCCGCAGCAGCCAGTGCCCTTCCCGGCCGGGATCCGGGGTCGCGCTCTCCAGGATGCCGGAGGCGGCAAGGGCCCGCCCGGCCTCGGCACCCAGCGGTACGGAGACGGCGGGTCCGTACTCGCGCAGCGCCACCTCGGACACGGGCACAGGCACGGTCACGGGTGCTGCTCGCGCAGCGCGTCGAGGCCGTAGCGGGCGGCGACGTCGATTCCTTCGCCGTAGTGGTACTCCTCGAGCAGCGGCAGGATCTTCGTGCGCCAGGTCCGTTCTAGGCCGCTGTCGCGGTACACGCCCGGCTTCATCAGGTACGAGGGGCCGATGGCGAAGTCGGCGTCCTCGATGCGGGCGTTGAGGGCATCGAGGAGACGGGCGGGCTCCAGGTCCCTGCCCTCACGCTTCAGCCAGCGCGCGAGCAGCCCGGCGGTCGGCTCGGTGCGCGGGGACAGCTCCACGAAGGCGAAACGGCGCCGCAGCGCCGCGTCGACCAGGGCGATCGACCGGTCGGCGGTGTTCATCGTGCCGATCACGAAGAGGTTGGGCGGCAGCGCGAAGTCGTCCCCGGAGTAGGTGAGACGGACGGACCTGGTCCGGTACTCCAGGAGGAAGTACAGCTCGCCGAAGACCTTCGCCAGATTGGCACGGTTGATCTCGTCGATGATCAGGAAGTGCGGGATGTGCCGGTTGCCCTCGCGGGAGGCGAGATCGGCCAGCTCCCGCAGCGGGCCCGCCGTCAGCCGGAACGCCACCTCCCTCGTCTCCGGGTCCTCCACGGGCCGGAACCCCTCGAAGAAGTCCTCGTACGCGTACGACGGGTGGAACTGCACGATCTTGACCTGCTCCGGGCCGCCGCCGAAGTACTCGGCCAGCTTCATCGCCAGGTACGTCTTGTCCGTACCCGGCGGGCCGTAGAGCACCATCTGCTTCTCGTCGAGGAGGAGTTCGCGCATCTCCTCCAGCCAGGCCCGGTCGTGGACGAGGAGGTCGGCGGCGAGTGCTTCGGTGATGTCCGGCAGGTTCAGCTCCCGTTACGCCGGCCGCTCGCCGGTGTCCCCGGTCTCCGCCGGGTCCGTGCCCTCCGCCTGCCCGGTGAGCCCGTCCAGCGCGTCCAGGACACCGGTCAGGTCGACGACGTCGTGCTGCACGGACAGTTTCTGCCGCACCTCCTCCGGCAGCTCCTCGTACGCGTGGCCGGCCGCCTGCCAGGCCACGGTCCGGCGCAGATTGGACAGCCCGCCCGGCGACGCGCTCTGCACGGCCTCCCCGGTGATCTGCCCGACGTGCAGCCGGCCGTCGCCGATGGTGGCCACCGTGTCGCCGACGCGTATCTGTGTCAGGAAGGCGTGCAGCTCGTCGACCAGACCCTGCTTCTGGTTGTACGAGGCCGCGCCCTCGTACCCCTCCTCGACGAAGCGGCGCAGCGCGCTCTTGGTCGGATCGGCCTCCTCCAGGGGCGGCAGGTGCGCGCCCGCGAGCGAGACGAACCCCTCCTCCAGCCACATCCGCCGCACCAGGTTGTGCCCCGAGACATTGGACCCGCGCACCAGCCACGCCTTGCGCGGGGCGCGCCAGCCGGTGGACAGGTAGTCGGCGAGCGGGTGGCCCTCGACGGTGCGCCAGGACTCCGGGCCGGAGGCGTCGTAGCCGTACACCAACGCGGCGGCGGCCGAGGAGGAGTTGCACCCGATGTCCCGGGTCACCACCCAGCGCGCGGGCGCGTCCTGGGGTTGTCCGGGGGCGGCCGGGGCGTCCACGAGCGCGCCGTCCGCGCGGAGTTCCGCCCGGAACCGGCGGGCATGGCGGCCGAGCCCCGGCCACTCCTCGGCGGTCACGAGGGACCCCTCCCGCAGCAGGAACTTGTTCGTTCCGTTGCCGCCGAACTGCGTCAGCAGCCACCCACGCGCCTCGGCACCGTCCTGCGGCAGCTTGATGCGGAACTCGGGTGTGCCGGGGAGACGGTCGGGCTGGGGCGTGGGTGACCTTCCAGGAGAGGGCGACACCTGCGTCGAACACGCACAGGCTACACGTTGACATCGTCAACAAGCATGGGTGAGGTGTCAGATCTCCTCCGACAGGGCGGCGCGCAGATCGGCCAGCGAGACCTGCCCTTCGGGGGTGTCGGCCAGCCAGAAGGTCCAGCCGTTGGTCCCTGCTCCGACTGCGTTGGCGGCTCCGGAAGGGGTGTCGTGGATCTGCTCGTCGAGCCGGATGCGGCCCTGATAGTCGACGACGGCCACCTGCCCGTACTCCTCCCACGCGGGGGTGAGGACGGTTCCAGAGCTGATCAGACCGGCGTCCAGCAGCTCCGACAGCTTGATCCGGCGGGAGGGGAGCCTGCTCGCCGTGCGCTGCTCGGGCACGACGGTCGGGGCGCTGTACACAGGGCGGTAGGAGTCGTTCTCCAACTGCCCGAAGGCACCACGGACGACCTGCGCCATCAGGACACGGCGAGCGGTGAGGAAGGCGTCGTAGTCCATCGACGGCCAGTCGTCGGGCAGCGCGTGCAGGTAGCGTTGACGGGCCAGGACGTCGGCGGGCAGCCCCTTGGCGGCCAGCTGCGCGGGCCAGTACTGCGCCGGCGCCTGGTCGGAGATGGCGATGTTGTCGCTCCACTCCAGCAGCGCCATGTTGGCGATCTGGTTGATGCGCGCGCTGGTGGTGATCCCGAGGGAGTTCTGCAGGTACTTCCGGGGGAAGAGGTGATGCCGCTCGACGCCCTTGCGCGCGAGGACGGCCGGGTCGAGCCGCGTACGGACCTTGACGTCGGACAGCAGGACGTCCGCGTCCAGGATGTTGAGGGCCGTGATGTACGCGAGCAGGGCAGGCGACTTGGCGGCGGAGCTGTTCAGCGTGTTGGGCAGGGTGATGGTCCAGAAGTCCGACGTGAGGGTTTCCCGGACGACCCGGTCGAGGGTGGTGGTGTAACCGTCCGCGTCGCCGTGCGGGATCTCCCGCAGCAGGGCGAGGTCGTGCTCCATCTGGGACTCCACCGAACCGGTGTAACGGCCGGTGAGCTGAGCCATGAAGAACCAGCGCGCGATGACGGACCGGAGCCGGTCGAGGGGGACGTCGTAGCGGACGCGGCCGATCAGCCAGAGCGCGTAGCTGTAGAGCAGCGCGTTCTGGCTGGAGATCATCTTCTCGCCGCGGAAGCCGGCGCGCTCCAGGCAGAGGAAGAACTCGTGCCAGTGCTGGAGGTCGAGGACGTGCTTCTGCGCCTGCTGGAGCTGTTCGAAGCGTGCCTCGCGCTGCTCGGGGGACAGCTTTCCCGAGGCGTCCCGTCCGCGCAGGGTCGCGTAGACCTGCTTGAGCACGGCGGAGTCCAGGCCGACGGCGGCGACCACACGCAGCAGCTGGGGCGGCTTGGGCTTGATGTACCAGTTGAAGGGTGACGCACCGTGGAGAGCGGGAGTCCGCGACTGGCGGCAGAACTCTTCCAGGGCGCGGCGTCCGTCCTCCCAGAACACGGAGGTGAGCGTCAGGATGAAGTCGGCCTGGTCGAGCTTCACGCCTTCGCTGTTGATACGGACGAAGATCTCCGCGACCTGCTCCTCGTCGATGTCGGCCGAGAGCACCACCCCCTTGAACGGGTAGCTCTCCAGGTCGTGCAGACGGTCGAGCGCGTCCTGGATCCGGTCCTCCTCGGCCTCGGTGAGGGGACGCTTGTCGTTCAGGCGGGCGAGAAAGTCACGGATGACCTTGCGGCGTCCTGTCGCGGTGTCCCACAGCACGCTGATGTCAGGGAGGTACTCGGGGTCCCTCTCGATGGCCGCGTCCGTGACGGCGAAGGTGTCGTCCGAGGGGCGGAAGGCGAGCCGGACGCGCGTCGTGCGGTAGTCCTCCCTCACCACGGGCGTGCCGGTCATGACGGCGAAGAGCGAGGTGAGACGCTGCTGGCCGTCGACGATGAGCCGGCGAGCCGCCTCCGGTTTGGCCCCTTCGCCGATCTGCCGTGCCCCGGGCTCGATCCCGGTCTCCCAGAAGAGCAGATAGCCGACCGGGAAGCCCTTGTACATCGAGTCGAACAGCTCGCGCGCCTTGGCCGGTTGCCACACGTAGGGCCGTTGCAGGTCGGGCAGGGCGATCTCACCGCGCCGGATGTCGGTGATCAGGTCGGCTACCTGGTGGGTCGTGTCCTTGAACAGCACGGTGGCCATCGGCCGGGTCTCCTCGGGGTGATGGGACGGGAAGGCGGACTGTGGGATCAGCCGGTCATGGTGAGCAACGCGACGGTCACGTTTCCGGTACCTCGCCGCGCGTCGATCCGGCCGCTTCCTCGCACACGGTCCGGGTACCCGACGAGCGGCCGAATCTCTCAGCCGTGCCCGGGGCGCCGATGCCGCCAGTACTGATGGGCTTTCAGCACCTCGTAGCTCCATGTCATCTGTTGCTGGGCGGCGGTGCCCGAGCACGCCAGGCCGAGCTGTTCCGCGATGACCGGAAAACGGGGGTGCATCTGCCGGTCGCCGACCGTGACGAGAGCGCAGAGAAGGGGCTCTCCCTCCCGGCGTTCCTCGTCCACCAGCCACAGGATGACGCTCTGGTCGTCCCGGTGGAGCCGCGGCAGTACGGGGAGGCGCTTGCCGATACGGGACCAGGTGGTGGTCGCGCCCATGCGGGCGGTCTGCTCCAGCAGCGGGCGGAGCTCGGTGGCGATCTCCGCCCGCTGACCGGTCCCCAGCAGGGGCGGCTCGTCACGACGAGCCGGTGTCCGAGAACCGGAACCGGCCGTGTGCGAGGGCGGACGGTTCGCCCCGGTGTCCTTGACGGGCTTCGCCTCGCGGCGCGGCACGTGACCGCTGGCGCGCTTCTCGGCCGGGCGGGCACCCGGACGCACCGTGGAGCGCCGCCGGGTCGGGGCTTCCTGCCGGACATCGGCCGCCGCCGCACGACGACGCCCCTCCTCCAGCCAGGACGCGGAGTTGAGCACCTTCTTGAACACCTGAAGTTCTTCCCGCTGCTTCCTGGTCTCGCTGGGCGGCGCCTCGGCCACCTGGGACCAGGCCAGCGAGTACAGTCCGGTCGCCTCGGCCACCGCGTATCTTTCCACGGCACGCTTGAGGTCGAGGAGTATGTCGTTGAGGTTCCGGTGGAGACGAGCGACGTCCATGGCGGTACGCACGGGGCGCCCCGTGGTCCTGCGACGGAAGTCCGTCTGCCAGCTCGAGCCGCCGCTGAGACGTACCCGGTTCCGCGTCAAACCATCCCCCAACCAGTGACACGCTGTGCGGCTCGTCCGCGGCCCGGACGAGAGGACCGTCCCCCGTGACGTGACCCCCGCATACCTAAGCAACGCTAGAAGGGTCCGTTGGCACTGTCAACGGACCCTATGCTGCGGGTTGTTCGATTGTCACGGTTCCAGTCACTGAGCGGGCGCCGGTCGTTGTGCTCGCGTCGCCTGCGCCGGCCCGCTGTGCCGGGAGGTGGTCGATGTGGATCGAGTGACACACGGTGCCGTGATTCGGTTATACCGTTCTGCTGGGACGTCAGACGCAGGCTGACGTGGGGAAGAGTTGGGGGGGGACGATGATCGACTATCGCAAGGCGCCGAACGTTCCGGTCTGGACGCTGGCGACACGTGATGTCCAGGTGCCGGCGGTGATCGGGAGCGGGCCGATGACGGCCGAGCGGCTGGTCGAACTGCGCGGCGTGCTGGCCGCGTTGGCCGACCAGCCGATCGCCACGCTCGAGGCGCACCCGCTGCCCGACAAGCTCGACCGCAGCCGGGGCATCCCGCTCGATGCCGCCAGCCCCCTGGCGCAGCACCTGTCGCAGCTCATCACCGAGTCGGCGAAGGCTTCCGCCACGGCCGCCAAGGCGACGGCCTCCGGCGAGATCCTGTGCCGCGTGGTGGTCCCGGCGAAGGTCGCCGCCGAGTTCGGACAGGGGCTGGTTCGCTGGATGGAGCCGAAGGGGTCGACGGGCGAGTTCTACGGCACCCTCGTGCATTCGACGACGGGCCAGATCGCCGCCAAAGCGACACTTGTGCCGGTCAGCGGAGCGGCAGCGGCGGGCACGGTCGGCGGCGCGGGTGCGACCGCCGGTGCCGCGGCCGCGGGCGGCACGGTGCTCACCGTGGCCGCTCCGCTCGTGCTGATGGCGGTGGCCGTCGGGGTGAGCGCGCACGCCGACCGCAAGCGGCAGCAGGCCATCGCGCACATCACGGACCTGCTGGAGCAGCTTCAGGCCGACAAGCTCGACGACGAGCACAGCGCACTCAACGGCTGCCGTCCCGCCATCGACAAGGCCACGGCCATCCTGCTCGACCAGGGCAAGCTCGGTGTCTCGCTGGGACTCGACTCGGCGGTGCACACCATCGACACGGCACTGAGCAAGGCCGACATCCGTCTCGCCCGTTGGCGGAGCGCACTCGACAAGCTGCCCGCCGGCGAGCCCGTCGAGATCGGCACGCTGACCGAGTCGTTCCCCGGCGTGGACGACCAGGGCGGAACGTTCCGCACCCACGTCGAACTGGCGGCGCTGGCCATGGCGTTGAAGCGGCGCGTCAACGTCCTCCAGGCGGTCGAGCGAGCCCAGAGCGAGCCCGACAACCTGTTCGAGAACTTCGCCCGCTCGCTCAAGGACGACGAGCGGCGTCTCGACGAGCTGGAGTCGGGCATCGCCGGGGTGCTGGTGCGCCTGTCGACGCTGGAGCTGGCGCGCCCGAACAGCAAGCGCCCCGTCTTCACGACCGGTGAGGTCGACCGGCTCCTGCGCGCGGCGTACCAGATCCGCCGCCTGGGCGACGGCGTCGCACTCAACGGCCGCCCGACGGACGTGGCGATCGAGATCGCCCGCGACAGAGACGGCTCGGTGGTCGTGTTCCCCGCGCTGCCCGCGGAGGCATAAGGGCTCAGAGTGGAGGGTGCGGATCTAGTGCGGTCGCGCGGGCGTGACAGGGAAAGCCCGCCGCCCGACCGACGCCGGCCGCATCCTCTCCCGGAGCGTGTGCTGGTGAGCGCTCTTCCAGCATTCTGATGAGTGATCAGATGCGCGGCGCTTAAGGTCACCCCATGGTGGGGTTGAGAACACTGCAGGGGTACCTGCTCGAAGAGGTGCTCGCCTGGCTGCTGAGGTCCAGTGGATACCGTCTACTGACGGAGGCGGACGACACGGCCAGGCACCCGTGGAAGGTGCTGGAGAGGCGCAAACACGGGCTGGTGGTTCGGGGGCGGGGTGCCTGGCACCAGGCGGACGCTTTGGGGGAGTTCCCGTACGTCCCTCCGTTCTCGCTCCCGATCCGTCTGTTCGCCGAGGCCAAGTTCACCAGCTACCGGGTCGGACTTGCTGTCGTGCGAAACGGCCACGGTGTCGTGCACGATCTGAACGAAGGCGTCGTCACCACGCTGAGCAACGGTGCGGGCCCTCGGCGCCCGAGGACGCGCTACCACTACAGTTACGCGATCTTCTCGACGTCAGGGTTCACGCGGGACGCG
The DNA here is from genome assembly GCF_001418415.1 of Streptomyces hirsutus. Classification (GTDB taxonomy): domain Bacteria; phylum Actinomycetota; class Actinomycetes; order Streptomycetales; family Streptomycetaceae; genus Streptomyces; species Streptomyces hirsutus. The sequence goes on from NZ_LIQT01000132.1 coordinate 16,224, forward strand.
CAGGAGTTCGCGCTGGCCCATCAGATCTCGCTCATCGATCTTTCTCTGCCTGACTTCAAGCCCCTGTGCGGGCTGGTGAAGGCCGCTGCCAAGTCGGTTTACGACGCGACCAAGTCGATGCCTCCGAGCCAGCGGCCCACCGTGTACGAGATCCGCAACTACGTACGCCGCCACCTGCTGGACATGCACGAAGACCCCGTGCCCAGCTCCCCCTCGGTGACTCGTCCGCTCGACACGCTGGTGGCAGACCTGCAGTGTCTGTCGCTCGGACTCGTCCTCGCCTTTCCCGCGGCTCCTTTCGTCCTCGGGCTTGTCTCCGACGATCTCCAGCACTTCTTCAGATACGCGCGCGAACACCCCACTCACGCGGTGCGCGTGCGCAGGAGCGAGCGGAAGGCAGGGCATCCCCTCTGGTCTCTCGAACCCCGCGAAGGACGTGCCTACAGGCTGACCTTCAGCCTCCCGGAATACGTCGAGGACTGGATTCTCGACCAGGAAGAGGGGATCCGGTCCCGCACCCGTTGGACGGCGCGTGACCTGCTCTCCGCCATCACTCTGTACTGGGTCGACGACGGTCACACCCACACCTTCCGGCTTCACTACGACCCGGACGAGTTCCGTGAGGTCAGCGGGAGGCCCAGACCACCGTTCAGCGACTTCGACGAGATGTCCAACCTGTACTGATCCCGAAGGGGGTTTGTTCGGTGTGATTGACGCCGTAGTGCCGAAGCCGGGTGGGGACGCCGGAGCGGTAGGTCGTCGAAGTGATCAGGGAGTGATGTCGAGCAGGTCGGCCTGGACGGTCTTGCCGCTCGGCGGGTAGGGGACGCACTCCCAGTGGTCGGCGAGGGCGGTGACGAGGGTCAGGCCGCGTCCGGTGGTGCTGAGTGGGTCGGACGCGGTGTCCGTGGGGCGGGGGAGCGGGCGGAGGTCTCCGCGGGCGTCGCTGACCTCGATACGGAGGCGGCCGGCCGCCGGGTCGAGGGCGAGCGTGAGCCGGAAGCAGCGGCCGGGCACGCGGCCGTGCAGGACGGCGTTGGCGGCGAGTTCCGCGACGACGAGTTCGGCACGTTCCGTGAGGTCCTGCGAGGCGCCCCGGGAGCGCAGTTCGGTCACGGCGAGGAGCCGGGCGAGACGGGCGCCGCGCCGCGTGGACGACAGCAGCTGGGTGAAGGTGCCGGCGGGGGCGCCCACTGGGGATGTTGCGTGGTTCATGCCGTCAGACTGGCGGTCGGGTGGGGGCGGGGGCGAGTGCCGCGCCCCGTACGCGGGGTGACCGTACGGCGGCGGAGAGGAGTCGGTGCGCTTGCGGAACGGGCATGTGCGAGGCGTTGGGGACCGGGCCATGAACCGAGCGGGCCGCACCCCGGAGTGGGGTGCGGCCGGGCGTGCGCTTTTGGTGTCAGTTGGCCGAGGGCCCGGGGTTCCTCGGCTCTTGGCTGGGGACTGCGGTGTGCTCCGGGCTCTGGGCGGGGGCGGGGACGCGGTCCGTGGCGGAGGGCCTGGTGAAGATCTCGTCGAGGGTGGTGGCGTCGATGGCGCGGTCGAACCAGAGATCCAGGAGCGGCATGTCCGTGCAGGTGATGACGCGCTGTCGGGTCTCTTCCGTCATCGAGAAGCCGCGGCGCTCCATCAGGCGCAGTAGTTGCTCGGCCTTTCCGGCCACGCGTCCTTCCTCGCGTCCTTCTTCCTGTCCTGCGAGGCGGGCGTCGCCCACGATGGTGCCTTGCCTGGGGGTGAAGAGGGTTTCCATCAGGTTCCTCCAGATTTTCCGGGCGTGTTCGCTGCCCAAGCCGTCCTCGATCAGTCCCGCCAGGTCGTCCCGCGCTTCGCGGTCCGTGTCCTGGGCCAACGCCTCGCCCATTACCGTCAGTATGCCCTCGATGTCCGGGTCGTTGCTGTGGATCCACAGACAGAAGGCGGCGAATTCCAGGTCGGCTGAGGCATCCTGGATCCGGCTGACACGCGGAACGTTGGCCGGGCCCAGTGCGTGAGGCACTGTCACCTGGGTGGGGCGCCCCAGGCCGGTGCGCAGAGGTCTGGCCGCCCATGCCGCTGTTGCCGTGTCCACGCACAGGACCAGCAGGACGACCTCGAGTTTGTACCGGTCACGCAAGTACGCGACGTAGTACGGCCACGAGGTCTCCTTCTTCGTTTCGATGCCGCTCTGTGCCTCGACCAGCAGGATGAACGGATCGCGCCCGTCGGGACGGACCACCCGCAGCACGGAGTCCATCTGCCGGGTGAACATCTTCGGGGCGCTGGATGCGTCCGTCGCAAGGGTCTCGGTGGTGACACCGGGCGGGATTCCGAGGTCCAGGAGGTCCAGCGCACGGTTCAGCGCTTTCGGACGTCCCGGCAGGAAGCCGTGCAGGGTGTCGTGACTGACGTTGGGCATGACGTGAAACTATGCGCGAAGCAAGAACATTCGTTGGTTTTTGAGGTGTGATCACCCGTTTGGTGGGGCTCTCTGGGGTTGGCGCCGAGGCGTGCGGTCAGGGCGGGGGCGAGTGCCGAGCCTGCTCTACGCGCACGGGCAGGCCAGTCCGGGGGTCGCGCGGTTGGGGGAGCACGTGACCACGGCCAGGGAGAGGTACGAGGGGCGTTCGAGGTAGCAGCCGTACGACACGTCGGCACCCGCGTGCAGTCGTCCGGCGGCGGCGTTCACCAGTCGGGCCAGGCGCGTGGTGTCCTGGTCGCTCTCCGACGCGAACCGGGGGGCGTACTCGGCCAGCCGCTCACCGAGCCAGGCCGCCGCTTCCTTCGCCTCGTCCCACGTGCCCCGAACCGATGAACGGGGCTTGACGAGCCAGTACGCCGTCTCCAGGGGCGGGAGGTCCGACGTGGAGAACTCCGCGGCCACCTGGCGGTAGCGCTGGATCAGTTCCGGTCTGCTTCCGGCCGGGGGCGGATCGGGATGCGGCGGCCGCCGCAGGGCCTCGTCGTCGAAGCGTTCTTTCGGGCCGGTCCACAGATAGCCGTGGTGGTGCACGAGCCGTTCCCGTTTCGAGAAGTGCCGGCCGGGCGCGGGGACGGGGCCCGGCCCGGCCGGCGGGAGGTGGGGAGGATCAGACGTCGAGGCCGAAGCGCGCCGGGTCGATACCGGCCGCGCCCAGCTCCTCCGTGGTGAACCGCAGCGGCTGCGCGTCCGGCCGCTTGCTGTCGCCCAGGGCCCAGGCACCCTCGCCGATCCGGGCCAGGGTCACGCACCCCTCGGTGCAGGGGCCGCCGCACGCCTTCACGAACGAGGCCCCGCTGATGTCGAGCGCGTACAGGGTGGTTCCGTTCTGCATCACTGCACCTTCTTCCTGCTCATCTGGTCGCGGCCAGAACCGGCCGCCGCCGCCCGCGTATCGGGCGGGAGTTCGGGGGAGAAGCGGAAGACGCCTCAGAGGCCGGAGCCCTTACCGCGTCCCGTGCGCCGCGAGCACCGGGACGGTGGCCACTCGGACGTGGCCGGGGGTGCGGGACCATCCGTGGGGAACACGGCCCGCTCGCGGTACCGGGTCCGTCCGAAGTCGCGGGAGACGCGGAGCGTCATGCGGGGCTGTCCGGCGAACAGCCGAGCGTGCGGTTCCCCGCTCACGAGCTGTGCGCCTCGTCCTGGTGCTGGCGCGGTCCCACGTCGGAATCGGAGACGGCGCCGCGGACGCCTTCGGACCGCGCGTTCCCACGGGCGACCGACGGAGGAAGACGGTCGGTCGGCGCGGCCCGGCTCGGGTGACGGCTCACGCGGCGGCTCCGGCCGGCACGTCCCCACCGTGGCTCCGGTCGGCGGTACCGGAGGGTTTCTCTTCGCTCTCCATGGCGCCAGAGTGGCGGTCGGATGCGGGTGGGGACGAGTGCGACGCCCCGTACGCGGAGTCACCGTACGGGCACGCAGAGTGGACGGTACGACGGTTCTTCCGTCACTCTGGGTGGTGAGCGCGGGGCGGCGAAAGGGGCCGTCGGGGCGCGGTACGCAGAGAGGGGCGGCGGATGGACATCGTCGAAGGGGAGGCGGCCGGGGGCGCCGGTACGCGGGTGGTTCCGGCGGGGGAGTGGGAGCGGGAGCCGCATCCGTCGGACAGCCTGCGCACGTTCGGCGCCTTCGTCCAGGCGCTGCGCGAACACGCGGGGCTCAGTCGGGTCGACCTCGGCGCCCGGGTCCAGTACTCCAAACACACGGTGGAGTCGGTGGAGTTGGGGCGCCGGATGCCGGACGAGGCGTTCGTGGAGCGCGCGGAGGAGGCGCTGGGCAACACGGGTGCGCTGCGGAAGGCCGCCCGCCATCTCGCGCGGGGTGAGGCGGGGCTTGCGGCGTGGTTCCGGCGGTGGGCGCGGCTGGAGCGTGAGGCGGTGAGCCTGTGCACGTACGAGTGCCGGCTGGTGCCGGGGTTGTTGCAGTCGGAGGCGTATGCGCGGGCGGTGTTCGAGGGCACGATCCCGGTGCGGACCGACGAGGAGCTGGAGGTGCAGCTCGCCGTGCGGATGGAACGGCAGGCGGTGATGCGGGAGCGGCCGAAGGTGCCGTTCAGCTTCATCGTCGAGGAGCATGTGTTCCGGCGGCGGTTCGGGGATGCGGAGGCGATGCGTGGGCTGGTGGACCATGTCCTTGAGCTCACCGCGCCGCGCAATGTGACGCTCCAGGTGGTTCCGCTGGAGGCTGGGCTGCACGCGTGCCTGGATGGGCCGGTACAGGTTCTGGAAACCCCAGAGGGGCGGCGGCTTGGGTACTCCGAGGGGCAGAAGAACGGGCGGCTGATCTCCGACTCGAAAGAGGTGAGTGTGCTCTGCCAGCGCTATGAAACACTGCGCTCGCAGGCCCTGAATCCCACAGAATCCCGGGACCTGCTGGAGCGACTGCGAGGAGAGCTATGAGCAGCGGTATGACGGAACTCGCCTGGTTCAAGTCCAGCTACAGCGGCAGTGAGGGCGACAGCTGCGTGGAGGTCGCGATCGCCGAACAGGCCGTCCACGTAAGGGACTCCAAGGACGTGACCCGCCCAGCCTTCGCCGTCGGCCGCGAAGGCTGGGGGCAGTTCGTACGGTTCGCGTCGGAGTGCTGA
>NZ_LIQT01000133.1 GCF_001418415.1 Streptomyces hirsutus
GCCTGGTAGAGCAGGATGTCGCCGAGCGCCGGTGTGGTGCGGGTCAGCAGGGCCTCCCGGTGGCGCCGGACCACCGGACGGGCCATGTGCTGCGCCGTGGTCCAGGCGACGGCCCGGGCCCTGTCGCCGACACCGAGGGCGGCCCCGCCCAGACGCTTCTCCATGGCACGCCACAGTGTGTCGCGTTCCTCGGCGGACACGAGAACGGGGCCTGAGTCCCGTTCCCGGAACCTGATGTACGCGGCGGTGACGGACCGTGCGACCAGGTCGTGCGACGCCCTCGCGGCGAGAAGGGGGAGGGCCGCGACGAATTCCTGGGCACGCAGCAATTCCGTGACGGCTGCACGGAATTGCTCGCCGGGTTCGCCTGCCGGGATCAATTCCCCGACTTCGGGATCGTCCGGCATGGCGCCGATACGCGTCCTCAGCAGGTCCAGCGCCCTCGGTGAGGTGGCGGACGCGTCGCCGGGTGCCGCCAGGACCGCCGTCCGGATCTCGTAGAGCGGGTCGTCGTACAGCCGGGCCCATACCGCCCGTTCCGCATCCGACCAGGCCACTCCGTGCCCGTCGGGGGCCCAGGCGGGTCCTGTGCCGTCCGGCGCGCCGGTCTCGTCCGCCGGGGTCACGCCGAGGACGTCGCCCCAGGAGCACGTCTCCACCACGGTGTCCGGCAGTACTTTCCGGAAACCGTCCCCGATCCTGTCGAGTGCTTCCCGCTCACGCTTCGACCGAACGCCCGTTCCGTGAACGAACAGAATCGTCTTCATGCTTCTTCGCACATGTCCCCCCCACCCCGATGCCGCGGCCATGAACACCACGACGGCGGCCAACGGTAGCGCGGCACAAGGAATCACCTCCGCATATTCCTTGAATTCGCCCCACACGGAGGACGAGTTGCCTTTTCGGAAAAACAACGGAACCCAACCGATCAGGAACGGGCAGAGCGAAAGAACGTCCCGGCGGGGGTTCACCCCCGGCGTGCGCACCGCCGTCCCGCACCTTTCCCGGCCGGGATCCTTCAGGAGGGCGGGCTCGGGGCCGTCGTGGTGCCGGACCCGCGCAGGAAGCGGATGACCGGGTGGCCGGGATGCCGCGTCACCTCGGCGCGGACACCGTAGACCTCCTCGATGAGGGCGGGGGTGAGCACGTCGGCGGGGCGGCCCTCGGCCACGGTGCGGCCGTCGCGCAGGACGAGGAGCCGGTCGCAGTACATCGCGGCGAGGTTGAGGTCGTGCAGCGCGATCACCGTGGTGACCGGCAGGCCGGCGATCAGGTCGAGCACATCCAGC
>NZ_LIQT01000134.1 GCF_001418415.1 Streptomyces hirsutus
TTCCCGACTCAGGACACTAGGTGCTCCGAGGCCGGCGCTGACCTCCTTCTTCGCCCAAGTCGACGTGATGGAAGTGCCGCCACACCTCTCACAGAAGCGGTTCCACCGACTGCCGTATCGGTTTCACCCGATTGCACTGGATGGGCTGGCTCGGTGCCACGGACGTATGAAGCTGATGGCCGTAGGGGGGCCTCGTGGAAGGCAGAACCACATGAGTGCGGTCCATGGCATACGACGCCCCACACGGCGCCTGTACAGCGCGGCGGCTGGATTCGCCGTCGCCGCCCTGTGCGCGGTCCCGGCGGCACCGGCTTCAGCGGATGGTGGCGCAGGCGGCGTGAAGCCCACCGTCGTGCTGGTGCACGGCGCCTTCGCCGACGGTTCCAGCTGGAACGGGGTGACCAAGCGCCTGCAGCGGGCAGGGTATCCGGTCGTCGCTCCGGCCAACCCGCTGCGTGGGCTGGCCAGTGACGCCGAGTACATCCAGAGCGTGCTGAAGAGCGTGCAGGGACCGGTCGTGCTTGTCGGTCACTCCTACGGCGGCTCCGTGATCAGCGAGGCTGCTGTCGGTGACGCCCAGGTCAAGGCACTGGTTTACATCGCCGCCTTCGCCCCCGCGGCGGGCGAAAGTTCCCTGGAACTGTCCAACAAGTTTCCCGGGAGCACTCTCGGCCCCACCCTCAACAACGTGCCCTTCCCCCTTCCCGGCGGTGGCACCGGCACCGACCAGTACATCAAGGCCGAGAAGTTCCATGACCAGTTCGCCGCCGACGTGCCCAGATCCGTCACTGACCTGATGGCCGCCACCCAGCGTCCCGTGGCTGCCTCGGCCCTGAAGGAGAAGGCCACCAGGGCTGCCTGGAAGACCCTCCCCACCTGGACTCTGATCACCACCGAGGACCGCAACATCCCGCCGACCGCACAGCGCTTCATGGCCCGGCGCGCCCACGCACACACCGTTGAGGTCGATGCGTCCCACGCCGTCTCGGTCTCCCAGCCAGGCGCGGTCACGCGCCTGATCGAGCTGGCTGCTCAGGCCACTGCGCGCCGGTCCTGAACCGCCAGATCACCCCCTCGAACTGCTCCCGCAGCCGCTCGGGGTACGGGCCGTACTCGCCTATCGGCAGGTACGGCTCGATCAACTTCCACTGCTCGTCGGTAAGTTGCCTGCGCGTCACGATCGTCTTCCTACCGGATCCGCCCTCCAGACGGACCCGGATCGGCAAGACTGATCACACCATCACACAGGCCCTAGAACTGGTACGTGAAGCAGTCCGCGCCGCGCTGGAGGAAGCCTCCCAAGATACGCCCGATGTCCTGGACGATTTGGTGGACGCCGACTGGGCCACCCGTTACGGCCGACCTGTCCGCCTGCCCAGCCGGCCCAGCCACACCGTCACCCGTCTCAAGCAGGCCGGAGCGGACACCCACCAACTTCTCCAGAGCCTGCCGTCCCACCGGCGTGCTCCTCGAGCCGGGGCCCTGCGGCAGATCATGGTGCAGAACTTCCTTGTCGACGCCCGCGGCGTCCTGCGTCCCCGCACCGAGAAGGACGGCCGACCCAAAGGAGCCGTCCGGATTATTTCGCCCTACGACCCGGACGCCCGCCAGGCCATCCGGGGCAACACCCGCTGGAACGGCTATCTGGTCCACGTCACTGAGACCTGCGACGCCGACGCCCGCGTCAACCTGATCACGGACATCGCCACTACCAGCCCCATCCGGGACGCCCAGGCCCTGCCCGGCATCCACACCCGCCTGACGCGCCGTGGACTGCTGCCCACAGAACACCTGGTCGACGGCGGCTACACCTCCATGGTCCACTTGGAACGAGCCGAGCGCGAACACCGGGTCACCGTCACCGGGCCGCTACCGGGCAACCCCACCCGCCAGCACCGCCAGCACGAAGGCTTCGACCGGGACGACTTCCACATCGACTTCGACCGCCGACAGGTCACCTGCCCCCGGGGCCAGGTCAGCAGCAGCTGGCACGGCCTCTACCCGACCTCCTCGCCCACCACTGCCCCGCTGATCGTCGCGAAGTTCACCAAGGGGCAGTGTCAGCCGTGTCCGGACCGTTCCCGGTGCACCACCTCCCGCGAGAGCGCCCGCACCGTGGGCTTTCCCCCACGAGAACTCCGCGACTTGCAACTCCGAGTCCGTGCTGAGCAGCAGACACCCGACTGGAAGGCCCGCTACGCAGTCCGCTCCGGAGTCGAGGGCACCATCAACGAATTCGCCCACGGACACGGCATGCGCCGCTGCCGCTACCGAGGACAGCCGAAAGCCCACCTGCAACACGTACTCACGGCCATCGCCGTGAACATCGAACGCCTCAGCGGCCGGTCAGCGCCCGAGGAAACCTATTCACCGAGACCGCCGACCGCCTTCCAGACCTTCCTGGACCAGCACGAGATCCCCCGGCCGAAGTCCTGGCGAACTCTCGGCAGCTGAGCCCGACCATCCAAGATCCCCGACAGAGTCAAGGGCTCTGCTGTGTCCTCGAATAGCCCCGTCCTCCCATGCCTGCTCATCGAACTGGACGAGGCCGAGCCCCTGGCCCTCATACTCAAGGCCATCGCCGACTGCCTGGGCTTCCGGCAGCCGACCGTGAGTCACCATCTGAAGATGGTGACCGAGGCGGACCTGCTGAACCGCGAACGCCGCAGCACCTGGTCGTGGTACTCGGTGAACTACGACGGCCTGAACTAGGTGCGCGCGATCCTGAATCGGCGGCCGGCCGCCTGGCGACGCAGGCTCTCGACCGGGTGTAGCCGTAATACCGCGGCTCCGGATCTCTTCGGCACCGCCACGCGGCGCGAGGACCGGTCCTGTGCGGAGCCGGTCCCTTGCCTTCGCCACTCAGCCGAGGTGGTCGGCCAACTCGCGCTCCAGCGCGGCCTTCGGCTTGGCACCGACGATCGTCTGGACGACCTCGCCACCCTGGTAGACGTTCATGGTCGGGATGGACATCACGCCGTACTTGGCGGCGGTGCCCGGATTCTCGTCGATGTTCAGCTTGACGATTTCGATCTTGTCGCCGTGCTCGGCGGCGATCGCCTCCAGGGAGGGGGCGAGCTGGCGGCACGGGCCGCACCAGGCCGCCCAGAAGTCGACGAGTACGGGCTTGTCGCTCTTGAGGACATCCTGGCCGAAGGAGTCGTCGGTGACGTTCTTGAGAGCCATGGAGGTCTCCTCGTACGGGGCGGGGCGGGTTGCCGTCAAGCGACCGCGACGGCCTCGGCCGCCACGGACGCGTCGGTCAGGGCTGCGAGATACCGCTCGGCGTCCAGCGCGGCGGCACAGCCGGAACCGGCTGCGGTGATGGCCTGGCGGTAGGTGTGGTCGACGACGTCGCCGGCGCCGAAGACGCCCGGGATGCTCGTGCGCGTCGACGGTGACTCCACCTTCAGGTAACCCTCGGAGTCGAGTTCCAGCCGGCCCTTGAAGAGTTCGGTGCGCGGGTCATGGCCGATCGCGATGAACAGGCCAGTCGCGGTCAGCTCGCGCGTCTCGCCGGTCAGGGTGTCGCGCAACGTCACGCCGGACAGCATGCCGTTCTCCTCGTGGAGTTCGGCGACCTCGCTGTCGAACAGGAAGGAGATCTTGTCGTCGGAGAAGGCGCGGTTCTGCATCACCTGGGAGGCGCGCAGGGTGGAGCGCCGGTGCACGACGGTCACCGACCTGGCGAAGCGGGTGAGGAAGGTGGCTTCTTCCATCGCAGTGTCGCCGCCGCCGACGACCACGATGTCGCGGTCACGGAAGAAGAAGCCGTCGCAGGTGGCGCACCAGGACACGCCCCGCCCGGACAGCTCGTCCTCCTTGGGCAGGCCGAGCTTGCGGTAGCCGGAGCCCGTGGCAACGATCACCGTCTTCGCGCGGTGGACAGTCCCGGCGGTGTCGGTGACGGTCTTGACGTCCCCGGCCAGGTCGACGGCGACGATGTCGTCGTCGATCATCTCGGCGCCGAACCTCTCGGCCTGGGCCCGCATGTTCTCCATGAGTTCGGGGCCCTGGACGCCACCCGGAAAGCCGGGGAAGTTCTCGACCTCGGTCGTGGTCGTCAGCGAGCCACCGACGAAGATCGCGCCGCTGAAGACGAGGGGGTTGAGGCTGGCGCGGGCGGTGTAGAGGGCGGCTGTGTATCCGGCGGGGCCGGAGCCGATGACGATGACGTCGCGCACTTCGTCGTTGCTCATGCCGTCTTCTCCGGCGCGACCTCCTCGATCAGGCCCTCGACCAGCTTCTTGATCTCGTCACGGATCGGGCGGACGGCCTCGACGCCCTGGCCGGCCGGGTCGTCCAGCGTCCAGTCCAGGTAGCGCTTGCCGGGGAAGACCGGGCAGGTGTCGCCGCAGCCCATGGTGATGCAGACGTCCGACTCCTTGACCGCGTCGATGGTCAGGATCTTCGGGGTCTCGGCGGAGATGTCGATGCCGACCTCGCGCATGGCCTCGACGGCGGCCGGATTGACCTGATCGCCGGGGTTGGAGCCGGCGGAACGGACCTCGACGCGGTCCCCGGCCAGGTGGCTCAGCCACGCGGCGGCCATCTGAGAGCGGCCCGCGTTGTGGACGCAGACGAAGAGCACGGAGGGCTTGTCGGACATCAGCGGTCTCTCTTGTCTCACGGGATCAGGTGCACGTGAGGTCAGCACCCGGTGGTGTCAGCCACCACTGATGTGAGAGTATCAGCCCATGATGACGTCAGTCGACACTGACCTGATCCGGGTGCTGGCCGACCCGCTCAGGCTTCAAATCGTGACCCTGCTGGCCCAAGAGACGCTGTGCACCACCCACCTGGTGGAGGAGACCGGCGCGAAGCAGACCAACCTGTCCAACCACCTGAGAGTGCTGCGCGAGGCCGGGGTCGTGGAGACCGAGCCGTGCGGCCGGTACACGTACTACAAGGTGCGCCCCGACGTCCTCGCTTCGCTCGCCGGTCAGTTTGCCGACCTGGCCGAGTCCGCCCGCACCGCCGCCGGGAACAAGAGGGCCTGTCCGTGACCCGCACCGAAGCACCCGCGACCACCGGCGTGGAAACGTCGATCGCCGCGAAGATGTCGACCCTCGACCGCTACCTCGCGGTGTGGATCCTGCTCGCCATGGCCGTCGGCCTCGGCCTGGGCCGCGCCATTCCGGGACTGAACGACGCCCTGGCGAAGGTGGAGATCGGCGGCATCTCGCTGCCCATCGCCGTCGGCCTGCTGGTCATGATGTACCCGGTCCTGGCCAAGGTCCGCTACGACAAGCTCGACGCCGTCACCGGCGACCGCAAACTGATGATCTCCTCGCTGGTCGTCAACTGGCTCGTCGGCCCGGCGGTGATGTTCGCCCTCGCCTGGATCTTCCTGCCGGACCTGCCCGAGTACCGCACCGGCCTGATCATCGTCGGCCTGGCCCGCTGCATCGCCATGGTCATCATCTGGAACGACCTCGCCTGCGGCGACCGCGAGGCCGCCGCCGTCCTGGTCGCCCTCAACTCGGTCTTCCAGGTCCTGGCCTTCGGCCTGCTCGGCTGGTTCTACCTCGACCTGCTGCCCGGCTGGCTCGGCCTCGGCAACGGCGAGAACCTCGACATCTCCATGTGGCAGATCGCACTCAATGTCGTCGTCTTCCTGGGCGTGCCGCTGCTGGCCGGCTTCCTGACCCGCCGGATCGGCGAAAAGAAGCTCGGCCGCGAGTCCTACGAGCAGAAGTTCCTGCCGAAGATCGGCCCCTGGGGGCTGTACGGCCTGCTCTTCACGATCGTCATCCTCTTCGCCCTGCAGGGCAAGACCATCACCTCCCAGCCGCTCGACGTCGCCCGCATCGCGCTGCCCCTGCTGGTGTACTTCACGGTCATGTGGTTCGGCACCTTCCTGCTGGGTAAGGCGATCGGCCTGAACTACGAGCGCACGACCACCCTCGCCTTCACCGCCGCCGGCAACAACTTCGAGCTCGCCATCGCGGTCGCCATCGCCACCTTCGGCGTCACCTCCGGCCAGGCCCTGTCCGGCGTGGTCGGCCCGCTCATCGAAGTGCCGATCCTGGTCGGCCTGGTCTACGTGTCCCTGGCCTGGCGCAAGAAGTTCGCCCCGTCCGCACTGACCACCGACGGAGGACGCCCCTGATGCATCGCCCCGAGACACGGGCATGCGACGTGGTGGTGATCGGCGGCGGTCAGGCCGGGCTCGCCGCCGGTTACCACCTGCGCCGCCTGGGCGTGGACTTCGTCATCCTCGACGCCCAGTCCGCGCCGGGCGGCGCCTGGCAGCACACCTGGGAGTCCCTGCGCCTGTTCTCTCCGGCCGCATACTCCTCCCTGCCGGGGCGGCCGATGCCCCTGCAAGCGGGGGAGACGTACCCGGATGCACGCCATGTAATCGGATACCTCACCGGGTACGAGCAGCGGTACGAACTTCCGGTGCACCGCCCCGTACGCGTCTTGGGCGTTCACCGGGACGGCACATACCTGCGCGTCGAGACCGACTCCGGTATCTGGCGTGCCCGGACCGTCGTCAGCGCCACCGGTACCTGGTGGCGCCCTTTCCTGCCCACCGTTGTCGGCCGTTCGGACTTCCGCGGACGGCAGCTGCACACCGTCGACTACCGCAGCCCGCGCGACTTCGCCGGACAGCGTGTCGTGGTGGTCGGCGGCGGCAACTCCGGCGCGCAGATCGCCGCCGACCTCGCCCGCGACACCGAGCTCACCTGGGTGACCCAGCGTCCGCCCCGCTTCCTCGCCGACGACATCGACGGCCGCGCCCTGTTCGACGCGGCCACCGCCCGCCGCCGGGCCCTCGACGAGGGGCGCACCGACACCGGTGGTGTCGCCTCGCTGGGGGACATCGTCGCCGTGCCGCCCGTCCGTGAAGCCCGGGACGCCGGGTTACTCAAGGCATCTCCGATGTTCGTACGCCTCGACCGCGATGGCGCCGTGTGGGCCGACGGAACGCGAGCATCGATGGACGCGGTCATCTGGTGCACGGGCTTCCGCCCTGCCCTCTCGCACCTGGCACCCCTGGGACTGCGCGGCCGGCGCGGCCACATCCCCACAACAGGCACACGGGCCCTGGGCGAGTCACGCCTGCACCTGCTCGGCTACGGCGACTGGACCGGCCCCGCCTCCGCCACGCTCATCGGCGTCGGACGGCCTGCCCGCGACGCGGCCCGGGAAATCGCAGAACTCCTCAAAGACGCAGGCTGATCCGCGCATCGTCACCTGAGTGTGCTGACGACCTGCGTATCTCGACAGCAACGGATTCCGGAAGCGGCACATAGTGAATGCCGGTCGGCGGCTTCTGGCGGTTGTCGCCGACGGCGCAGGCGGGAGAAGGATGTGAGGGCGGACAGGGTGTCGGGCGGATCACCCTTGCCGCACACGATCTCGTATGCCCACGCACGCCCAAACCAACCCGATTCCTGGTGACCGGCCTGACCCCACTGACGGGCGTTACGAGACCACGCACTCGAGAGGTTTCCCGTCCTCACCCACATGAGTTGTCACCCATTCCACGACCGTCGCGATCGAAGTCCCCGGCGTGAACAGTGCCGCGACGCCCTCTTCCAGGAGGCCGGCAGCGTCGTCTTCGGGAATGATGCCGCCCCCGAACACCACAATGTTCGACGCGTCCTCGTGCCGGAGCAGCTTCATGACTTCCGTGAACGCAGTCATATGGGCCCCGGACAGCACAGAGAGTCCAATGCCGTCAGCGTCTTCCTGAACAGCAGTGGCAACGATCTGTGCCGGTGTCTGGTGCAGTCCCGTGTAAATGACTTCGACACCGGCGTCACGCAGCGCTCGCGCGACAACCTTCGCACCACGATCATGGCCGTCCAGGCCGGGCTTGGCCACGACGACCCGCAATGGTGACGACTGCATAATCAAACTCCTCACTCAAAGGTACGTATTGGGCCAGCCCTAGACGTCGGTCGGCACGTAGGCCCCCCACACCTCCCGCAGCGCGTTGCACACCTCGCCCACCGTCGCCCGTGCGCGCAGGGCGTCCTTCATC
>NZ_LIQT01000135.1 GCF_001418415.1 Streptomyces hirsutus
GCGGTACGCCGACCTCGACGTCACCGCCCGCCACGACGAGCGGGAGCGAACGGACGCCGGTCTCCTCCTCACCACCCGTGACCTCGACGCCGACTCCGCCCCCGTCCACCTCCGAGCCCCCGCACTCGCCCTCCTTCTCGGCCGGCCTCGAGTCGGCCGGCAGCGGGTAGCCACCGCGCCGCGCCGCGCCACACAGCGCAGCGCAGCGCAGCACCGCACTACGCCGCACTCCCCGCCCGGGGCGCCGTTCGGCCCCGGGACCCTCCCTCCGACCGCCCTCACGAGCGTATTGGCATGCTCACCTCATAAAAGGGGTCGTGCCGTACGCCGGAAAGTGACCGTGAACCAGTCATGAGAACCGCCAGGCGGTCGACGCCGGCCGACCGCCGCACACCCGCCGCTCCCACCGCACCCGCCTCGCCCGTGCTCCTGCCGCGTCGTACGCCGCCGGCGGACGACAGCGACGGCGACAGCGACGACGACGGCCGCCCGGACCCCGTGCTCGACGTGGTCGTTCCCGTGCACAACGAGGAGAAGGACCTGGAGCGGTGCGTCCGGCGCCTCCACGCCTACCTCGTGGAGACGTTCCCGTACTCCTTCCGGATCACCGTCGCCGACAACGCCAGCACCGACGCCACCCCGCGGATCGCCGCGCGGCTGGCCCGGGACCTGCCCGGTACGTGCTGGATCCGGCTGGCCGAGAAGGGACGCGGCCGCGCGCTGCACACCGCCTGGTCCGGGTCCCGCTCCCCGGTCCTCGCCTATCTGGACGTCGACCTGTCCACCGATCTCGCGGCCCTGCTGCCGCTCGTCGCCCCGCTGATCTCCGGGCATTCGGACCTCGCGATCGGCACCCGGCTGGCGCGCGGCTCCCATGTGGTGCGCGGCCCGAAACGGGAGATCGTCTCCCGCTGCTACAACGGCCTGCTGCGCAGCACCCTCGCCGTGGGGTTCTCCGACGCGCAGTGCGGCTTCAAGGCCGTACGCCGCGACGTCGCCGAGCGGCTGCTGCCGCTGGTGGAGGACCGGGGGTGGTTCTTCGACACCGAACTGCTGGTGATCGCCGAGCGGGCCGGACTGCGTATCCACGAGGTGCCGGTCGACTGGGTGGACGATCCCGACAGCCGGGTCCACATCGTGTCCACGGCGCTGGCGGATCTGCGCGGCATGGCCCGGCTGGGGCGTGCCCTGGCCGGTGGCCGGCTGCCGCTGACCGCGCTGCGCCGGGGCGGCGGTCTCGAGCGGGTCGCGGAGCTGCCGCCGGGCCTGGCCGGTCAGCTGCTGCGCTTCGCCGCGGTCGGTGCGGCCAGCACCCTGTGCCACCTGCTGCTCTACACGGCGCTCCGGTCCTTCACCGGCGCCCAGGCGGCCAACGCGCTCGCCCTGCTGGCCAGCGCGGTCGCCAACACCGCCGCGAACCGGCGGCTGACCTTCGGTGTGCGCGGCCGGCACGGGGTGCTCGGGCACCAGCTCAAGGGGCTGGCCGCCTTCCTGGTCGGCCTCGCGCTCACCAGCGGTTCGCTGGCCGTTCTGCACCGCACCGCGCCCGAGGCCGGACCGGGTCCGGAACTGCTGACCCTGGTCCTCGCCAACCTCGCCGCGACCCTGCTGCGGTTCCTCCTCCTGCGGGCCTGGGTCTTCCCCGGCCGCGGCGCCCGCCGTACGAGAGGAACCTCCGTCTCATGAGCGGCACCCTCCGGACCGGTCACCCGGCCGACCCGTCGGACCGCGCAGACCCCGCAGACCGCGCAGCCCCGGCGCCGAGTCCGACGCCCTGGCCCGACGTCTCCGTCGTCTCCCCTCCAGGGGAAACCGGCCGGAGCCTCCGGGAGCGGCTGCGGCGCGCCGTCGCGCGCCATGGGCCCGTCCTCGCGACGTACGGCGTGCTGAAGCTCCTCGGCTTCGCCGTCTTCATGTACCTGCTCGACTCGGCCGGCGACTTCCGCGAGAAGCATCCCCGCTTCGGCGGCGGCGCCCGCACCTGGGACGTGCTGGGCAGCTGGGACGGCTGGTGGTACCAGCAGATCGCCCTGTACGGGTACGACCCGGCCCTGGAGCCCGTTCCCGGCGCGACCGGCATGATCACCCTCGAGGGCAACTCGGCGGCGTTCTTCCCCCTCTACCCGACGCTGATGCGGCTGGTCCAGGAGATCACCGGGCTCGGCCCGTACGGCGCCGGGATGACCGTCTCCGTCGTCTCCTCGTTCGTCGCGGCGCTCGGCATCCACGCGGTCACGTCCCGGCTGGGCGGTCGCCGGGCCGGTCTGGTCGCCGTCGGCCTGTGGGCGGTGTGGCCTGGTTCCGGCGCCGAGTGGGCGGTGTACTCCGAGTCGCTGTACACGGCCCTGGCCGTATGGGCCTGCCACGCCGTCATGACCCGCCGCTGGCTCACCGCCGGGCTGCTCACGTTCTTCGCCGGGCTCGCCCGGCCGACCGCCGTCACCCTGGTCGCGGCCCTCGCCGTCGCCGGGCTGATCGCGGTGTGCCGACGGCGGGAGGGTGTCCGCCGTCCGCTGCTCGCGGTGGCCGTCGCCCCGCTGGGGACGCTCGGCTACCTCGGCTGGGTCGGCCACCGCATGGGCGACTGGGGTGGGTACAGCAAGCTCCAGGACGGCGCGTGGGGCCACACCTTCGACTACGGCCGGCACAGCCTCGACGTCCTGACCTCGGTCCCCGTGGGCCATTTCGACTATCTGTTCGCGATGCCCTTCGAGGACGTCATCGGTGTCGGGGTGGTCCTGCTCGTACCGGTCCTCACCGTGCTGCTGGTCCGGCTGCGCCCACCGGCCGTGCTCGTCGTGTACACGGTGCTGTCGTATCTGATGGTGATGGGCACCCAGCAGTACTTCGGCAACGTCTCGCGCTATCTCCTCCCCCTGTTCCCGCTCCTGGTCCCGCTCGCCCTGGCCATGCGCCGGCTCCGGCTGCCCTCGCTGGTCACCGTGCTCGGGACGGCGGCGCTGGCCTCCGGGTCGTACGCGGGGTACGTCCTGTTCGAACTCGGGGTGCCGTAGGGCCTGTGCGGCGGGGCATGCCCGGGACGCGGGCCGGCGCCCGGTCAGGTGCCGAGCCAGGCGAGGGCGGCCACGGTCAGCGCGCGCACGCCGGTGTCCAGGGTGGGCTGGACCACCGGGGCGAAGAAGGGGCTGTGGTTGACCGGGATGTCCTCGGCGACGGTGCCGCCGCGGACGGCCTCGGCGTGGCGGGCGGGGTCGGTGCCGCCGATGCCCCAGTAGGTGAACGGCACGCCGAACGCGGCGGGGATCTCGCTCATGTCCTCGCTCGCGGTCTGCAGGTCGATGGTGTGCGCGTCGTCGCCGAAGTGCGCGGCGAACGCCTCGGTGACCCGCCGGGTCACCGCCTCGTCGTTGACGGTGGGCGGGAAGGAGGCGATCCGCTCGATCTCGGGTGCCTTCGGCGACCGGGACGCCTCGCACTCGGCACGGACGATCCGGCCGATCGCGTCCAGGACGTGGGCGCGGGTGGCGTCGTCGTAGGTGCGCACGTTGAGTTCGATGACCGCGCTGTCGGGGATGACGTTGGGGCCGGAACCGGCGTGGATGCTGCCGACCGTGACCACGGCGGGGGTCGTGGCGGCCAGCTCCCTGGACACCACGGTCTGCAGGCGTACGACGATCATGGCGGCCATGACCACGGGGTCCACCGCGGCCTGGGGCATGGCACCGTGCGCCCCGCGCCCGTGGACGGTGATGCGCAGGCTGTCCGCCGCCGACAGGAACGGCCCGGTGCGGGTGCCGACGTAGCCGGCCGGATAGGGCAGGACGTGCTGGGCGAGCACCACGTCGGGCCGGGGCGACGTGGAGGTGAGACCGTCGGCGATCATGGCCTCGGCGCCCTCGCCGTTCTCCTCCGAGGGCTGGAGGAGCGCCACGAAGGTGCCCCGCCAGGCGTCCCGGTTCTCGGCCAGCAGCCGCGCGCAGCCGAGCAGGCAGGTCACGTGCACGTCGTGTCCGCAGGCGTGCATGACGGGCTGCTCGGTGCCGTCCGGGCCGGTCACGGTCGCGGTGGAGGCGTAGGGCAGACCGGTCCGTTCACGCACGGGGAGGGCGTCCATGTCGGCGCGCGCCATGACGGTCGGGCCGGCGCCGTTGGCCAGCACGCCGATCACGCCGGTGCCGCCGATCCCGTCGGTGACCTCGTAGCCGAACGAGCGCAGGGCTTCGGCCCCCTTCCCCGCCGTGCGGTGTTCCCGCAGTCCGAGTTCGGGGTGCCGGTGCAGGTCCTCGTAGACGTCCTCGAGGTACGGGCGGATGCCGTCGAGGCCGGCGAGCACGGTGGGGGCACGGTCGCTCATGGGTGACGCTCCTTGCGCGGAGGGGACTGCTCTTCACCGGGGTTCCATGCTCTCGCCCTGCCCCGCCGTTGACGATCCGGCGCCGGTGCTCACGCGTCCCGGCCTCGGAACGTCCCGGCCGCGATCAGGAGCAGCGCCGCCGTGCACCCGGCGACCAGCAGCAGGGACGGCCGGGGGCCGAGGCTGCCTGCCGTCTCCGCGGTCGCGTCGGAGGTCCGGGTGAGCTTCTCCAGGGCCGCCGTGGGCGAGATGCCCGCGATCCACGCCCGGGCGTCGCCGAAGAGCGGGCCGAGGAGGGACGGCAGGAGCAGCAGGCCGATGACGGCGGTGACGGCGCCCGCCGAGCGACGGGCAACCACACCGTACGAGGAGGGCCGCCCTGACGCATACGACAGCGGGAGTGTCCGCGCCGGTGGACGGGACGCGTCCGGCGACCTCGGGTCCGGGCGGAGTCAGACCGCCGACCAGCCGTTGTCCACCGGCAGGACGACGCCGTTGATGCTGCTCGCCGCGTCGGAGGCGAGGAAGACGATGGCGGCGGCCTGCTCCTCCGGCTCGCTGATGCGCCCCATGTTGACCATGTACCGGCCGACGACGGCGGGCCCGTGGGCCTCCCGGTCGACGTCGAGGCCGGTCGCGATACCGGTCATCGTGCCGCCCGGGACGATGGCGTTGGCGCGGATGCCCTGGTCCCGGTACATCACGGCGAGGGAGCGGGTGAGGCCGAGGAGGCCGTGCTTGGAGACGGTGTACGCGGTGCCCGCCGCGCTGCCGCGCAGCGCCGCCTCGGAGGCGGTGTTGACGACGGCTCCACCGCCGGCGGAGAGCATGTGCGGCAGCACGGCCCGCGTCAGCAGGAACGGCGCCGTGAGGTTGATGCGCAGGACGCGGTCCCACTCGGCGTCGGTGACATCCACCGGCGCGGACATGCTGTCCACCACTCCCGCGTTGTTGACCAGGACGTCGACCCCGCCGAAGGCGTCGACCGCGGTGGCCACGACCTCGTCGACCACCGCACCGTCGCTCAGGTCTCCCGCGACGGCGACCGCCGTGCCGCCCGCCGACCGGATCTCGTCGACGACGCTCCCCGCCCCGTCGGCGTTCAGGTCGGCGACGACGACCTCGGCCCCCTCTGCGGCGAACCGCAGCGCGGCAGCGCGGCCGATGCCGGAGGCGGCCCCGGTGACGACGACGCTCTTGCCGGACAGACCCGCACCGGATGCGGCACCCATGAGAACTCCTCTGCTCGACGTAGGGACATGTCGATGTGCCGACGGACCGTCGGCGTTCACCGGCGTGCACCAGCGTACTGGCTTATTGTCGCAGTGTGACACAAAGGCATGGTGCGCCATTACGGCATCGCACGACATAAAATAGGGTGTTCACAGCGAGCGAAGGGGCGTACATGACCGGACGGGCCGGTGGCGCCACGGGGCGACCACCATTGACGGAGCGGCGGCGCGCCGAGACGCGCCGGGAGATCGCCGAGGAAGCGGTACGGCTGTTCGTCGCGCAGGGCGTGGCCGCGACCACCGCGGAGGACATCGCCTCCGCCGCGGGGATCTCCACCCGCACCCTGTGGCGGTACTTCCGCTCCAAGGAGGAGTGCGTCCGCCCGCTGCTCACCACGGGCCTGGAGGCCCTGGCCCGAGAGGTACGGGGCCGGAACGGCACCGTCCCCCTCGCCGAGTCCGTCCTGCACGCCCACCACGGCGCGGGCGCGGAGCAGGATCCGCGGGCCCTGCGCGACCTGGTACGGCTGTGCCGGGACGAATCGGGCCTGCGTGCCGTATGGCTGGAGGCGCACTACGACGCCGAGGCCGAGTTCGCCTCGATGATCGCCGACCGCACCGGCCGCCCCGCCGACGGCCTCGCCGTCCGCCTGGAGGCGGGCGTACTGAACACCGCGCTGCGCATCGCGGTGGAGGACTGGGCCCTACGGCCCGACCCGGCGGAGGGACCGCCCCTGGGAGACACCGTCGCGGCCGCCTTGCGCCTGATCACCCACGTCTCCGCGCCCGAAACCCCCCGGCCCGCCTGACGACCGTCCGCCCGCTCCGTCCGCTCCCGGTCCGCGCGTGCGGCCGTCGTCGCGGTGGCGGCCGGGACGCTCAGCCGTGCGAGGGCTCGGCAACGCCGGCCGTTTCGGAGCCTTCGCGACGCATCCGCTCGACGCCCCAGGCACCGAGCGGTCCGAGCGCTTGATTGAGCGCGCGCCCGTGGCCGGTCAGGGAGTACTCCACCCGCGGCGGCACCTCCGCGTGGACCTCACGGTGCACGAGCCCGTCCTCCTCCATCTCCCGCAGGTGCTGGGTGAGCATCTTCTCGCTCACTCCCGGCAGACCGCGGCGCAGCTCGGCGAAGCGGCGTACGCCATGGACGTCGAGTTCCCAGAGGATCTGCCCCTTCCACTTGCCGCTCACCACGTCGAGCGCGGCTTCGATGCCACAGATGTAAGGCCCGCGTCTCGACGCCTTGGCCATCACCGATCCCCCTTACTAATAGGTAAGTACCGCAGTAAATAGTGGGTACTTCCGAGAATAGGGGCGCTCTTCGAGCATGGAGGGGTGAACGAACGACAGAACCACACCACCCGGCGGAACAGCGCTGTCACCATGATCGGGCTCGGCCCGATGGGGCAGGCGATGACCCGCACCCTCCTCACCGCCGGCCACCCGGTCACCGTCTGGAACCGCACCGCCGGCCGGGCCGACGGGGTCGTCGCCGACGGAGCGACACGCGCGGCGACACCCGGCGAGGCGGTCGAAGCGAGCGACCTCGTGATCCTCAGCCTCACCGACTACCGGGCGATGTACGACGTCCTCGACGGCGCCACCGCATCGCTCGCCGGGCGGACGCTGGTCAACCTGAGCTCCGACACTCCCGACCGCACACGCGAGGCGGCGACCTGGGCAGCGGGCCACGGCGCCGACTTCCTCACCGGTGGTGTCATGGTCCCCGCGCCGATGGTCGGCACGGAGGCAGCCCATGTCTACTACAGCGGCCGCGGTGAGGTGCTGGAGCGCCACCTGGCGGCGTTGACACCGCTCGGCACTCCGAAGCATCTGGGCGAGGACCCGGGCCTCGCCCAGATGATGTACCAAGCCCAGCTCGCGGTGTTCCTCACCACCCTGTCCGGACTGATGCACGCGACCGCGATGCTGGGCACCGCGGGAATGAAGGCCGGGGAGGCGCTGCCGGTGTTGCTCTCCTTCGCCGATTCGATCGGCGACATCCTGAGGGCCGGCGAAGACGCCCCCGGCGCCGCGCTGGATGCCGGAGAGCATCCCGGCGATCTCAGCACGGTCACCATGATGGGTGCGACGTCCGACCACATCGTGGAGACCAGCACGTCACTCGGTCTCGATCTCACGCTCCCACTGGCCGTGCAGTCCCACTACGGGCGCGCGATCGACAACGGGCACGGCAGCGACAACTGGACCCGCATCATCGACAGCATCCGAGAACCACTCCGGCCGGACGCGGGGCCGTGAACGCGCTCAGTCCCGCCCCCGCCCCCGCTCCGCGGCCGGAGCGGGGCCGAGCCGCACCGAGGCGGGGGCCGGTGCGGCGCAGCACCCGCCTCCGCCCTGCTCGCTCTCGGCCGCGTCGAAGAGGGATGCGGTCCCGGCCGGCCCGGGAGACTCCCGTCACGCGGGCGCCCAGGCGCACACGGTCGCCGAGGACGTCGGCGAGCGGCTGGAGGTACCGCTCGGCCCAGTCACCGTCAAAGGGGTAGGTGTCCGGGGCGGGCCGCACCCAGCCGGTCGGGGCGAGCAGCTTCTCTGCGGCCGGGTCCACGAGCTCGCCCCGATCGCCTCCCACCCGGGAGGAGAGGCCTGCGCGTGCGACATCGCCGATGTCGGCGTCTCCCAGCCGACCGTCTCCCACCACCTGAAGAAGCTGCGCGAGGCCGGCCCGCTGACCTCGGAGCGACGCGGCACCCGGGTCTCCTACCAGGTCGCGCCCTCCGTGGTGGCGGTCATGGCCGCCCTGCTCGACCTGCGCGGCCGACCGGCCGCCTCCACCGCCTCCACCGAGGGTCCGCCCGTCGGTGGAGGCGGTGCGCCGTCAGCGACCCTCTCCGACAGTGGCCGTCACGGAGGGGGAGAACTTCTTGCGCCAGGCCAGGGACACATAGACCAGGCCGACCAGCACCGGCACCTCGATGAGCGGGCCGACGACACCGGACAGGGCCTGGCCGGAGGTGACGCCGAAGGTGGCGATGGCGACCGCGATGGCGAGCTCGAAGTTGTTGCCGGCGGCGGTGAAGGCGAGGGTGGTGGTGCGGTCGTAGGCGAGGCCGATCGCCTTGCCGAGGGCGAAGGTGCCGCACCACATGACGGTGAAGTACACGAGCAGCGGCAGCGCGATGCGGGCGACGTCGAGCGGCTGTGAGGTGATGGTCTTGCCCTGCAGGGCGAAGAGGATGACGATCGTGAAGAGCAGGCCGTACAGCCCCCAGGGACCGATCTTTGGCAGGAAGCCGTTCTCGTACCGCTCGCGGCCGATTTTCTTCTCGCCGATGCGGCGGGTGAGGAAGCCGGCCAGCAGCGGGACGCCGAGGAAGACGACGACGTTCAGGGCGATCTGCCACATCGAGATGTCGAGGTTCTCGCCGTTGCCGAGGCCCAGCCAGCCGGGCAGCAGGTCGAGGTAGAACCAGCCGAGCAGGCCGAAGGCCAGGACCTGGAAGACCGAGTTGAGGGCGACCAGCACGGCGGCCGCTTCCCGGTCGCCGCAGGCGAGGTCGTTCCAGATGATGACCATGGCGATGCAGCGGGCCAGGCCGACGATGATCAGGCCGGTGCGGTACTCGGGCAGGTCCGGCAGGAAGATCCAGGCCAGCGCGAACATCACCGCCGGACCGACGAGCCAGTTGACGACCAGCGAGGAGACCATCAGCTTCCGGTCACCGGTGACCGCGTCGAGCCGGTCGTAGCGGACCTTGGCCAGGACCGGATACATCATGACCAGCAGGCCGACGGCGATGGGCAGCGAGATGCCGCCGATCTCGACCTTCGCCAGGGCGTCGTTCAGGCCGGGAACGGCGCGGCCGAGGCCGAGGCCGAGGGCCATGGCGAGCAGGATCCATACCGCGAGGAAGCGGTCGAGTGTCGACATCTTCGCGGCGACCGACGCTTCCACGCCGGTGGTCGCGGATGCTTCGGTGCGGGTCACGGACAGGCCCTCTTGTTCTCGGCGGCGTGACGGGCGGACTCGGCCAGGTCGGCGAACTGCCCGGCGAGCCGGGCGATGACGTCGGGGCGGAGCTTGTAGTAGGTGAAGCGTCCGCAGGGCTCCGTCTCGACCACCCCGGCCTCCCGCAACACCCGCAAGTGGTTGGAGAGGTTGGTCTGCCGGGCGCCGGTCTCCTCCACCAGGTGGGTGGTGCACAGCGTCTCTTGGGCGAGCAGGGTCACGATTCGGAGCCTGAGCGGGTCGGCCAGAACCCGGATCAGGTCAGTGTCGACTGACGTCATCATGAACTGATACTTTCACATCAGCGGTGACTGACACCACCGGGTGTTGATATCACCCGTCCTTGATGCTCCTGAGAGGGAGACCCCCGATGCCCGACAAGCCCTCCGTGCTCTTCGTCTGCGTCCACAACGCGGGCCGCTCCCAGATGGCCGCCGCGTGGCTGACCCACTTGGCCGGGGACCGCGTCGAGGTCCGCTCCGCCGGTTCCGCTCCCGCCGACCAGGTCAATCCGGCCGCCGTCGAGGCCATGCGCGAGGCCGGTATCGACATCTCCGCCGAGACCCCGAAGGTGCTGACCGTGGACGCGGTCAAGGAGTCGGACGTCTGCGTCACCATGGGCTGCGGCGACACCTGCCCGGTCTTCCCCGGCAAGCGCTACCTGGACTGGGCCCTGGACGACCCGGCCGGCCGGGTCGTCCAGGGCCCAGTCCAGGTAGCGCTTGCCGGGGAAGACCGGGCAGGTGTCGCCGCAGCCCATGGTGACGCA
>NZ_LIQT01000136.1 GCF_001418415.1 Streptomyces hirsutus
AGATCACCACACTGGACAACCACGCGCCCGCCCCGCCGGCCCTGGACCTCGGCGGCAAGTAGCCGTCCTCCCGCGCGGGCATCGGCCGCGACGGCCCGGAGGGGAGCCGTCGCGGCCTGCGCGTGTCCGCCGGAGTTTCCGGTCGAACCCTGACGTGAACCGTTCGAAGCGCTCGGACGATCGGCTCCGCCCGTCCTGACGTCCCTTCCTGTACGGATCCGCTCTCCTCATGGGAGCCCTCGTACCCCGTACCGAGAAGGTCCTCGCCACCACCGCCCCGGTCCTCGCCGCCACCGGCGCTGTCGCGAGCCCGGCTCCGGCCGGCCACCCGATGCCGGTGAGCCCGGAGGACGGTGTCGCTCGCCCGCCGGAAGTCCTGGCGCACCGCTCGACCGTCGATGCGGCCGGTGCGCACCTCGGCCTCATCGGAGTACGGCCGCGATCCACGTACCGTCCTGCGCGACGGAGTACGCCGCCCACCGCTCATCACCCCGACCGCACTCTCCCCGGCTCTGGAAGCACACCGCTCCCGGACGCCACTCGGGTACGGAGACGGCCGGGGCTCGTCGCCGGCGTCTCCGGATCACCCACGGATCACCCACGGATCACCCACGGAGACCGTCGCGTGCCTGCACAGGCCCGACGACGTCCCCTCGGTTTCCCGTTCCGGGCCGGGGACGCGCAGTGGAGATCGAGGCTGCGCCCACCACGGCACACGCGAAGCCCACCGGCCGGGCATGGCCCGCGCCTCGATGCCGGGGACCTCTTCCACGGGGCCGGGACGATGACCGAGGAGATCCGGGCCGCTCCGGCCTGCCCGAGGGCGGGAGGGAGCCGGTCCTCCCGTGGGACCCCTCGGCGCCCGCCGTTACCCCTCGGCGCCCGCCGTCACCCGCCGGTGCCCGTCACGTCGTACGCGCCGTCCCCGTCCCCTTCTCCGCGTCCAGGGCGTAGACGCAACGGTCCTTGCTGCAGGCGTAGACGACCCCGTCCCGGACGACCGGGGAGCCGGTGATCTCGCCGCCGGTCGCGAGTTTCCATCTCAGCCGGCCGTCGTCGGCCTTCAGGGTGTAGAGGAGATGGTCGGTGGAGCCGAAGTGGATCCTGCCCTCGGCGACCGCGGGGGCGCCGACGATGTCGCCGCCGGCCTGGAAGCGCCACTTGGGCGTGCCGGTGACGGCGTCCAGGGTGTAGAGGCCCTTTCCGCTGCCGACGTGGACGTGCCCGGCGGCGACCAGGACCGGCTCCACGGAGGAGCGGGCCTCGGTGGCGATGCGCCAGCGGTCGCGGCCGTCGGTGGCGTCGAGGGCGTAGACCGTACCGAGGTAGTCGGCGAGGTACACGCCGCCGCCGGTGACGGCCGGGCCGGGCACGAAGACGGGCGGCGAGAGGAAGACCGCGGGGGCCTCGAAGTGCCAGCGGACGTGCCCGCCGGCGATGTCCAGGGCGAGGACGCGGGTACCGGCGGAGACGTACACGTACCCGTCGGGCGCGGGGGTGAGACGGATGGGGACGCCTCCGCAGGAGGCCGCGTCGCCGATGGGGTACGACCAGCGCTCGTCGCCCGTACGCGCGTCCAGGGCGCGCAGGCGTGCGTCCTGCCAGACGTAGACGGTGCCGTCGTGGACGGCGGGGCCGGCCTCCGGGGCCTCGAAGTCGGTCTGGCAGCCGGTGACCTCCCACAGTCTCTGGCCGGTGGACGCCTCCCGTCCCTGCACGCCGCCGCCGCGGGTGCCGGTGACGACGGTGCCGCGGTCGACCCGGAGGGAGTACACCCAGGCGTCCGTGGACAACCGCCACAGGTCGCCGCCCTCGCGGGCGTCCAGGGCGAACAGGGTGGGGCCGTCGGAGGCGTGGATCCGGCCGTCGGCGACCGCCATCGACCAGGCGACGTCCCGGGTCTTGAACCGGCGCCGTCCGGTGGCCACGTCGAGGGCGTGCACCTCGAAGGAGGTGACGTAGACGAGGTCGCCGGCGACGGACGGGGTGCCCCAGACGTCGTTGGACATCCGGAAGCGCCACGGCCGCCAGCCGCTCGGCTGTTCCGGCGCCGCGGCGGGTGCGCCGGCCGGGGCGGGGTCGGCGCCGTTGACACCGGCGCGGGACGTGGACCAGGAACCGGCGAGAGCGGCCTCCGGCGGGGGCGACTTGACGGCGGCGGCGCGCACGTCCGCGACGCGCGGGCCGGGACCGATGGGCACCGCGGCGCCGGCCAGCCGGACCGGACCCGGGTCGGGGACGCCGACCGGCACCGGCGGAAGCGGCGGGACGACGGGGTCGTGCGGGGGCGGGGGC
>NZ_LIQT01000137.1 GCF_001418415.1 Streptomyces hirsutus
AAAGGAACCTCAACGACCGGAAGAAGATCCGCTCGTCGGGGTATCAACATATCTGGCGTTGATTTTTGGCACGCTGTTGAGTTCTCAAGGAACGGACGCTTCCTTTGTACTCACCCTCGCGGGCTTTCCTCCGGGCGCTTCCCTTCGGTCTTGCGTGTCCGACTCTATCAGATCTTTCCGATCCGATTTCCTCGGGCTGTTCGCCTTCCCGGGTCCCGCTTTCGCGATTTCCCTTTCCGGCGACTCCGACTCTATCAGATCTTCTTCTTCGACCTGACCCCCAGTCAGCGGGGTTTGTCTTTCCGGCCGTTGGGCCGTTCCGACGTCTCAAACCTTAGCGGACTCTCTCGCCGCTTCTCAAATCGGAGCCGTTCGGTTCCGATTCAGACGCCGGCGCCCCTGCGAATTGAATTCGAGCATGCCGAAATCAGTTCATTGGGGAGGTCGTGCTGGTGGTTTTGAGTGCCGCTCTCGCGGCAGAAGTGCTGCCGGAGAACCGTTACGTCCCGATGGCAACTTGACGAACTCTACGTATCGGGGAGGGGGAAGTCAAGCGCCCCCTGTCAAGATCTTTTCGGCCGTTCGTGGGGCGAGGCCGTCAGTCCAGGTCGGTGAGGCGGCCGCCGGCGTCGGGCTGGGCGTCCTCCACCCTGCGCAGGAGGCGGGTGAGCACCTCGCCCAGGGTGATCCGCTCGTCCGGGGACAGGTCCTGGAGCAGGTCCTCCTCGAAGACCGTCGCCATGCGCATCACCTCGAGCCACTTCTCGCGGCCGGCGGATGTCGCCTCGACGATGACCCGGACCCGGTTCGTCTCGTCCCGTTCCCGGTTGACGAGGCCTTCGGCGACCATGCGGTCGATCCGGTGGGTCATGGCGGCCGGTGTGAGGCCGAGGCGCTTGGCCAGGTCGCTGGGGCCCATGCGGTACGGGACGCCGGACAGGACCAGGGCCTTGAGGACCTCCCAGTCGGCGTTGGTGATGCCGAGCTCGGCGGTCTGGCGGCCGTAGGCGACGTTCATCCGGCGGTTCAGCCGGGACAGCGCGGAGACGATCTTCTCGACCTGGGGGTCGAGGTCCTGGAACTCGCGCTGGTACGCGGCGATCTGCTCTTCGAGTGTCGGCTCGTTGAGGCCGGAGGTGTCGCCCATGGCCGCAGTATGGCACGCCACCCTTCACCTTGAAGCCCTTCGTGTTGAAGCTGTTCGACGTGTACTCTTCACCTTTGAACTTTAGCTTCTAAGTCTTCACTCCTAACTTGTGAGAGAGGTGAACGTGACCAGGGCGATGGGCGCTGCGATGCGCCGGATCCACGTGGGCAACGCACTCAGTGCGTTCGGCCTCGGTTTCACCGTCCCCTACCTGTACGTCTACGTGGCGCAGGTACGAGGGCTCGGGGCCATGACGGCGGGGCTGGTGCTCGCCGTGTTCGCGGTGGCCGCACTGATCGTGCTGCCGTTCGCCGGACGGGCCATCGTCCGGCGGGGTCCGCTGCCGGTGCTGCTCGTCGCCCTGGTCACGGCCGCCGTCGGGGCGCTGAGCCTGGGCCTGTCGAGCGGTGCGTCGAGCGTGCTGGTGTCGGCGGCGCTGCTCGGGGCCGGGCAGGCCGTGATGCAGCCGGCGCTGGCGACGATGATCGTGGACTGCTCCACGGTGGAGACCCGGTCGCGTGCGTTCGCCATGCAGTTCTTCCTGCAGAACCTCGGGCTCGGGGTCGGCGGTCTCATCGGCGGACACCTCGTCGACACGACCAGGGCCTCCTCCTTCACCGTGCTGTTCTCGATCGAGGCGGCGATGTTCCTGCTGCTGGTCGTGGTGATGGCGACGGTGCGGATGCCGCGCTCGCCGCGTATCGAGGGTGCTCCGGCTCCGTCGGCCAAGGGCAGCTGGAAGCAGCTGATGGGCAACCGGGCCATGGTGCAGCTGTGCGTGCTGGGCTTCGTGCTGTTCTTCGCCTGCTACGGCCAGTTCGAGTCGGGACTGAGCGCGTACGGGGTCGAGGCGGCCGGTATCTCGACGTCGACGCTGGGGACGGCGCTGGCGGCGAACACCCTGGTCATCGTTGTCGCGCAGTTCGTGGTGCTGCGGTTCGTGGAGCGCCGCAGCCGCACGCGCGTGATCGCTTCGGTGGGGCTGCTCTGGGCCGTGGCGTGGGCCGTGGCCGGGTACGCGGGCCTCGGGAACGGCAGCCAGGCGATGGCGACCGCCGCCTTCATCTCCACGTACGCCCTGTTCGGGCTCGGTGAGTCGATGCTGTCGCCGACGCTCGCGCCGATGGTCGCGGATCTCGCGCCGGAAGGGCTGGCGGGTCAGTACAACTCGGCGTTCGCTCTGGTGAAGCAGCTCGCGCTGGCCATCGGCCCGGCGGTCGGCGGGCCGATGGGGGCCTCGCTGCACGGCCCCTACATCGTGGTCTTCGTGCTGTTCTCCCTGGCGATCACGGTGCTGGCGCTGCGGCTGGGCCGACAGCTCACGGAGGTGCAGGACCACCCGTCCGCGGCACGGAGCCGGGTGGTCACCCAGGGCGGCACCGCCCCGGCGGGCCAGTCCCCGGCACATGCCTGAGGCCGGCGCACACGGCTGAGGCCGGCACTCCCACGGCGCACCGCTCCCCGGGGCCTGCCCCTAGGGAGTGACCGGCTTCGGCAGGGCGAACTCGCACCAGACGGCCTTGCCGCCGCCCGGGGTGCGCCGGCTTCCCCAGTTGGAGGCGATCGTCGCGACGATGGCGATGCCCCGGCCGGACTCGTCGGCGGGTTCCGCACGGCGGCGCCTCGGCAGGTGGTCGTCGCCGTCGGTGACCTCGACGATCAGCCGGCGGTCGGTGCGGCGCAGGCGCAGGCGCATGGGCGGGGTGCCGTGCTGGAGGGAGTTGGCGACCAGTTCGCTGGCGGCCAGGACGCCCAGGTCGTGCAGGTCGGAGGGGAAGCGCCAGCTGGTGAGCACGCCGGAGGCGAAGGCACGCGCGCGGGGGGCCGCTTCGACGCCGCCCAGCAGCTCCAGGGCGGCGTTGTGGAACAGCTCGCTCTCCGGGCCCGTGCGGGCGGGGTGCTGGAGCACCAGGACGGCGACGTCGTCGTCGTGTTCCGGGGTCACGCCCGCCGAGCGGACCAGGCGGTCGCAGATCACCTGGGGGGTGCCGGTCGCGCCGGCCAGGGCGCGCTCCAGGGCGGCGATGCCCTCGTCGAGGTCCTCGTTGCGGCGCTCGACCAGGCCGTCCGTGTAGAGGACGGCGGTGGAGCCGGGCCCCAGCGGGATCGAGCCGGAGGAGTGGATCCAGCCGCCGGTGCCGAGCGGGGGGCCGGTCGGTTCGTCGGCGCGCTGGACGGTGCCGTGCTCGTCGCGGACCAGGATGGGCAGGTGGCCGGCGGAGGCGTGGACGAGGGTGCCCTCGTTGGGGTCGTGGATGGCGTACGCGCAGGTGGCGATCTGGTTGGCGTCGATCTCCGTGGCGAGTCCGTCGAGCAGCTGGAGGACCTCGTGCGGGGGGAGGTCGAGGCGGGCGTAGGCGCGTACCGCCGTGCGGAGCTGGCCCATGACGGCCGCCGCGCGGACACCCCGGCCCATGACGTCGCCGATGACCAGGGCGGTGCGCCCACCGCCGAGGGTGATCACGTCGTACCAGTCGCCGCCGACGGCGGCCTCGGTGCCGCCGGGGTGGTAGGTGGCGGCGACCCGCAGGTCGTCGGGCTCCTCGAGCTCCTGCGGGAGCAGGGAGCGCTGGAGGGTGACGGCGGTCTCGCGCTGGCGGCGCTCGCTCGCGCGCAGGCGTTCGGCGGCCTCGGCGTGGTCGGTGACGTCGGTGGCGAAGACCAGCACACCGCTGCCGTCGCCCTGGGTGACCGGGGTGCAGGTGAAGGTGTAGGAGCGGCCGTCGGGGGCCTTGCGGGACTTGACCGTGCGGGGCTTTCCGCTGCGCAGGACCTGGTCGAGGAGGGTCAGCAGGCCGAGTTCCTCGAGTTCCGGGAGCGCTCCCCGCGCGGGGGCTCCGAGCGGGCGGGCGCCGAAGGCGGCCGTGTAGGCGCCGTTGACGTAGGCGATGCGGTGGTCCGGGCCGTGCACCAGGGCGACGAGGGAGGGGACGTGGTCGAGGACCTCGCGCACTCTGAGGTCGTCGACGGCGGGCACGGGCCGTGCATGCTCGACGGCTTGTTCGGCGCGGGCCGTGGGCACGGAGCCCTCTCCCCGCCGGTCCGGGGAGACCGCGTGCTCGCCGCGCGCTGCGGCGCGGCGCTGCGTTCCGGGGAGCCGGGCGCTCCAGCGGGTGAAGTTCACGAATCCTTGCCTCGTGTAGTTGTCGGCGGCCGGGAAACGGGACCGGCCGGGGCCCCGGGGCCGCACCGGGAACGGACAGCCGCCCGCCCTCGGTGGTGGACCAGTCTGGCAGGCTGCCGACCGGGCCGACATCCGTCAGACGCCGGACCGGTCCGTGGAGTTCCTGGGTGCGGTCAGGACGACCCCTTCGGGTCGTCCGGGGGGTTCTGAGAAGGCTTTCCACCGGCCGCGAGTTCGAACTCGGCCCGCGGGTGTTCGAGTGAACCCAGGGAGACGATCTCCCGTTTGAAGAGCCCGGCGAGGGTCCATTCGGCGGCCACCCGCGCCTTGCGGTTGAAGGTGGGGACGCGGCTCAGGTGGTAGGTGCGGTGCATGAGCCAGGCGGGATAGCCCTTGATCTTGCGCCCGTAGACGTGGGCGACGCCCTTGTGCAGTCCCAGGGAGGCGACCGACCCGGCGTACGAGTGGGCGTACGTCTCCAGGGGCTCGCCGCGCAGGGAGTGCGCGATGTTGTCGGCGAGGACCTTCGCCTGGCGGAGCGCGTGCTGGGCGTTGGGGGCGCATTCCCGGCCGGGGTCCTCGGCGGTGGTGTCGGGGACGGCGGCGGCGTCGCCCGCGGCCCACGCGTGCGGGGCGCCCTCGACGGCGAGTTCGGCGGTGCACCGCAGCCGTCCGCGTTCGTCGCGCGCCAGGTCGGTGGCGGCGAGGACGGGATGCGGTTTGACGCCGGCGGTCCACACGACGGTGCGGGTGGGGAAGCGGGCACCGTCACTGAGTACGGCGACGCGGTCGGCGCAGGACTCCAGGCGGGTCTCCAGGCGTACGTCGATGTTGCGGCGGCGCAGTTCGCTGACCGTGTAGCGGCCCATCTCCTCGCCGACCTCGGGCAGGATGCGGTCCGAGGCCTCGACGAGGATCCACTTCATGTCCTCGGGGCGGAGGTTGTGGTAGTACCGCGTGGCGTAGCGGGCCATGTCCTCCAGCTCGCCGAGCGCCTCGACGCCCGCGTAGCCGCCGCCGACGAAGACGAAGGTGAGGGCCGCGTCGCGGATCGCGGGGTCGCGGGTGGAGGAGGCGATGTCCATCTGTTCGAGGACGTGGTTGCGCAGCCCGATGGCCTCCTCGAGGGTCTTGAAGCCGATGGCGTGGTCGGCGAGACCGGGGACCGGCAGGGTGCGCGAGACGGAGCCGGGCGCGAGGACGAGTTCGTCGTACACCACCGCCCGGCCGCCGCCGCCCTTCTCGCCGTCGGCGAGGGTGGTGACGGTGGCGACGCGGGCGGCGTGGTCGATGGCGGAGGCCTCGCCGATGACGATGTGGCACCGGTCCAGGACACGACGCAGCGGTACGACCACATGACGAGGGGAAATGGCACCGGCGGCCGCTTCGGGGAGGAACGGCTGGTACGTCATGTACGGGTCGGGAGTCACCACGGTGATCTCGGCCGCGCCCCGGGCGAGTTCCCGTTTCAGCTTCCGCTGCAGGCGCAGGGCCGTGTACATCCCGACATAGCCGCCACCGACAACGAGAATGCGCGCACGTTCCTTCACCATCCCATGACGCACCCGCCGCTTGCGTTTGTCCACAGCCCCGACGAATTGTGTGACTGGAGGCGATGGGCGCGCCGAGCGGCCCGGGCTCCCGGAGCGAACGGTATGTACGCAGGTCAGCAGTGCTTTCCCGGTACTTCTTCCGGAGTGCATACGGGATCAATGTGCCCCGTACTCCGATCGGGGGGCGCTCCGGGCGGAACCTGCCCCTTCTGAATTGACTTCCTCTCAACTATGTTCGTACGTCGACGGGGTGTAGGGGGATGCGCTCATTCGGGTCCGCGACGGGCGGATCCGGCCACCGGGCATGTTTCTCGAGCCCCGGCCATCTGTGGCGGGGAGTCTCCGGGGGGAGACGTCATCACCGGGGGAAAACGTATGCATGTTCAGGATTCTCATTGGTCTTCCGCGTCCGCCGTGGCGCCCGGCACCGCGCTGAGCGCGCCGTCGTCGGGCCACGGGCGTGCGGGAGGGCCGCGCACGACACCGCTGCGCGTGGACGCGCAGCGCAATCTGGAGCACGTGCTGCGCGCGGCACGCGAGGTCTTCGGCGAGCTGGGCTACGGCGCGCCGATGGAGGACGTGGCACGCCGGGCCCGCGTCGGTGTGGGCACGGTGTACCGGCGCTTCCCGAGCAAGGACGTCCTGGTCCGACGGATAGCCGAGGAGGAGACCTCCCGGCTGACCGACCAGGCGCGTACGGCGCTCGGTCAGGAGGACGAGCCGTGGTCGGCGCTGTCCCGCTTCCTGCGCACGTCGGTCGCCTCGGGCGCCGGGCGACTGCTGCCGCCACAGGTGCTGCGGGTGGGCGTGGCGGACGAGCACGACCACGCGCGCGTGCCGCAGCAGCGGACGCAGCCGGCCGGCGCCGAACTGCGACTGGTGCCCGAGAAGGGGTCCGCCGCCGGGGAGGACGACGCCGGTGCGGCGCAGCTTCTCGACGTCGTCGGCCTGCTCGTGGAGCGGGCCCGCGAGGCGGGCG
Source organism: Streptomyces hirsutus (assembly GCF_001418415.1). Taxonomy (GTDB): domain Bacteria; phylum Actinomycetota; class Actinomycetes; order Streptomycetales; family Streptomycetaceae; genus Streptomyces; species Streptomyces hirsutus. The sequence goes on from NZ_LIQT01000137.1 coordinate 6,804, forward strand.
CGCTGCGGCCGGACGTGTCGGTGTCGGACGTGCTTCTGGTGATCGCCACGGCCGCGCCCTCGCTGCCGGACCCGGCCCAGCAGGCGGCGGCCTCCGCCCGGCTGCTGGACATCCTGCTGGAGGGCCTGCGCTCACGCCCTGCGTGAGGGTGGGTGCGGCCGATGGGGCCCGTCCGCACCGGGCGGGTTCCCCCACTCCCCCGAAGGGGGACTGTCCACACGCATGTGCGACAGAAACCCTCGGACGGGTGGATGGGGCGCCCTGAGCTGTCCTGACCAAAAGCCGCTATGGCACCCTGACCCGTGATCAGGACTGTTGGGGCAGGTGGCGGGGGCTTCCGCGATGAGCGTTGACGGGCGGGACGAGTCGTACGGCGACGACGAGCCCGGGGCCGAGAGCCCACCGCAGGTGCCGAGTCAGGGGTGGCGCACGGGCGTGCCCCCCGACGACATGGACGACCCGGACGGCCTCGTCCCCGCCCAGCGCGACCGGCGCGAGGGGAGCGTCCTGCCTCCCCTGCGCGAACTGCCGCCGTCCGACGCCGCTCTCATCGCGCGCATGCGCGCGGGCGA
>NZ_LIQT01000138.1 GCF_001418415.1 Streptomyces hirsutus
GAGGGCGAGGGGGAGGGGGACGACGGGCGGGGCTCGACCCGGTCGGTGACCGTGCCGCTGATCCGCTGCAGGTCTTCGCTGGCCGCGACCAGGTTCCCGTCCTCATCGACGACCTGCACGGGCCCGGACTTGCTGCCCAGCCCCGACAACTGGTCGTACGGGGTCCGCGCGGCGAGTTCGGAGGCGACCGCCCGCGCCGTGCCCTCCGCCTGGGTACCCGCCTCGGCGGTCAGGTTGGAGCGCAGCGCCTGCAGGACCGCGGCACCCGTGACGAAGAGGGCCACCGCGACCACGAGCGTGGCGCCGAGCGTCGCCCGGGAGCGGACCGAGCCGAACAGGCGGTTCACGGCGCCGTCTCCAGCCGGTACCCGGCGCCGCGCACCGTCCGGATCAGCCCGGCGCGCAGCTTGCGGCGCAGGGCGCTGACGTAGACCTCGACGATGTTCGGGTCGCCCTCGTAGGCGAAGTCCCAGACGTGCTCCAGGATCTCCGGCTTGGACACCACCTCGCCCGCCCGCAGCACCAGCTGCTCGAGCACGGAGAACTCCTTGGCGGTGAGCGTCACCTCGTCCTCGGCCAGAAAGACCCGGCGGGCGGCGGTGTCCATCCTCAGGTCCCCGAGCACATGCACCGACGAGGCCCCGGCGCCCTGTCCCCGGCGGNNGAACGGCTTGGTGAGGTAGTCGTCGGCGCCGGTGTCCAGGCCCTCGGCCTCGTCGTACTCGCCGTCCTTGGCGGTGAGCATCAGGATCGGCACGTCGTGTCCGGCGGCGCGCAGGGCGGCACAGACGCGGTAGCCGTTGAGGCCGGGCAGCATGATGTCGAGGATCACGAGGTCGTACGTGCCCTCCGTGGCCCGGTGCAGGCCCTCCCGGCCGTCGTGGACGACGTCCACGGCGTATCCCTCGGCGGTCAGACCCTTCGCGAGGGACAGGGCCAGCCGCTTCTCGTCCTCCACGATCAACAATCGGGAGGTGCGGCGCGAAGCGCCTCCGGCAGGGTGGTGGTGGGCGACGGGTGGGCACATGGGCACAAGGGTCGCAGAACGAACCTGAAGATCACTTCAGGCGATTTCAGGTTCCTCTCAGCATTGATCGGCGAGATTGAGGACGTCGAAAACACAGCGACCGGGGAGGAACCCACATGAAGCGCAACATCGCGATCGCCGTCGTCACCGCCGTGGCACTGGTCGGCGGAGGCACCGCGACGGCCATCGCGGTCTCGGGGGACGACGAGCCGACGAGCACGCACCAGGTGGACACGTGGGGATCGGACGACGACGGCCGCGACGACGACCGGGACGACCGGCGCGACGACGACGGTGACGACGACCGCGACGACCGCGACGACCTGGACGACGACGACGCTCGGGCGCTCTCCGCGGACGTGACCGCCGCCGAGGCCGTCTTCGTCGCGCTGAAGCACCAGCCCGGCACCGCGGTCTCCGTCGAGATGGACGACGACGATGACGGCGAGCACCGCGGCAGGGCGGCCTGGGAGGTCGACATCCTCGGCGGCGGCGACACCTGGTACAGCGTGTGGATCGACCCGAGCAGCGGCAAGGTCCTGGGCTCGGAGCGGGATGACGATGACGACGACGCCGCCGAGGTGCGCGCCGCGCTGAAGGGCACGTCGGTGACGGCCGAGGAGGCCGCGAAGGCGGCGGCCGCCAAGGGCACCGTGACGTCGGTGGACCTGGACGACGACGACACCGAGGGCTGGGAGGTCGAGACGGTCACCGCCGGCGGGGACGACCGGGAGTGGCGGGTTGGCCTGAACAGCGGCAAGGTCACCGCGGACGACGACTCGGACGACCGCGACGACCGCTGAGCGGAGATCCGGGCGGACCTCCGAACCGGCCACGTGAACAGACGGGCGGTGCGGGCGAAGGTGCCCGCACCGCCCTTCCCGTGCGCTCCCGCCGGCCCTCGCGGACCGGGCCCGGGCCCGGCGTCAGCCCCGCGTCAGCCCCGCCACCAGTTCGTCCGCCGCGCGGTACGGATCCAGTTCGCCGCCGATGATCCGTTCCGCCAGCGCGCCCAGGCGGCGGTCGCCGTGCAGGTCACCGATGCGCTCCCGCAGGGTCGTGACGGCGATCGTCTCGACCTCGCGGGCGGCGCGGGCCAGCCGGCGCTCCGCCAGGACCCCGCGCTCCTCCATCCACGCGTGGTGCTTCTCCAGGGCCTCGACGACCTCGTCGACGCCCTCCCCGCGCGAGGCGACGGTCTTGACGATCGGCGGCCGCCAGTCGCCGGGGGCCCGGGACTCGCCGAGGCTCAGCATGTGGTTCAGCTCGCGGGCGGTGGCGTCCGCACCGTCGCGGTCGGCCTTGTTGACGACGTAGACGTCGCCGATCTCCAGGATTCCGGCCTTGGCCGCCTGGATCCCGTCGCCCATGCCGGGCGCGAGGAGAACCACCGACGTGTCGGCCTGGGAGGCGATCTCCACCTCCGACTGGCCGACGCCGACCGTCTCCACCAGGACCACGTCGCAGCCGGCCGCGTCGAGGACGCGGATGGCCTGCGGCGCGGACCAGGCGAGGCCGCCCAGATGGCCGCGGGTCGCCATGGAGCGGATGTAGACGCCGGGGTCGGAGGCGTGCTCCGACATCCGGACCCGGTCTCCGAGCAGCGCGCCGCCGGAGAACGGCGAGGACGGGTCGACGGCCAGGACGCCGACCCGCTTGCCCTGCCTGCGGTACGCGCTCACCAGCGCCGAGGTGGACGTCGACTTGCCGACGCCCGGCGAACCCGTCAGACCGACCACGTACGCGTTGCCGGTCAGCGGTGCCAGGGCCGCCATGACCTCCCTCAGCTGCGGGGACGCCCCCTCCACCAGGGAGATCAGCCGGGCCACGGCACGCGGCGCGCCCTCCCTGGCCCGTGCCACCAGAGTGGAGACGTCCTGCATCACTGCTCCGTTCACAAGTAGGGACCTGCCGTAGGGATCTGCCCGGACCGACGGCCGGGCGGCCTGCTCAGGCCTTGGGTACCCGCACGATCAGCGCGTCACCCTGCCCGCCGCCGCCGCACAGCGCCGCCGCGCCGATACCGCCGCCGCGCCGCTTCAGCTCCAGTGCCAGGTGCAGCACCAGCCGGGCGCCGGACATCCCGATCGGGTGTCCCAGGGCGATGGCACCGCCGTTGACGTTCACCTTTTCCGTGGACACGCCGAGGTCCTTCATCGACTGCACGGCCACCGCCGCGAAGGCCTCATTGATTTCGACGAGGTCCAGGTCGGACACCTCGAGGCCCTCCTTCTTGAGGGCGTGGGCGATCGCGTTGGACGGCTGCGACTGCAGGGAGTTGTCGGGTCCCGCCACATTGCCATGGGCGCCGATCTCGGCGATCCACTCGAGGCCGAGCTCCTGCGCCTTGGCCTTGCTCATCACGACCACGGCCGCCGCACCGTCCGAGATCTGCGAGGAGGAACCGGCGGTGATCGTGCCGTCCTTGGCGAAGGCGGGACGCAGCTTGCCCAGCGACTCGGCGGTGGTGTCGGCGCGGATGCCCTCGTCCTGGCTGAAGAGGACCGGGTCGCCCTTGCGCTGCGGGATCTCGACGGGGGTGATCTCCGCCTCGAAGATGCCGTTCTTCTGCGCGGCGGCGGCCCGCTGGTGGGACAGGGCGGCGATCTCGTCCTGCTCCGGGCGGCCGATGCCCAGGCGCGTGTTGTGCTTCTCGGTGGACTCGCCCATGGCGACGTTCTCGAAGGAGTCGGTCAGACCGTCGTGCGCCATGGAGTCGACCATCTGGACCGCACCGTACTTGAAGCCCTCGCGGGACTTCGGCAGCAGGTGCGGGGCGTTGGTCATGGACTCCTGGCCGCCGGCCACGACCACGTCGAACTCGCCGGCCCGGATCAGCTGGTCGGCCAGCGCGATCGCGTCGAGGCCGGACAGGCACACCTTGTTGACGGTGAGCGCCGGGACGTTCATCGGGATGCCGGCCTTGACGGCCGCCTGACGTGCCGGGATCTGCCCCGCCCCGGCCTGGAGCACCTGCCCCATGATCACGTACTGGACCTGGTCGCCGCCGATCCCCGCACGGTCGAGGGCGGCCTTGATCGCGAAGCCCCCGAGGTCGGCTCCGGAGAAGGACTTGAGCGAGCCGAGCAACCGGCCCATCGGGGTCCGGGCACCCGCGACGATGACGGACGTCGTGCCGTTCGCCGCGGTCGATGCGGATGGTGCGGAAGATGCGGAAGATGCAGAAGTCATGAGCTGCGATCCCCTTCCGGCTGCACAGCCGAGGAGTGAACGAGGGTTTACTTCGAATGTACTGAGCTGCGGTCCACCCCGTCATCGGGCCGTCGGTGTGATCGCGCGCACGTTGCGTAACCGTCCGGGGACGGTTCCACTGAATCCATGCTGACGCGAATCGACCACATCGGAATCGCCTGCCACGACCTCGACGCGACCGTGGAGTTCTACCGGGCCACCTACGGCTTCGAGGTGTTCCACTCCGAGGTCAACGAGGAGCAGGGCGTGCGCGAGGCCATGCTGAAGATCAACGAGACCTCGGACGGGGGCGCTTCCTACCTCCAGCTGCTGGAGCCGACCAGGGAGGACTCCACCGTAGCGAAGTGGCTCGCGAAGAACGGCGAGGGAGTCCACCACATCGCTTTCGGTACGGCGGACGTCGACGCCGAGGCCGCCGCGATCAAGGACAAGGGCGTACGCGTGCTGTACGAAGAGCCCCGTCGCGGCTCCATGGGGTCACGAATCACCTTCCTGCACCCCAAGGACTGTCATGGCGTACTGACAGAACTGGTCACTTCGGCACCTGTTGAGTCACCTGAGCACTGACCCACGTACATAAGGGCCGGTAGGGTTGGGTGCGGTCGCCGCTCGATCCAGGGCGATCATGTCCTGCCGTCAGAAAAGGTGACGACTGCATCCGTTCGGGTGAACGTCGCCGATCCTGTCAGCAGGACGTACCGGGGTCCGGGTTTCGGGGGGCAAGCGCGGGGGTAGCAGCGCCTACTCCTCCGCTGATCTGACACCATTCCCCGGGGGTCCCGTTCGGCGGTTGGACGGGGCTCGGCCAGAGTTGCGACCAGGGGACGGATGGGACCGCGCAGTGCGGGGCTACGAGAGCCAGGAGCGAGATCCGGCGGCTGACGTCGACCACCTCTCTCGGTTCGAAGCCGAGATGAAGCGGCTGAAGACCGAGCGGGAAAAGGCGATCCAGCACGCCGACGACCTCGGCTACCAGGTCGAGGTGCTGCGCGCCAAGTTGCACGAGGCGCGGCGCACCATCATGTCCCGGCCCGCTTACGAGGGCGGCGACATCGGCTACCAGGCCGAGCAGTTGCTGCGCAACGCGCAGATGCAGGCCGACCAGCTCCGCGCGGACGCGGAGCGCGAGCTGAGCCAGGTGCGGGCGCAGACCCAGCGGATCCTCCAGGAGCACGCCGAGCAGGCGGCCCGGCTCCAGTCGGAACTGCACCAGGAGGCGGTGACCCGGCGCCAGCAGCTCGACCAGGAGCTGGCGGAGCGCAGGCAGACCGTCGAGTCGCACGTCAACGAGAACGTGGCGTGGGCCGAGCAGGTGCGGGCCCGTTCCGAGCAGCAGGCCCGCCGGCTGCTCGACGAGTCCCGCGCGGAGGCCGAGCAGGCGCTGTCCGCCGCCCGCGCGGAGGCCGAACGGGTGACCGCCGAGGCCCGTCACCGGCTGCGGAGCGAGGCCGAGGCGGCCCGCACGGAGGCCGACCAGACGCTGCGCCGGGCCCGCGCGGACGCCGAGCGGCTGCTGGCCGCCGCCTCCACGCAGGCGCAGGAGGCCACCGACCACGCCGAGCAGGTGCGGTCGTCGACGGCCAGCGAGTCGGAGTCCACCCGCCGCGAGGCCCAGGAGCTCACCAAGGCCGCCGAGCAGCGCATGTCCGCCGCCGAGGAGGCGCTGCGCGAGGCCCGCGCCGAGGCGGACAAGGTGCTCGCCGAGGCGAAGGAGGCCGCGTCGAAGGCGCTCGCCTCCGCCGAGTCCGCCAATGAGACCCGTACGCGCACGGCCAAGGAGCAGGTCGCCCGGCTGGTCAGTGAGGCCACCAAGGAGGCCGAGACCACCAAGGCGGACGCCGAACAGGTCGTCGCGGACGCCCGCGCGGAGGCGGAGAAGATCGTCGCGGAGGCCGCCGAGAAGGCCCGCACGATCACCGCCGAGGAGAGCGCCACCCAGCTGTCGAAGGCGGCCCGGACCGCCGAGGACGTGCTCAACAAGGCGTCGGAGGAAGCCAAGCGGACCACCAGGGAAGCGGCCGAGGAGGCCGAGCGGATCCGCCGCGAGGCCGAGGCGGAGGCGGACCGGCTGCGCGCCGAGGCGCACGACATCGCCACGCAGCTCAAGGGCGCGGCGAAGGACGACACCAAGGAGTACCGCGCCAAGACGGTCGAGCTCCAGGAGGAGGCCCGCCGGCTGCGCGGCGAGGCCGAACACCTGCGGGCCGACGCGGTCGCCGAGGGCGAGAAGATCCGCGCGGAGGCCCGTAAGCAGGCCGTGTCGCAGATCGAGGAGGCCGCCCGGTCCGCCGAGGAGCTGCTGGCGAAGGCGAAGGCGGACGCGGACGAGCTGCGTTCCACCGCGCAGACGGACAGCGAGAAGGTCCGCACCGAGGCCATCGAGCGCGCCACGACGCTGCGCCGGCAGGCCGAGGAGACGCTGGAGCGCACGCGCAAGGAGACGGAGCGCCACCGCGCGGAGGCCACCGAGCAGGCCGACGCGGTCAAGGAGGAGGCCGAGCGGGCCGCGCGCGAGGTCCACGAGGAGACCGAGCGGGCCGTCGCCGCGCGCCGCGCGGAGGCCGCCGAGGAGCTGACCCGGCTGCACACGGAGGCCGAGGAGCGGCTCGCCTCGGCCGAGCAGGCGCTGAGCGACGCCCGCGAGGAGGCGGGCCGTATCCGCCGGGAGGCCGCGGACGAGGCCGAGCGGCTGCGCACCGAGGCCGCGGAGCGGGGCCGAACGCTGCGGCAGCAGGCACAGGCGGAGGCCGAGCGGCTGCGCGACGAGGCCGCGGCGGACGCGGCGGCGTCCCGCGCGGAGGGCGAGTCCGTGGCCGTACAGCTGCGGTCGGAGGCCTCGGCGGAGGCGGAGCGGCTGAAGTCGGAGGCGCAGGAGAGCGCCGACCGGATGCGGGCCGAGGCACGGGCCGCCGCCGAGCGGCTCGGCGCGGAGGCGCAGGAGACGCTGGCGGGCGCGCAGGAGGAGGCCGCCCGGCGCCGGCGCGAGGCCGAGGAGTTGCTGGGCGCGGCCCGCACGGAGGCCGACCAGGAGCGCGAGCGGGCCCGGGAGCAGAGCGAGGAGCTGCTGGCCTCGGCCCGCAAGCGGGTGGAGGAGGCGCAGGCCGAGGCCGTACGGCTGGTCGAGGAGGCCGACCGGCGTGCCACGGAGATGGTGTCGGCGGCCGAGCAGAACGCCCAGCAGGTGCGGGACTCGGTCGCGGGACTGCAGGAGCAGGCGCAGGAGGAGATCTCCGGGCTGCGTCAGGCCGCCGAGCACGCGGCGGACCGCATGCGCCGCGAGGCGGAGGAGGAGTCGGACCGGGTCCGCTCCGACGCCTACGCGGAGCGGGAGCGGGCCGGCGAGGACGCCGGCCGGATGCGGCGCGAGGCGCGGGAGGAGACGGAGGCCGCCAAGGCGCTCGCCGAGCGCACGGTGTCCGAGGCGATCACCGAGGCGGAACGGGTCCGTTCGGAGGTCTCCGAGCAGACCCTGCGGATGCGCACGGAGGCGTCGGACGCGGTCGCCGAGGCCGAGCGGAACGCGTCGCGCACCCGGGCCGAGGCCCGGGAGGACGCCAACCGGATCCGTTCGGACGCGGCGACCCAGGTGGACACCCTCATCACGGAGGCGCGCGGCGAGGCGGAGCGGCTCACCGCGGAGACGATCGCGGAGACCGACCGGCTGCGTACGGAGTCGGTGGCCAAGGCCGAGAAGCTGATCTCGGACGCGTCCGGCGACGCGGAGCGGCTGCGGGCCGAGGCGGCCCAGGCTGTCGGTTCGGCGCAGCAGCACGCGGAGCGGGTCCGCACCGAGTCCGCGCGGGTCGAGGCCGACGCGGAGCAGGCGGCGGACCGGCTGGTGACGTCCGCGCGCGAGGAGGCCGAGCGCACCCTCGACGAGGCCCGCAAGGAAGCCAACAAACGGCGTTCGGAAGCGGCCGAGCAGGTCGACACGCTCATCACGGAGACCGCCGCCGAGGCGGACAAGCTGCTCACCGAGGCGCAGCAGCAGGCGCAGAAGACCACCGCGGACGCGGAGGCCCAGGCCGACTCGATGGTCGGCGCGGCCCGCACGGAGGCCGACCGGCTCGTCGCCGAGGCGACCATCGAGGGCAACTCCCGGGTGGAGAAGTCCCGTACGGACGCGGACGAGCTGCTGGTCGGGGCCCGTCGGGACGCGACCCGGATCAGGGAGCGTGCCGAGGAGCTGCGGGACCGGATCACCGGTGAGATCGAGGAGCTGCACGAGCGGGCCCGCCGTGAGGCGGCCGAGACCATGAAGTCCACCGGCGACCGCTGCGACGCGCTGATCAAGGCGTCCGAGGAGCAGCTGGCCAAGGCGCAGGCGAAGGCCAAGGAGATCGTGTCCGAGGCCAACTCCGAGGCGGGCAAGGTGCGTATCGCCGCGGTGAAGAAGGCCGAGGGTCTCCTGAAGGAGGCCGAGCAGAAGAAGGCCACACTGGTCAAGGAGGCCGAGGAGCTGAAGGCCGAGGCGATCCGCGAGGCACGGGCCACGGTCGAGGAGGGCAAGCGCGAGCTGGAGGTCCTGGTGCGGCGGCGCGAGGACATCAACGCCGAGATCTCGCGCGTGCAGGACGTCCTGGAAGCGCTGGAGTCGTTCGAGGCGCCGGGCGGCGGCAAGGACCACGGGATGAAGGCGGCCGCGACGGCCGGAACGCCCGGCCAGCGGAGCAAGTCTTCGGACAGTTAGGGCCCCTGAGGGCGAACCGGGCAAAATTCTTCGATGATGTGAGAAACCCCCTGCCGGCAGGTGAAATCCCTTGCCAGTCAGGGGGTTTGAGTATGCACTGGGCAAGCACTCAGGGGGTCAGCCACCCGAAAGGGGTGTCATTCTCCGTATCAAACGTGCATCCGCTCGATGACACAGCGCTTCGGCGCCTAGGATTCCCCGTATCACCTCACCGGTCTCATTCGACAGGAAACCCATGAGCGACACTTCCCCCTACGGCTTCGAGCTTGTGCGGCGTGGATACGACCGCGCTCAGGTGGACGAACGAATCTCCAAGCTCGTCTCCGACCGTGACAGCGCTCTCGCCCGCATCACCGCTCTGGAAAAGCGCATCGAAGAGCTCCACCTCGAGACGCAGAACGCCCAGGCCCAGGTCACCGACGCCGAGCCGTCGTACGCGGGTCTCGGCGCGCGCGTGGAGAAGATCCTGCGCCTGGCCGAGGAGGAGGCGAAGGACCTCCGTGAGGAGGCCCGTCGCGCGGCCGAGCAGCACCGCGAGCTCGCCGAGTCCGCCGCCCAGCAGGTGCGCAACGACGCGGAGTCGTACTCCGCCGAGCGCAAGGCCAAGGCCGAGGACGACGGCGTCCGGATCGTCGAGAAGGCGCAGAGCGAGGCCTCGCAGCTGCGGTCGGACGCGCAGAAGGACGCCCAGTCCAAGCGCGAGGAGGCGGACGCCCTCTTCGAGGAGACCCGTGCGAAGGCCGCGCAGGCCGCCGCCGACTTCGAGACGAACCTCGCCAAGCGCCGCGAGCAGTCCGAGCGCGACCTGGCGTCGCGTCAGGCCAAGGCCGAGAAGCGTCTCGCCGAGATCGAGCACCGGGCGGAGCAGCTGCGCCTGGAGGCCGAGAAGCTGCGCACGGACGCCGAGCGCCGGGCCCGCCAGACGGTGGAGACCGCCCAGCGCCAGGCCGAGGACATCGTGGCCGACGCCAACGCCAAGGCCGACCGGATCCGTTCGGAATCCGAGCGGGAGCTGGCCGCGCTGACCAACCGCCGCGACTCCATCAACGCCCAGCTGACCAACGTCCGCGAGATGCTGGCGACGCTCACGGGCGCCGCGGTGGCCGCGGCCGGTTCGCCGGCCGAGGAGGAGAGCACGTCCCGCGGGGTTCCGGCCCAGCAGACCCGGTAGCCGGCGGTTCCGGTTACCGGCCGGAATACGGTGGCTGAACATCGGCGAAGCCCTCTGTCACTGAGGTGGCAGGGGGCTTTGTCCCGTTCTAGCGTGGCGGCATGATCGAGCTCGAGGGGCTGACCAAGCGGTACGGCGAGAAGGTGGCGGTCAACAATCTGACGTTCACCGTCAGACCGGGCATCGTCACGGGCTTCCTCGGTCCCAACGGCGCGGGCAAGTCCACCACCATGCGGATGATGCTGGGCCTGGACCGGCCCACCGCGGGTGACGTCCGGATCGACGGCAGGCACTACGACCGGCTCAAGGACCCGCTGAAGTACATCGGCGCCCTGCTCGACGCCAAGGCCGTGCACGGCGGCCGCAGCGCCTTCAACCACCTGCTGTGCCTCGCCCAGAGCAACGGCATCCCCCGGCAGCGGGTGCACGAGGTACTGGACACGGTGGGGCTGTCGTCGGTGGCGGGGAAGAAGGCCAAGGGGTTCTCGCTCGGCATGGGCCAGCGGCTCGGCATCGCCGGCGCGCTGCTCGGCGACCCGCGCATCTTGATGTTCGACGAGCCGGTCAACGGGCTCGACCCCGAGGGCATCCACTGGATCCGCACGCTGATGAGGACGCTGGCGGCGCAGGGCCGCACGGTCTTCGTCTCCTCCCACCTGATGAGCGAGATGGCGCTGACGGCGGACCATCTGGTCGTCATCGGTCAGGGCCGACTGCTCGCGGACACCTCCATGGCCGATTTCATCGCGCACAACTCCCGTGCGTACGTCCGGATCCGCTCCCCGCAGCGGGAGCGGCTGCTGGACGTGCTGCACGGGGCCGGCATCACGGTCGTGGAGAGCGGAGGCGCGACGCTGGAGGTGGACGGCACCGAGGCGGAGCGGATCGGGGAGCTGGCGGCCCGGCACCAGCTGGTGCTGCACGAGCTGAGCCCGCAGCGGGCCTCCCTGGAGGAGGCGTTCATGCGGTTGACCGCGGAGTCGGTGGAGTACCACGCGCACTCCGACGCGCCCGCGCCCCCACAGCAGTGGGGCGACGGCTGGAAGAAGGACTGAGCATGGCGGCGGCGCAGGTCATCCGGTCCGAGTGGACCAAGATCCGGTCGGTGGCGTCCACCGTGTGGACGCTCTCCCTGGCGGTGGTCGTCACCCTCGTGCTCGGCATGCTGATCTCGGCGCTGTCGGCGAACGAGTTCGACAGGATGGGCGCCCGCGACCGGATCGCCTTCGACCCGACGTTCGTCAGCTTCGCCGGGATGAGTCTCGGTCAGCTGGCGATGATCGTGTTCGGGGTGCTGGTGGTGTCGAACGAGTACAGCACCGGCATGATCCGCACCTCGTTGGCGGCCGTGCCGCAGCGGGGCGGTTTCCTGGCCGGCAAGATCGGGGTGGCGACCGCGCTCGCGCTCGTCGTGGGTCTGGCCACCGGCTTCGCCGCCTTCTTCCTCGGACAGGCGGTGCTCGGCGAGTACAAGGCGTCCCTCGGGGACGAGGGCGTACTGCGGGCCGTGATCGGCGGCGGTCTGTACATGACCCTGATCGCGGTGTTCTCGATGGGCGTCGCCACGATGCTGCGCTCCCCGATGCTGTCGCTGGGCATCCTGATGCCGTTCTTCTTCCTGATCTCCAACATCCTGGGCAACGTCGACGCGACGAAGAAGATCGGCCGGTTCCTGCCGGATCAGGCCGGCAGCAGGATCATGCAGGTGGTGCCGCCGCTCGACGACGACACCCCGTACGGGCCCTGGGGCGGACTCGGCATTATGGTGCTGTGGGTGGTAGCGGCGCTCGCCGGCGGCTACCTGCTGCTGAAGAAGCGCGACGCGTAGGGCCTTTCGTCCGGATCGTGCCGGAGCCCCGCGCACCCGGCACGATCCGGACGAAAGATCCTGGGGGGACGCGGAGGAGCGGCCCGGTTTTTACCTCGCCTTGGGCGGAACCGTCAACCTCTCGATATCCTCCTAACCCTTACGGGGGTGTGCGCCCCCGTTGTCCTGAACCTCTCGATGGGGCGGAGCATGATCGAGGCAGTCGGCCTGACCAAGCGGTACGGCGACAAAACCGCTGTGTACAACCTTTCCTTCCAGGTGCGGCCCGGCGCCGTCACCGGCTTCCTGGGCCCCAACGGCTCGGGCAAGTCGACGACGATGCGGATGATCCTCGGTCTCGACAACCCCACCGCGGGCCACGTCACGATCGGCGGTTATCCCTACCGCAGGCTGCCCAACGCCGCCCGGCAGGTCGGCGCGCTGCTGGACGCCAAAGCGGTGCACGGCGGCCGGTCCGCGCGCAGCCATCTGCTGAGCCTGGCCCAGTTGTCCGGCATCCCGGCCCGCCGCGTGGACGAGGTGCTGGGCGTGGTCGGGCTGCACGAGGTGGCGCGGCAGCGTTCCAAGGGCTTCTCCCTGGGCATGGGCCAGCGGCTCGGCATCGCCGCCGCGCTGCTCGGCGACCCCCAGGTGCTGCTGTTCGACGAGCCGGTCAACGGCCTCGACCCCGAGGGCATCCTCTGGGTGCGCAACCTGATGAAGTCGCTCGCCGCGGAGGGCCGTACGGTCTTCGTCTCGTCCCACCTGATGAGCGAGATGGCGCTGACCGCCGACCACCTCATCGTGATCGGGCGGGGGCAACTGCTGTCCGACATGAGCGTGAAGGACTTCATCTCCGCCAACTCCGCCGACTTCGCGCGGGTGCGCACCCCGGACACCGAGCCGCAGCAGCGCGAGAAGCTGTCCGCCGCGCTCACCGAGGCGGGCGGCAGTGTGCTGCCCGAGCAGGACGGCGCGCTGCGGGTGACGGGACTGCCGCTGCCCCGCCTGAGCGACATCGCCCACGAGGCCGGCGTACGGCTGTGGGAGCTGTCACCGCACCAGGCCTCGCTGGAGGAGGCGTACATGCGGATGACGCAGGGCGCGGTCGACTACCGCTCGACCATCGACCAGAAGGAGGGGTTCCAGGAGCCCCTCCCGCCGGGCGCGCAGCCGCCGGTACCGGTGCCGGGGCAGGGCCAGATCGGCTGGTACGCCCCGCCGCCGCCCCAGCAGGGCGGTCAGCACTTCGCGGCGGCGCCGGGCGCACCGCAGGCCCCGGCGGGCCCGTACGGTGCTCCGGACGCCCCTGGAGCGGTTCCGGGCGCACCGGTGGCCCCGGTGGCCAACCCGTACGCCCGGCCCGTACCGCAGCCCGGCCAGGGCGCCGCTGTGGCCGCTCCCCCGTCGGCCGCCCCGGCCGCCGCTCCGGCCGCGTCGCCGGCCGCTCCCGCCGGCCCGGCCGGCTCCGACGTGACCAAGCCCGAGGACGCCCGATGAGCACGCCCCAGCCCCCGACACAGCCGGCCGCGCCCGCATGGGGGGCGGCGGCGCCCGGTTCCCCGTACCCCGGTTACGCCTCGCCGATCCCGGTGGTGCGCACCCACTTCGGGCATGCGCTCGCCTCCGAGTGGACGAAGATCAAGTCGGTGCGCTCCACGATGTGGACGCTGGGCGTGTTCGTGCTCCTCGTCGTCGGCATCGGCCTGCTGACCGGTGTGGTGGTGGCGAGCACCGACCCGGACCTCGGCGGCGAGAACGCACTGTCCATGGGCTTCTTCGGCCTGCTCCTGGGCATCATGTGCATCATCACGCTGGGAGTGCTGACCACGGCCTCGGAGTACGGCACCGGCATGATCCGCACCACCATGGTCGCCTGTCCCTCACGCGGCCGGGTGCTCGCGGCGAAGGCCCTGGTGTTCTTCCTGATCGCCTTCGTGGTCACGCTGGTGTCCGTGACGGCCGTCGCGTTCCTGCACGTGGCGATGCTGGAGGGCAGCAACGCGGGGGAGCCCACCGGTGGCGAGTGGCTGAAGGCCACCGTCGGCATCTCGCTCTACATCGCGCTGCTCGGCACGCTCTCGCTGGCCGTCGGCTCCATCGTCCGGCACTCGGCGGGTGCCATCACCCTCATGATCGGCGCCGTGCTCGCCCCGCTGGTGATCGCGATGTTCATGTTCGCCTCCTCGCTGGAGGACGTGCGCATCGCGCTGTTCGAGTACTCCATCCCGAACCAGCTGAGCATCTTCTACGCCAACTCCCTCAGCACGTCCGGCCCGTCCGGCTGGGACCCGCTGTGGATCATGATCGGGCTCACGGCCGTGGTGCTCGGCGGCGCCTTCGCGCTGCTCGGCAAGCGGGACGTGTAGGACCGGCCCCGGGGCCCCCGGCCGCGAGGGCCCGGCGGCCCGGCGGCCCTCAGAACCTCGGCGCGTTACGGGACCGCTGCACCCGCGTGGTGCGGCGGTCCTTGGCGTTCCAGCAGGCCTTGTGCCAGTGCCGGCGGTCGTCGACCCCCGCGTGCTCCGGCCAGGCCACCACGTGCGGCACCCCGTCCGGAATCAACTGGTCGCAGCCGGGGCAGCGGTACGCCTTGCCCTGGGCGCTGGCCCCCGCCACGTGCCGTACGTTCCACTCCTCGTCGTGCCAGCTCTCCGTGGACTGCCAGCCGCCGTAGCGCCCGGACCGGTCGTCCTCGGCGCTTTGGCCGGAGAAACCGGCTCCCTTGGCTCGGTTGCGACGCGGGGACACAGGACACCTCACGGGGCTATACAGGATGCAGGGACCGCATCCAGCCTACGCGGGGCGAAGCCGGGTAGGCGTACGGAACCAATCATCACAAGCGTCCCTTCACGGCAGCGCAACACCGGCTCCGGAACCGCCCATTCTGCAGACAATCCGCAAATTCCCCCCTCTCCGCCGTGTCCTCGGCACGTGTCAGACGGTTATGCCCTGCGGGGGAGCTCCGTGTCGGAGCCAAGGAAGCAGGAAAGTGATGCGCGTTGGAAGTTTCGTGTTGGGCGCCCGGTTCCCCGGGCAGGGCGAGGGGGAGGCACTGCACCGAGCGGTCCGTTGCGCCGAACTGGCCGAGGAGGCCGGGCTGGACGCGGTCTGGCTGGGCGAGCACCACTTCGTGCCGTACGGCACCTGCCCCTCGGCGGTCACCCTGGCGGCGTTACTGCTCGGCCGCACCCGTCGCATCCGGGTCGGCACGGCGGTGAGCGTACTGCCCACCGTCCACCCGGTGGCGCTCGGCGAGCAGGCCGCGCTGCTGCACGTCACCAGCGGTGGACGGTTCTCGCTGGGCATCGGGCGCGGCGGGCCGTGGGTCGACCTGGAGGTGTTCGGAGCCGGCCTGAAGGCGTACGAGCAGGACTTCCCGGAATCGCTCGATCTGCTGCTGCGCTGGCTGCGCGAGCCGTCCGTCGCGGCCGACGGGGAGCGGTACCGCTTCCGTGAAGTGCCCGTCGTCCCGCGCCCGTCGGAGGCTCTCACCGAAGCCCCGGGCCCCGAGGTCGTGGTCGCCTGCACCTCTCCGGCGAGCGTGCGGCTCGCCGCCGAACGCGGGCTGCCGATGCTGCTCGGCATGCACGTCGGGGACGAGGAGAAGGCCGAGATGGTCTCCCTGTGGCAGCGTCACGCACGCGCGTGCGGGCGGCCGGCGCCGGAGGTCCACCGCGCGTCCCACGTGTCGGCCGGGGTCTGCCAGATCGCCGACCGGCGCACCGACGCGGCGGAGGCGCTGCTGAAGGCGATGCCGGGCTGGCTGCGGCAGGGGCTCGGGGCCCATGTCACGGTGGACGGCCGGGAGCGGCGGATGCGTGACCCGCTGGCCTACACCGAACTGCTCTGCGGGCTGCACCCGGTGGGCCCCCCGCGGCTGTGCGCGGACCGGCTCGCCGCGACCAGCGAGCGGACCGGCATCTCCCGGTTCGCGCTGCTCGTCGAGGGTTCCGGCGACCTCGCGGCGACCGAGGAGAACGTACGGCGGCTCGGATCCGAGGTGATCCCCCAACTCGCCGACAGGCCCTGAACGAGTCGGGGGTCCGGTGATGGCTTGCCGCCCCGGTGCGAAGAAAGACCGCACCTCCCGCGTACGGGACGGCAAGCGACCGACGTCGTGCGTCAGCAGTCGCGCAGTTCCGGCGACTGGTTCAGCAGCTGTCCCCGGACCGAGGTGAACTTGGCCAGCCTCTCGTCGACCGAGGAGTCCAGCGGGAACACGGCCAACCGGTGGCAGTTCTGGAAGGCCAGCCGGACACCGAAGTGCCGCTGCAGCGCTCCGCGGATCGCGTCACTCGCGAGCGCACGCAGCAGCTGACCGCGTGCCTGCTCGTCCGGCGGGGGCGTCTGGTTGTCGGCGAACTCTCCACCGTCGACCTTCAGCTGAGCCACCAGGGAACTGATCATCTCCCACGCGTAGGGCAGGGAGGTCCGGACGCAGTCGACGAAGTCAGCTTCGTCGACCTCGCCTCGCTCGGCCTGTTCGAGTAGGGCCGGTGAGACGTCGAGCGACATGGGTTCTCCTCTCGCACCCCCGCGGTGCGGGGGTTGCCTGACAGATACGGGAGCTCGCAATGTGCGACACGCTGCGTACACATCTCGCGACCTCCCGTTCAATACCGTAAGCAACGGACCGTGACCGCACCAGGCGAATCCCCGGATGTGGGACTTCCTTTAGGCAGGTAATCGGCCATCGCCGAACACGCGTTTTCCAGGAGATACAGGACGCGTCGCGAGGGTCCTGAGGGGCTCCTGTGAGTCGGCCGCGAGGGCTGTGCGGCTGCTGTGCGGGGCCTGCCGCGGTGCTGCGCGCGTGCGCCGGCGGAGTGCCCGTGAGGGCGAATCGCATCGACCCCGGCCCGTCGAGTAGCGTTGCCGACCATGCGTCTCGTCATTGCCCGCTGCTCCGTGGACTACGCCGGGCGGCTCACCGCGCACCTGCCCTCGGCACCCCGTCTGATCCTGGTCAAGGCGGACGGCAGCGTGTCGATCCATGCCGACGACCGGGCCTACAAGCCCTTGAACTGGATGTCGCCGCCCTGTGCGCTCAAGGAGGGCACCGGCGACGAGGAGGGGGTCTGGACCGTCGTCAACAAGGCGGGCGAGAAACTCATCATCACGATGGAGGAGATCCTCCACGACTCCTCGCACGAACTGGGGGTCGATCCCGGCCTGATCAAGGACGGCGTGGAAGCGCACCTCCAGGAACTGCTGGCGGACCGTATCGAAACGCTCGGCGAGGGCTACACCCTCATCCGCCGCGAGTACATGACCGCCATCGGCCCCGTCGACATCCTCTGCCGCGACGCCGAGGGGCGGACCGTCGCGGTGGAGATCAAGCGGCGTGGTGAGATCGACGGTGTCGAGCAGCTCACGCGCTATCTGGAGCTGCTGAACCGCGATCCGCATCTCACCCCGGTGCGTGGTGTGTTCGCCGCCCAGGAGATCAAGCCGCAGGCCCGGGTGCTCGCCACCGACCGGGGCATCGGCTGCCAGGTCCTCGACTACGACGCGATGCGGGGCATCGAGGACGACAAGCTGCGCCTGTTCTGACCGTCACCGCCGTGGCGCCGCCGCCACGGCATGCGCGAAGGGCCGGATTCCTCTCGGGAGTCCGGCCCTTCGTGCGGAGCGTGCGTCCGTCAGATCACCGTCGTCCCGGAGCCGCTGGGCGTGCCCTCGTCGCCGCTCTGCGGGACGCTCGCCGAACTGCTCGCCTGCGACTCCGTCTCCGCCGGGGTGGACGGGGCGGGACCGCTGGCGGAGTTGGACGTCTCCGGCGGCGGGGGCTCCTCGTCCGTCGGCTCGACCGTGGGCTCGGTCGTCGGCTCGGTCGGCTCCTCGGTGGGCTCCGTCGGGTCGTCCGTGGGCTCGGCCGGCTTGCTGGAGGTCGGCGGTTTGGAGGACGAGGCCGGCGGATCGGTGGGCTTCGTCGGCTCGGTACCGGTCGTCGGGTCGTCCGGTTCCTTCGTGCCGCTCGGGTCGTCCGAGGCCTCGCCCGACTCGGTGGCCGTCGGCGTCGGGTCGTCCGAGGTGCCGAGGGTGCCGTCCGGGCCGGGGTCGGTCGGCCGGCTGGTGGCGTTCCCGGTGTCGCCGTTCTCGTCGGCCCGCGGGTCGGCGCCCAGGCTGCCGTCGTCGACGCCCTGGCTCGCGGACGGGTTGACGCCGACGTCCCCCGACGGGGTGCCCGCGTCGTTCTCCGAGGTGGCGCCCAGGGTGACCACCGTGCCCAGCACGGCGACGAGCAGCGCGCCCGCGCCGGCCGCCACGAGGTTGCGCCGGGCCAGGCCCTTCAGTCCGGTGCCCGCCTTGTGCGCGGGCACGGGCCGGGACACGGGCCCGGTGCGGTGGACGATCAGCCCCGCGTCGGCGGGCGGCTGGAGCTCCGGGAAGGCCGTCGGCACCCCGCGGGGCGGCGACACCGACTCCTCGTAGTGGGCGTCGGGGACCTCCTCCCCCACGGTGGGCAGCAGCGCCATCGGGATGCCCGAGAGGTCGGCCACCAGGGCCAGCGCGCGGCGTCCGGCGACGGTGCCGCGCTTGTCGGCGAGGACCCCGCGCAGGCCGATGGAGGCCTCCAGCTCGGCGCGGGCACGGTCGAGGTCACCGGTGCACAGGGCGTGGATGCCGAGCTCGTGGTGGAAGTAGGCCTCCTCCGCCACGTCCCCGGCGTGCCGGGCGGCCTCGGCGCCGGCCCGCAGCGCCCGTTCCCAGGCGCTCCAGTGCAGGCCCGCGGCGAACGCGGGCGCCGCGGAGCGGGCCAGCTGCACGGCGGTGCCGGGCTCGCCCTCGCCGCCGTCCGAGGTGAGCGGGGACAGCAGGCCGAGCGCGGCGAGCACGGCGTCGGCCTCGGCGCAGACCCGCTCCGGGGTGACCGAGGGGTGCCCGGTCCACCAGGCGTAGTGCTGGGCGGCGGTACGGGCCTGTTCCTCGATGTCGTCGGTGTACCCGGCGGCCTCCAGCTGGGCCGGCACACCGGCGGCGAGCCGGTAGCGGGAGCCGACGGCGGAGACCAGCCCGCACGCGGCCAGTTCACCGAGAGCGGCGTCGGCGTGGGTGTCGCCGACCAGCGCGGGCAGGTGTGCCTGGTGCGGGAGTTCGCCGCCGAGCGCGACGGCGAACCGCAGGGTGGCCCGGGCGGAGGTGCTGAGCCGGGAGGCGAGCAGCGGGGCGGGGGCGGCCGCCTCGCCGAGCGAGGGCAGCGGGATCTCGTCGCCCTCGACGGCGCCGTCGGGCAGGTCCTCGGGCGGGGTGTCCTCGAAGACACCGAACTCGTCGACGGCGCTGGTGCCGACGCGCAGCCGGTCGCGCTGCCTCAGCAGGGCGCCGGCCTGGACGAAGCGCAGCGGCAGGCCCTCGGACTCGAACCAGAGGTCGCCGGCCCAGTTCGACTCGTCCTCGGTGAGGCGCCGGCCGACGGCGTGCTCCAGCAGTTCCAGGCCGGCCGCACGGTCGAGGCCCTCGAGGGTGATCTCCTCGAGGCCGGAGCCGGCGGACGGGGCCGGCACGTCCGGGGTGGCGCCGAGCAGGAAGGCGCACTCGGGGGTGGCGTCCAGCAGTTCGTCGAGGGCGTCGCCGCCGAACCCGAGGTCGTCCAGGACGACGACCGCGCCGACCTCCCGCAGGCAGTCGGCCAGTTCCTCCCGGCCGGGCCGGTGCAGGGGCGCGCCGTGGACGGCGTAGAAGAGGTCGTACAGCAGGTCGTCGCTGCTGCGGCGATGGCCGTTCAGACGGACGACGCCGTCGGGGGCGAGGTCCGCGCAGTCCTCGGCGACGGTGTCGAGCAGCCGGGTGCGGCCGGAGCCGGCGGGCCCGGTGAGGAGCACGGAGCGGCCGCGGGCGAGCAGCCGGACCAGCTTCTCGCGCTCGCCTTCACGGGCCAGCAGCGGCAGCACGGGCTGCGCGGGTCCCGGCGGGACGGGCGGCTGCGCGGCGCGGTCGGTCCCGGCGCGCTCGGCCTCCGTCAGCTTCGCCGGGCGGGCGGGCCGCTCGGCGGGCGGGCAGGCCTCTATCTCGCTGCCGTCGACGGGGTTGACGGTGAGCAGGAAGTCACCGGAGACGAGCTGCACCGCGCGGGCGAGCGCGGGCGGTCCGAAGTCGGATGCGAGGGGATCCCTGGGCGGGCGCTGGCGCGGCGCGTGCCCGTCGCCGTCGCGACCGTACTCCTCGGGTCCCGGGTTGTTCGGGTCCATAGGTCCTAGCCCCCCAAAAGCGTTGTGTGCCTGGGTCCTGTCCTCGGACTCCCGGCGTCGCTGCACACCGCGCTGTCGCTTCTGGTCCGGTCCCGCTCGAGGGTTGCAAGGCAGCGGGCAGCCGAACCCTAAACCTTCGTTCAGTATCTACGACAGCTCGGGGTACCGGGCGGTCCGGGACGTCACGGTCTCGTGAGGATTGTGCGCGCGCCGCACGGTCCACCGAGGTCGGCCCGGGTCCGCCCGTCCGTCCGGTCCCGGCCGGCGGCTCCCGTCCCGCGCCTCATACACGGGGCAGCGTGTCCACCCCGATACCTCCTTCGATCGCCAGGATCCGGTGCAGCCGGGTGGCCACCAGCAGGCGCTGCATCTGCGGCGGTACGTCGCGCAGCACCAGACGCCGGCCGCAGCGGCCGGCCCGCCGGTGGGCCCCCATGATCACGCCGAGTCCGGTGGCGTCCCAGGAGTCCAGTTCGGACAGGTCCAGCAGCAGGTCGCCGACTCCGTCGTCGACGGCCGCGTGCAGGACCGTACGGGCGTCCGCCGCGCTGCGGACGTCGAGGCGGCCCCCGACGACCAGCTCGGCGTGGTCGCCCCTGATGTGCATATGCGCTCCCCGGTGCGTGCGTCTCGTGCTCCACGTTTCGTGATGCCGGTGATGCAACCTCTGACTGTGTGGAGCCCGCAGAGGTTGCCCCGTGTAAGCGAACCGATACCGAATTCACCCCTGCGTGTGACCGACCGGGGTGTTCGGGATGATCAGTACGTGTAGAAGCCCTGCCCGCTCTTGCGCCCGATGTCACCGGCGTCAACCATCCGGCGCATCAGCTCGGGGGCGGCGAACTTCTCGTCCTGGGACTCGGCGTAGATGTTGCCGGTGGCGTGCAGCAGGATGTCCACGCCGGTCAGGTCCGCGGTGGCCAGCGGTCCCATGGCGTGGCCGAAGCCCAGTTTGCAGGCCAGGTCGATGTCCTCGGCGCTCGCCACACCCGACTCGTGGAGCTTCGCGGCCTCGACGACGAGGGCGGAGATGAGCCGGGTGGTCACGAAGCCGGCCACATCGCGGTTGACGACGATGCAGGTCTTGCCGACCGATTCGGCGAACTCCCGTGCGGTGGCGAGGGTTTCGTCGCTGGTCTTGTAGCCGCGAACCAGTTCGCACAGCTGCATCATCGGCACCGGCGAGAAGAAGTGGACGCCGACGACCCGCTCCGGATGCCGCGTCGCGGCCGCGATCTTGGTGATCGGGATGGCGGAGGTGTTGGAGGCGAGGACGGCGTCTTCGCGCACGATCCCGTCCAGGGCACGGAAGATCTCGTGCTTGACCTCGAGCTTCTCGAAGACCGCCTCGACCACGACGTCCGCGTCGGCGCAGGCGTCCAGGTCGGTGGTCGCGGTGATCCGGGCGAGGGCCGCGTCGGCGTCGTGGGCCTCGAGCCTGCCCTTGCTCACGAACTTGTCGTACGACGCCTTGATCCCGCCGGTGCCTCGCGCGAGCGCCTCGTCGGTGACGTCGCGCAGAACGACGTCCCAGCCCGCCTGGGCGGAGACCTGGGCGATTCCGGACCCCATGAGGCCGGCCCCGATGACGGCGAGCTTCCGTGCCACTGTGCGACTCCCCTTCGAAACGCTCACGCACTGTTCATGTCTGTCACTCGCGGACACTAGCGTCCGTGAGCGGGTGTGTGAGGGGTTAGTAATGCGTGTCACGTCTCACGCCGTGAGACACCCGTCACGCCCGAGGACCGTACCGTTCCCGGCTCCGGCGCCACTCCCGGACGGCGACGGGCGGCACGGTTCGCTCACCGGATCTCCCCGTCACCAACTCCCCGGATTCACGGGCGCATTGTTGACGCGCGTAGCTGTGTGGCGCACGCTGGTCGACGGTCGCCGCCCGGTCGGCGGCGCCACCTCATCCACCGACCGACGGCCGGGAGGCCCTCATGCTCGGACGCACGGCACGCATCCTTCTCTCCTTTGTCATGGTCATGGCGGGTACGGTCCTCGGTGTGAGTGCCACCGCGGGCACGGCGCACGCCGACGACTGCTACACCTGGAACCGCTCCCTGTCCCAGGGCTCCTCCGGCAGCGATGTGACCCAGCTGCAGATCCGGGTCGCGGGCTGGGTGACCTCGGGCGAACGGCTCTCCTACGACGGCCAGTACGGCGCCCGCACCGCCGCCGCCGTCAAGAAGTTCCAGGCGGCCTACGGACTGGCCGCGGACGGCGTGGCCGGACCGGCGACCTTCAACAAGATCTACGCGCTCCAGGACTCCGACTGCACACCGGTCCACTTCAGTTACGCCGAACTCAACAAGTGCAACTCCGACTGGTCGGGCGGCGCGGTCCCGGCGGCCACCGCCAGGGCGAACGCCCTGAAGACCATGTGGAAGCTGGAGGCCATGCGGCGCCAGCTCGGCGACGTGCCGATCACCATCTCCAGCGGCTTCCGCTCCTACGCCTGCAACAACGCGGTCGGCGGTTCCTCGACCAGCCGTCACCTCTACGGCGACGCGGCCGACCTGGTCGGCTCGCCGAGCTTCTGCACCCTCGCCAAGCAGAGCCGGACCCACGGCTTCTCGGAGATCCTCGGCCCCGGCTACCCCGGCCACAACGACCACGTCCACGTGGCCCACGACCCGTCGCCGTACTGGTCGGCCCCCACCTGCGGGATCTGACGGACCGGTCCGGCGCACCGAAGCCGGACGGCACGACGGGCGGGCCCGCACCGGGGCCCGCCCGCCGTGGTATCCGGACCCGCCCGCCGTGCCATCGGCGCCGGAGCGCAACGTGTGCCGTCGGTCAGCAGCCCGCGCAGGTAGACCTGCCCCCACCGGCGCTGGTCGTTGCGCGCGAACGGCTCGAACACCTCCTCCGCGAACATTTCCGACTCACCATGCACCGCAGCAATCTCGTCCGGAGCCACACCCGCTCAACGCCATACCGAACCCAAAAGAAACACCCCACACCCACCGACCTGACCAAGCACTGATAGTTGCGCTCCGGCGCCGATGGCACGG
>NZ_LIQT01000139.1 GCF_001418415.1 Streptomyces hirsutus
GGGGGTGCCGTGGGTGCCGTGGGTGTGGCTCATGGTGGGAGTGCCTCTCCGTACACGTCACACGTCTGCACAGCGGACTGCACAGCGGATGGTCAGCGGGCGGCGCGGGCCTCGCGGGGCAGCCAGTCGAAGGCCTCCGCGCTCGGCCGGTCGCCGGGCTTGTACTCCAGACCGACCCAGCCCGTATAGCCCGCTGTGCGCAGGCGGCCCAGAAGGTCCTCCAGCGGGAGCACTCCCGTGCCGGGGGCGCCACGGCCGGGGCTGTCGGCGATCTGCACATGGCCGGTCATCGAGGCGTACCGCTCGATCACCGCCGGCAGGTCCTCGCCGTTCATGGCCAGGTGGTACAGGTCCATCAGGAACCGGGCGTTGCCGAGCCCCGTGGCCGCGTTCACCCGGTCGACGACTTCCACCGCCGCCGGGGCCGACACCAGTGGGTACCGCGGCGACTCGGGCCGGTTCAGCGCCTCGATCAGCAGCATCGCGCCGATCCGGTCGGCGGCGCCGGCGGCGAGGACGAGGTTCTCCAGGGCGAGCGCGTCCTGCTCGGCCGGGTCCACGCC
Organism: Streptomyces hirsutus; assembly: GCF_001418415.1. GTDB lineage: Bacteria > Actinomycetota > Actinomycetes > Streptomycetales > Streptomycetaceae > Streptomyces > Streptomyces hirsutus. The sequence continues at coordinate 564 of NZ_LIQT01000139.1, forward strand.
TTCGACGCGATTGCCGTACAGCGCGTTGAGGGCCGTACAGCCGAGGGACCCGGCGAAGTCCGCGGCCACGTCGACATGGGCGCGGAACCGCTCCGATTCCTCGCCCGGGAGCGACAGGGCGCCGCGGTCGGGGCCGGGGAGCCGTCCTGCGTAGAAATTCAGGCCGGTGAGCCGGACGCCAGCGTTCTCGATCGCCTTTCTCAGCCCGTCGAGCTCGGACCGCGCAGGTGTCGGCGAGTCGGCCCAGGGCCACCACAGCTCGACCGCGGTGAAGCCGGCCGCGGCGGCTGCCGCGGGGCGCTCCAGGAGCGGGAGTTCGGTGAAGAGGATCGACAGGTTGACGTCGAAGCGCCGGTCTGCGGCGGTACTCCACTCAGCACCTGGTGGCATCGGGGCCGCACTCCCTTCCGGTCACGTCAATCGCTCCTTGGATTCCGAATTATGGAAACTTTCTTCTGTCTGATGGAAGATTGCCCGTGGGGCTCGGAGGCTGTCAAGGGGAGCGGGCGGCAAGAGTGCGGAAAGGTCGAAGACCTGCCGGGCCCGGCCTGCGCGCCCCTGCCCGTTCACCCCCGCCCGGCTCCGGGGGCTCGGGCCGGGGTGCTCCCGGCCGGTGCGGGGGAGTGATCGGAGCGGCGGGGTTGAGCATGTGCGAGGGCGAGTGAAGTCCTGTGGCGCGGCTCTGGCCTGCGAGAACGCTCCCCGGCCCGTGCCGGCCTGCAGGAACGCCCCTCACCTGTTCTCGCCGCTTCGCAGCGTTTCCCAGGTACGTGTGCCCTGGATGCGCCCTGTGGGGAGGTGGGTGAGGGACGCCTTGCAGCTGATGCGGCATCGCCCCGACCCGACCTGACCCGACCTGACCTGACCCGACTCGGCTCGACCCGACCCGCCCCGCCCCGGCACAGGTCGCAGTCGGCGTCCTGTGCGGTTCAACTGATCCAGGCCAGGGGCTTAATCGCAGGTCAGGTCCCTGCCGTCCGAGGGGGTCGGCACAGTTGGTGAGACCTGCGCGAGCGCGTGGGACGAGGAATCCCCCGCTGGTCCGCACCGGCGGGGGTTCTGCGTGCGGCGGCGCGGCAGGCCGAGCTCGCGCCGTGGCCGGTCGAATTCCGGATCGAGCTCCCCTCGTGGCGTACGGCGCCACGTCGTCCGAGTGGGGGCGATCAGGGCAGCCGGCCATTCATGCCTATGGCTGGTTTGTCAAGAAATGTGAGGGGTATTCCGGAATGGCTGTGGGCCGGTGCCGGCGATGCTGGGGGCAGCCTGCGGCGATAGTCCTTCAGGCATGCGGGAGAGTGCTTGTGAACGCCATCGCTGTCGGCTCCGCTCCGTGGCCCGTAGTGCTCCTGGCACGCGCCGCGACCGAGGGGGACCTGTCGGCGGCGCGGGCGCAGATGGGCTTCTCCCTGGCCTGGCACATCGTGGTGGCCTGCCTCGGCGTGGGCCTGCCCGCGCTCACCCTCCTCGCCGAGTGGCTGGGCATCCGCAGGAACGACGCGGCGCTGAAACTGCTGGCCCGGCGCTGGGCGCGGGCCATGGGCGTGCTGTTCGCGGTGGGTGCGGTGTCCGGTACGATCCTCAGCTTCGAGATGGGGCTGCTGTGGCCCGGCCTCATGGGACGCTTCGGTCAGGTCATCGGGCTGCCCTTCGCGCTGGAGGGCATCGCGTTCTTCATCGAGGCCATCTTCCTCGGCATCTATCTGTACGCCTGGGACCGGTTGCCGCCGCGCAGGCACCTGCTGACGGGCATCCCCATCGTGATCGCGGGTACCGCCTCCGCGTTCTTCGTCGTCTGCGCGAACGCTTGGATGAACCAGCCCCGCGGATTCACCCTGCGCGACGGCAAGGTCGTACACGTGGATCCCTGGGCGGCGATGCTGAACCCGGCGAGCCCGCCGCAGACCGTGCACATGATCCTCGCAGCGTTCATGGTGGCCTCGTTCCTGACCGCCGCCGTGTACGCCGTTGCCCTGCTGCGAGGCCGGCGCGACGCTTACCACAAGGCGGGCTTCGCCATCCCGTTCACCGTCGGGGCAGTGGTCGCGCCCTTCCAGATCGTCGTGGGCGACTGGGTCGCCCGATTCCTGGCCGACTACCAGCCGGTGAAACTGGCGGCCATCGAGGGCGTGTACCGCACCGGCTCCCACATCCCGCTCACCATCGGCGGTGTCGCCGGGCAGGACGGGCTGAAGTACGGGCTGGAGATCCCCGACGGGCTCTCCTTGCTGATCGGATACCGGACGGACACGGTGGTGAAAGGACTGGACCAGGTGCCCCGCAGCCAGTGGCCCCCCGTCACCGGTGTGCACTGGGCTTTCGACCTCATGGTCGCCGTCGGCTTCTTCCTGCTGGCCCTCGGCCTGTGGCTGTTCCTGGCGTGGTGGCGCACCCGGCGCTCCGGCGGCGAACTCCTCGACCGGCGCGGGAGCCGCCTGCTGCTGGTGCTCGTCGCACTCGCCGGTCCGGCTTCCGTGGTCGCGCTGGAGAGCGGCTGGAGCGTCACCGAGCTGGGCCGGCAGCCGTGGATCGTCTGGGGGGTGATGAGCGTACGGGACGCCGTCAACCCGGCGCCCGGCCTGATGGTGGGGCTGTGGCTGGTGCTGGTGGTGTACGCCGCCATGACCGCCGCCACGGTCTACGTGCTCCGCCGTCTGGCACGTGGTACGGCCATTCCGGCCGCACCCCAGGAGGCGGATGTGCGGGAGTATCCCGTGGTCTGACCGGGACACCGTCCTCGGCTCGCCGGACCGGACCGGTCCGGTCCCCGGGGCCCTCATCTCGACTCCTCCACCGCCGTCCTCACCAACGACGTCTGCCATGGAGGTCCCGTGCTCGCCGACACCGCCCTCGCCGTCATGTGGATCGGGCTGACCTGTTACGCCTTGTTCGGAGGCGCCGACTTCGGCGCCGGTGTGTGGGACCTGCTCGCCGGCGGCGCGCGCCGGGGCGCCTCACAACGGCGGCTGATCGAGCACAGCATCGGGCCGATCTGGGAGGCCAACCACGTCTGGCTCATCTTCGTCGTCGTGCTGCTCTGGTCCGGGTTCTCGCCGGTCTTCGCCGCCGTGATGTCCACCCTCTACCTGCCGCTGACCCTCTCCGCGCTCGGCATCATCGCCCGCGGCGCCGCCTTCGCCTTCCGCAAGGCCAGCACCGAGCTGTGGCAGCGTCGGCTCTTCGGTGCGTGCTTCGCCGTGTCCTCGCTGGTCACCCCGTTCTTCCTCGGCGCCGTCGCCGGTGGAGTCGCCTCCGGCCGGGTACCGGCCGGGCTCGCCCGGGGCGATGTGATCACCAGTTGGCTCAACCCCACCTCCGTGCTCGGCGGCGTCCTGGCGGTCCTGGCCTGCGCCCATCTCGCCGCCGTCTATCTGTGCGCGGACGCCGACCGCGAGGGCGATCCCGAGCTGGCGCGGGTCTTCGCCCGACGGGCCGTGGCGAGCGGACTGGCGAGCGGAGCCGTCGCCCTGGCCGGCATCGCCGTGCTGCACGTGGACGCCCCCCAGCTCTTCCACGGGCTCACCCACCGGGCGCTGCCGCTGGTCCTGCTCAGCACGGTCAGCGGTGTCGTGGGCCTCGGCCTGCTCATCCGGCGGCGCCATGTCGCGGCGCGCGGAGCGGCCGCGCTGGCCGTCGCCGCGATCCTGTGGGCGTGGGGCGCGGCCCAGTACCCCGCCATGCTGATCGGCAGCCTTACCGTGGACCGAGCCGCCTCCCAGCCCGCCGTGCTCTCCGCCTGCCTCATCGTCCTCGCCTGCGGCGCCGTTCTGCTGATCCCGTCCCTGTGGCTCCTCTACGGCACCTTCCAGCGGGCGCACACCGCCGAAGCGCCGAGCACGCACGGCCGTACAGCACCCTGACGACCTCACGAGGCGGCCCACCTCACCCCTGACGGCAGAGGCTCAGTCATTCCCGCCCCACCGGGCGGTGTCGTTCCCTGCCCCGAAGAGGACGTCCGCGGCTCAGCCGACAGGGGCGGGCCGGTCCTGTCCCCCGCTCCGGACAGCGAGACGCGTTTCGCCGTGTGCGGCCGCGAGGAGGCCGAGGACGGCCCAGGTCGGCGATGCCCGACTCGAAGCCGAGGAGGCGGGGGCCCGACGGGGTGTGTTCCGGCAGCCCGATGACGACCGGCACGAGGGCGGTCGAGTCGAGCACCGGACCGACGAGGAGCCTGACGTGCCCCGGGCGTCGCGGGGTCGACGGAGCTGCCGGTGTTCAGACGGAGCTGCCGGTGTTCAACGGGCGCCTGCCTTCCGGGCCGGAGGATCGGTGTGCTGCGCGCGGGGCGGCCTGCCGGGGCGGACGAGGTGAACGAGGAACCCGCACCGGCGCGTCTCAGCGGGCAGGCGGAAGTCGTCGGGTGGGAAGACGTGCGCAGGGAGCGCATCTCCGAGCGCCCGGCGACTTCTGGGCTCGTGCTCGGACTCGTGCTCCGAGGGGCGGGATCCTTTGCAACAGCGAGGCGCGCCGCCCCTGCGAGCCGCACGGATCGCCCCCCGTCATGCCGGTCTCGATGGCCACCGGGCAGGCGGTGGGTGTCTGTGCGGCCCTCGCCGCGGCCCAGGGCAAGAACCTCCCCAACATGCGGCGAGCGCGGTCCGGCGGGAGCTCCGCTCCCAGGAGCCGGCCTCCGGTGATGGTCGGACATCACCGGGCGGCGTGGCATCGTGGCCGTATGACGACGGGAACGGACGTGGCCGTGTTCGTCGGACTTCAGGCGTCCGGGAAGTCCACCTTCTTCGACCAGCGCCTGTCCGGCCGGTACACGTTGGTCAGTAAGGACCTGTTCCCGCGGGGCGCCCGCAACAAGCAGCGGCGGCAGATGCGGCTGGTGGACGAGCACCTGGTCGCCGGGCGGCCGGTGGCCGTGGACAACACCAACCCGTCACCGCGGGAGTGGACCCCGCTGGTGGAACTGGCCCACGCCCACGGTGCCACTGCGACGGCGTACTGGTTCCCACCGGACGTGACCGGCTCGCTGCGGCGCAACGCCGCCCGCGAGGGCCGTGCCCGCGTCCCGGACGCCGGCGTCCTGGCCACGCTGAGACAGCTCCGCAAACCCTCGACGGAAGCCGGGTTCGATGCGGTGCGCGAGGTGCGGTTCGATGGCCGCGGTGGCTTCGAGGTACGTGCCGAACCGCTGCATGCCCCCCGGATCACCGGATGACCCGGCTGATCACGGAGCGGCAGGGCAGGCGGCCTTCGGTAGGCGGGCCGGGGCGTCTGCGCGGACCGGCCCGACACGTTCGCCCGCGGTCCGCTGCCTCCGGAGGAAAGGCCACCCGACGGGAAAAGCGACCCGGGCGGCCCGTGGATCCTTTTAATAAGCGTTGATACGAGTTAAGACGCGCCTGTTTTTGTGCCGGCCACATAGACGGTGTTGGCCGACGTACCGCCCTGCAGGGGGTTGGTGAACTCGACGACATGTGCCGCCGACTCCGCGAAGACCTCGGTGAGGGCGGAGAGGAACTGTTCGTCGGGGGGATCGTTCGACCACAGGGCGAATACGCCGCCGGGGCGGAGATGCCCGGCGAGAGAACGGAGCCCGGACGGCCGGTAGAGCGCGGCGTGGCGCGGGTGGAGCACATCACGCGGCGAGTGGTCGACGTCCAGCAGGATGGCGTGGAACCGGAGGTCCGGTTCCTTCGGGTCCAGTCCGCCGGTGCCGCAGGCCCTCGCGAAGAAATCGCCGTGGACCAGGCGGCACCGGGAATCCGACGCGAGCCCGGTCCCGAGGGGGACCAGGCCCCGCTGGTGCCAGTCGATGACTTCCGCGAGTGCGTCGATCACCGTGAGCCTACGGACCCGGGGGTCGTCCAGTGCTGCCCGGGCCGTGTATCCGAGACCCAGTCCGCCGACGGCGACGTCCAGTCCGGTGTTCGGCAGTTCGGCCAGACCCAGCTCCGCCAGCGCGATCTCGCCGGCGGTGAAGAGGCTGGACATCAAGAACTCGTCGCCGAGCTTGACCTCGTACACCTCCTCGCCCGAGACCGGATGACGGCGCCGTCGCAGGCTGATCTCACCGATCGGTGTCTCCTGCCAGTCGAGCTCCTCGAAGCGCAGGCTCATCCGTCCGCCTTTCCGATGTCCGCTGGGCACAGGGGTGCCGCTGAGGTGGCGCCCGGAAGTCCGCGCCCGGGGTGGTACGGGGCGCGGTCCGGTCAGGCGTCGATGATGACGGGGATGATGAGGGGTTTGCGGCGGTAGGTGCGGAACGCCCAATTGGCCACGGCGCGGGCGATGAGCTGTTCGAGCTGGTGTGCGTCGCCGATGCCTTCCTCGGCGGCGGTGGCCAGCGTCTTCTCGATGACGGGGACGACGGGTTCGAACGTGGTCTCGTCGTGGACGAAGCCGCGGGCCAGGAAGTCGGGTGCCTCGGCCAGCGCGCCGGTGTCGGCGTCCACGATCGCCACGACCGTGACCACGCCTTCCTCAGCCAGGGTGAGGCGGTCCTTGAGGGACGCCTCGGTTGCGCCGCCGACCTCCATGCCGTCCACGTAGACGTTGCCCGCGGGCACCTTGCCGGTGATGGACGCGCGCCCGTCGACGAGGTCCACGACGACCCCGTCCTCGGCGACGACGACCCGCTCGGGGGCGACTCCGGTGCGGATGGCGAGGTCGGCGTTCGCCCGCAGATGGCGCCACTCGCCGTGGACGGGCATGACGTTGCGAGGCTTGACGATGTTGTAGCAGTAGACGAGTTCGCCGGCGCTGGCGTGCCCGGAGACGTGCACCTTGGCGTTGCCCTTGTGGACGACGTGGGCGCCCCACCGGGTCAGCCCGTTGATCACCCGGTAGATGGCGCTCTCGTTGCCGGGGATCAGGGAACTGGCGAGCAGGACCGTGTCGCCCTCGCCGATGCGGATCTGATGGTCGCGGTTGGCCATCCGCGACAGCGCGGCCATCGGTTCGCCCTGCGATCCGGTGCACACCAGGGTGATCCGGTGGTCGGGGAGCTTCTCCAGTTCCCTCGTGCTCACGACCAGACCGGAGGGGACCTTCAGATAGCCCAGCTCGCGGGCGATGCCCATGTTGCGGACCATCGAGCGGCCCACGAACGCCACCTTGCGGCCGTGCTGGTGGGCGGCGTCCAGGACCTGCTGGATGCGGTGCACATGGCTGGCGAAGCTGGAGACGATGACCCGCCGGGGCGCGGTGCGCATCACCTGCTCGATCGCCGGATTCAGTTCCCGCTCGGAGGTGGTGAAGCCGGGCACTTCGGCGTTGGTCGAGTCGGTGAGGAACAGATCCACACCCTCCTCGCCCAGGCGGGCGAAGGCGCGCAGGTCGGTGATGCGGTCGTCGAGGGGGAACTGGTCCATCTTGAAGTCACCGGTGTGCAGCACCAGCCCGGCGCCGGTACGGATCGCCACGGCGAGGCTGTCCGGGATGGAGTGGTTGACCGCGACGAACTCGCAGTCGAAGGGGCCGAAGCCCCGCCGGTCGCCTTCCTTCACCCGTACCGTCCGCGGCCGGATGCCGTGCTCCTTGAGCTTGGCCTCCAGGAACGCCAGCGTCAGCTTCGACCCGACGACGGGAATGTCGGACCGCTCACGCAGCAGATAGGGCACGCCCCCGATGTGGTCCTCGTGTCCGTGGGTCAGGACGACGGCCGCGATGTCGTCCAGACGGTCCCTGATCGACGTGAAGTCGGGCAGGATCACGTCCACCCCGGGCTGCGTCTCCTCGGGGAACAGCACCCCGCAGTCGACGACGAGCAGCTTGCCGGCGTGCTCGAAGACGGTCATGTTGCGGCCGATTTCGCCCAGGCCGCCCAAGGCGGTGACCCTCAGCCCTCCTTCGGGCAGGGGCGGGGCGGCTTTGAGTTCGGGGTGCGGATGGCTCATACCCTGACGTTAGCTGAGGCGTTCCTGGCGGGCTGCTCCACGTCGGTGTTCTTCGGTGCCGCAGTCTCCGACCTCGGCGTACGGCTGCTGCTGGACGCCGTCGTCGCCCTCGCCCCACCGCCCGGTCCACGCAGGCCACGTCCGGCACGCGTCGTCCTCGCTGCCCTGCCGATCGCCGCCGCACTCGCCGTCCTGTCGGCCAGGTCCCCGTGCCCGGCCATGGAGACACCACACCGGGCCGGCCAGAGCCGCCGCCGTGACGGTTCGACGTACAGGGAGCCGGCACCCCTGCACGCGACCTGTCCGCTTGACGGCCCAGGGGGCGCGGTGACGCCGGTGGTGGGACCCGGCTCCTGCCGGGATTCCGGCCTGGTTTCTGTCTGCGGGCCAGGCGATGCGGTGTCTGCGGGCAGATGCCCGGAGCCGACGGGCCGGTGCGCGCTCGACGGGGCGGCCGGATGCAGGACGACCAGCTAGGGGGCCATGGCGTTGCGCGGGCGGCTCGGGCACGTGCAAGGCGGAGGGATGCCCCGGTCGGTTAGGGTCCCCTCGTGGCGGACGAAGCGGCTCCGTCCCAGTGAAATCGATTGGTCCGGGGCGCATCGCGGTGGTGAAGCAGTCGACTGATGCGTCCCTGTCGTGCCCTGATGTGCCCTCGCGGTGGGTGGTCCGGGTAAAAGTGCAGGTCAAGGGTGCGTTCGGGGAGTGCAATGCGATTGAGAGTGGAGTTCACGACCGAGCCCTTCGATCTGGACGTGGCGCCCGCGCATGCGGTGGTGGCCCGGGAGGTCGTGGAGGGGGCCGCGCTGGACTCGGTGGACGTCGGGCCGTTCGGGAACACCGCGGAGGGCGGCGCCGACGTGGTCCTCGCCGCCGTGGACGCCCTGCTGCGCCGCAGCCTGGAGGCCGGTGCGACCCGGGTCTCGCTCCAGGTCAACGTGATCGCGGAGGCCGAGGGATGAGCGGCAGGGCGGACGAGTCGTTCATCGCCGCCGTCAAGCCGCTCGTCGACGCCATGGGCGGGCGGCTGCTCCCGCCCGACGAGGCCGGTCCCGACGACGTCGTCCTCGCCTGGGAGGGCACCGACGCCGTCGCCGTGCGCCTGCCCCAGCTCGCCGACTCCCTCGATCACCTCCTCGCCGCGCTGGAGCGCCGGCACGGCAGACCCCTCGCCGACCTGGACCGCAGGGCCAAGCAGGAGATCGTGCGGAGCCTGGAGGCGCGCGGCGCCTTCGCCGTCCGGCACGGTGTCGAGACGGTGGCGGGCGCGCTCGGCGTCAGCCGCTTCACCGTCTACAACTACCTCAACCGGGAGAAGAGCTCCTGAGGGGCCTCTGAGGTGTTCCTGAAGGGCTGCGGCAGGTTTTCGAGGGTGGCCCGGCCGCCGCGTTTTTCAACAAACTGTTGACGTGGTGGTCCGGGGCGGCGTTAGCTGTTCGCACGCCCGTTCCGCAGGACGGCCGGTCCCGGCCGGGGGAGGCTTCCGTGACATCCGCTTCCACACCGCAGGGCCTGGCCCGCTTCAACGACCTGGAGGAGAGCGCGGCCCTCGCCGCCCTCCACGAGGTGTGCGCCTCCACCGCGTGGGCCCGGCGGCTGCTCGCCGGCCGCCCGTACACGACCGCCGGTGATCTGTACGCCGCCGCCGACGCCGCCACGAGCGCGCTGATCGCGGCGGACCTCGACGAGGCGATGGCCGGGCACCCGCCGATCGGCAGACCCCGGACCGGTGACCCGGCCTCGACGCGGGAGCAGAGCGGCATGGCCTCCGCGTCGGACCGCCTCAAGGCGGAGATGGTCGAGCTGAACCTTGCCTACCAGGAGAAGTTCGGTCATGTGTTCCTCATCTGTGCCACCGGCCGGACCGGCGAGCAGATGCGCGACGCGGCCAGGGAACGCCTGGGCAACACGCCGGAGCGGGAACGCGAGACCGTCCGCACCGAGCTGGGGAGCATCAACCGCATCCGCCTGGCCCGGCTCGTCGAAGCGGACCGACAGCCCCGACCTCTCTAGGAGCAGTGCCCGCATGAGCACCGAGACCACCGCTTCCGTCTCCACGCACATCCTGGACACCAGCGTCGGCCGCCCCGCCCGGGGCGTCGCCGTCCGGCTCTCCGCCCGCTCGGGCCGGGAGGGGCACTGGCAGGCGCTCGGCGGCTCCGCGACCGACGAGGACGGGCGGTGCAAGGACCTCCCGGCGCTGCCGGAGGGCACCACCCACGTACGGCTCGACTTCGCCGTGGAGCCGTACTTCGAGCCACATCCCACCGACAGGCGAGCCGAGGCGCAGCAGGACGCCCCCGCGCATCGGGACAGCGGCACCGGAGTGTTCTTCCCGGAGGTGGCGATCACGTTCGCCGTCCTAGCGGGCGAGCACTACCACGTACCGCTGCTGCTCAACCCGTTCGGCTACTCCGTATACCGAGGGAGCTAGCAGACATGCCCACGATTCTCGGCCCGAACCAGTACGGCAAAGCGGAGAACCGCGTCGTCAGGATCACGAGGAACGGCGCCACCCACCACATCAAGGACCTGAACGTCTCCGTCGCCCTGTCCGGCGACATGGAGGACGTCCACTACTCCGGCTCCAACGCCAACGTCCTGCCGACCGACACCACCAAGAACACCGTGTTCGCCTTCGCCAAGGAGCACGGCATCGAGTCCGCCGAGCAGTTCGGCATCCACCTCGCCCGGCACTTCGTCACCTCCCAGGAGCCCATCCACCGGGCCCGCATCCGCGTCGAGGAATACGCCTGGGACAGGATCGCCACCTCCGGCACCCACCAGCGGGAGCGCGGCGAGCACTCCTTCGTCCGCAGGGGCCAGGAGACCCGGCTCACGCAGGTCACCTACGACGGCGGGCGGTGGGAGATCGTCTCGGGCCTGAAGGACCTGGCGGTGCTGAACTCCACCGACTCCGAGTTCCACGGCTTCGTCAAGGACAGGTACACGACCCTGAAGGAGACCCGGGACCGCGTCCTCGCCACCTCGGTCGCCGCCCGCTGGCGGTTCAACTGGACCGACGACGGGCAGCCGATGCCCGACTGGGAGACGTCCTACGCGCGGACGAGGCAGCACCTGCTCCAGGCCTTCGCCGAGACGTATTCCCTGTCCCTCCAGCAGACGATGTACCGGATGGGCGCGCAGATCATCGAGCACCGTGAGGAGATAGACGAGGTCCGCTTCTCCCTCCCCAACAGACACCACTTCCAGGTGGACCTGGAACCCTTCGGGCTCGACGACGACAGCGCGGACGGCGCCGTGTACCTCGCCTCCGACCGCCCCTACGGCCTGATCGAAGCCACGATCCTGCGCGACGGCTGCGAGGCGCTCATACCGGCGGACCTCACCAACCTCTGAGAACGAAGAGAACGAAGAGAACGAAGAGAACAAAGGGAACGTGCGGAGCGGGTGGAGCGAGTGGAGAGACGAACCATGGAAGCAGTCCAGCGCATCGTCATCGAGAACTGCGCGATCGCGACCGTCGACGCGAAGGACACCGAGTACGCCTCCGGACACCTCGTCCTCGCCGGCCACCGCATCGAGTCGCTCGGCGCGGGCAGGGCCCCCGAGGGCCTGGAGAACGTCGTCCGCCGCATCGACGCCACCGGTCACCTGGCCACGCCCGGTCTGGTCAACACCCACCACCACTTCTACCAGTGGCTCACCCGGGGCCTGGCCACCGACCAGAACCTGTTCCACTGGCTCGTCGCGCTGTACCCGACCTGGGCGCGCCTCGACGAGCCGATGGTGCACGCCGCCGCCCGGGGCTCCCTCGCGATGATGGCCCGCGGCGGTGTCACCACCGCCGTGGACCACCACTACGTGTTCCCGCGCGGCTCCGGCGACCTGTCCGGCGCCGTCATCCGCGCCGCCCGCGACATGGGCGTCCGCTTCACCCTGGCCCGCGGTTCGATGGACCGCGGTGAGAAGGACGGCGGCCTGCCCCCGGACTTCGCCGTGGAGACGATCGAGGACGCCCTCGCCGCGACCGAGGAGACCGTCCGGCAGCACCACGACACCTCCTTCGACGCCATGACCCGGGTCGCCGTGGCACCCTGCTCCCCGTTCTCCGTCTCCACCGAACTGATGCGGCAGTCAGCGGAGTTGGCGCGCGGTCTCGGCGTGCGCCTGCACACGCACGGGTCGGAGACGGTGGAGGAGGAGAAGTTCTGCCACGAACTGTTCGGGAGGGGCCCGACCGACTACTTCGAGTCCACCGGCTGGCTCGGCGAGGACGTGTGGATGGCGCACTGCGTCCACATGAACGACTCCGACATCGCCGCCTTCGCCCGCACCGGGACGGGCGTCGCCCACTGCCCCTCCTCCAACGCCCGCCTCGCCGCCGGGATCGCCCGCGTCCCCGACCTGCTGGCCGCCGGGGTCCCGGTCGGTCTCGGCGTGGACGGCACCGCGTCCAACGAGTCCGGCGAACTGCACACCGAACTGCGCAACGCCCTGCTCGTCAACCGCCTCGGTCCGCACCGCGAGACCGCCCTGACGGTGCGTCAGGCACTGCGTCTGGGAACCCACGGAGGCGCCCGGGTCCTGGGCCGGGCGGCGGAGATCGGCTCGCTGGAGCCGGGCAAGCTCGCCGACCTGGTGCTGTGGCGGATGGACACCCTCGCCCACGCCTCCATCGCCGACCCGGTGGCCGCGCTGGTCCTCGGTGCGCCGGCGCCGGTCACGGCGTCGTTCGTCAACGGCCGCCAGATCGTGGAGGGCGGCCGGCTGCGCACGGCCGACGAGGACGAGATCGCCCGCACCACCCGGGCGCAGGCCCGGAGGCTGGCCGCGATCGCGGCCCAGGACTGAGCGCGGGTCCTGAACGGGGCACCGGCCCGCCCGGGTTGTCCCGGGCGGGCCCGCCATGTCCTCAGGCCGCCCTGTGAGGTGGGGTCGGCTCCACCGCGTGTTCACATGCGGAGGCGCTCGGTTGTGCGGGAGTGCCGGATGCGCTGTGACGGACGTGGTGGGGCGGCATCGGTCCGCGCTTCCGGTACGGGCCGTGCCGGTACGGAAGATGCGGGTATGGATCACGTGTTGTCGGCGAGGGCCAGGGGCCGGTCCCGTGAGCCGTTGAACTGGTTGCGGTCCACGGTGCCGGCGACGCCGCCGACCGAGCCGGTGCTGGTGTACTGCCACACCGTCCAGGTCGGGAAACCGCTCGGGATGGTCGGCGAGGTGTTGGTCCGGTGGCGGTTCGGACGGCCAGGGATGTTGTCATCCCGGCGGCGGAAACTTCCACCGGGTGAAAGCGGAAGTGGCCTCCGCGCCGCAGGTGACGTACGGCCCTGCCCCCTGGGGGAAGCGCACGGCCTTCCGCCCCCGCGGCAGGGCGGGCTGATCACCGCTTTCCTTCGGTGAGTGACGGCCTGGGGCGGTCCAGGACATGCTCGATGCGGTCGAGTTCGGCAGTGCGCTCGGGATCCGGTCACCTCTTCCACCGGGCCCGCGCGGGTCGGCAGTGGGCCGAGCGGGGCGGCGGGCAGGTGGGCCCCGCCCGGGGACGGCGCTTACGGCATGCCGGGAAGCCGAACCGTGACGAGGAGACCGCCGGCGGGGCGGGGGACGAGGCCGAGGGTCCCGTCATGGGCGCGGACGATGCTGTGCACGAGGGCGAGGCCGAGGCCGACGCCGGCGTGCTCGTCGGTGCGTGCGCGCTGCGTTCCGCGCTGGAAGGGTTCGGTGAGGGTCGGCACCAGTTCCGGCGGGAGCGGATGACCCGTGTTCTCGACCCGCACCACGCTCGCGTCGCCCTGTGCTTCGGTGTGGACCGTCACGGTGCCGCCGGCGGGGAGGTTGTGGACGATGGCGTTCTGGACGAGGTTCGTCATCATCCGCAGCAGGAGCTCCGCGGAGCCGCCGGCCCGTGCCGCTCCGCCGGTGACGTCGAGCGTGATCCCGCGCTGTTCGGCGAGGGGGAGCAGGGTTTCGGCGGCCTCTTCGGCGACGAGGGAGAGGTCGACGCTCTCGCGGGTGAAGGTCCCGCGGTCGCTGCGGCTGAGCAGCAGGAGGGCTTCGGTGAGGTCGATCGCGCGCGTATTGACGGCCTGCAGGCGTGCGAGGAGTTCGTCCTGGTCCCGCGTGGGGTCCCTGCGGGCGACGTCGAGCAGTGTCTGCGAGATGGCCAGCGGGGTGCGCAGTTCGTGGGAGGCGTTCGCGGCGAACCTCCGCTGCTCGGCGACGTGCGACTCGAGTTGTTCGAGCATGCTGTCGAACGCGTCGGAGAGTTCACGGAATTCGTCCTGGCGGCCTTCCATGCGGATCCGGTGGGACAGCGATGCGTTCCCGGCTGTCCGCGCCGCGGCCGTGATCCGTGTGAGCGGTGCGAGCATCCGGCCGGCGAGGATCCATCCCCCGACGAGACCGAACACGAGCAGGAAGACCATCGCCACGGCCGCGGCGGGGGCGAAGACGCGCACCAGGAGGTAGCGGTTGGGTGAGACCCCGAGAAGGCCCTTGGGGCTGTCGGGTACGTAGCGCAGCAGGAACACCCACACCACGGCCAGCAGGAGAGCGCCGGCGACGGCGAGGAACCCGGCGTAGCTGAGGGTGAGTTTCAGTCGGACGCTGAGCCCCGGGCGCCTATGCATGCGTACTGCCGGGGCGGGTGGTGCCGGGGCCGGTGTCGATGCGGTAGCCGACACCCGGCACCGTGGCGATGATCCATGGTTCGCCGAGCCGTTTGCGCAATGCGGAGACGGTGATGCGGACGGCGTTGGTGAAGGGGTCGGCGTTCTGGTCCCAGGCCCGTTCCAACAACTCTTCGGTGCTGAGGACCCCGCCTTCGGCGGCGACGAGGACTTCGAGCACGGCGAACTGTTTACGGGTGAGCGCGACGTAGCGTCCGTCGCGGAAGACCTCCCGGCGGAAGGGGTCGAGGCGCAGGCCCGCCATCTCGCGGACCGGGGGCCGGGCGTACGCGCGCCTGCGGTCGAGCGCCCGCAGCCGCAGGACGAGCTCCCGCAGCTCGAACGGCTTGGTGAGGTAGTCGTCGGCACCGAGCTCGAACCCGGACGCCTTGTCGTCGATCCGGTCGGCGGCGGTGAGCATGAGGATCGGGATGCCGCTGCCGGAGGCGACGATGCGCCGGGCGACCTCGTCGCCGGAGGGGCCGGGGATGTCGCGGTCGAGGACCGCGAGGTCGTAGGAGTTGACGTCGAGCAGTTCCAGCGCGGAGTCGCCGTCGCCGGCGACGTCGGCGGCGATCGCTTCCAGCCGGAGACCGTCACGGACGGCTTCGGCCAGGTAGGGCTCGTCCTCCACGATCAGTACGCGCATGTCCGAAGCCTAAGCAACACGTATATCGCCGACGTATGCAAAGACGTGTGCACACCGGTACGCACGACTCAGCCTGCCGGTGCCGGCACGGGGCGGGGCTGGTCCGACGGCGCTTTTGCCGTGGTGCGCCACCAGCGGCGCGACGCCAGCGCGGCCAGCACGGCGCCGGTGGCGTTGACCAGTACGTCGTCCACGGAGGACACCCGGTCCAGCCGCAGGACGTACTGGGCGATTTCGACCAGGGCCGAGCAGCCCGCCCCGAGCGCCAGGATCCGCGGCACGGACGCCGACGCCGTGAACCGCATCGGGGCGAAGAACCCCAGCGCCGCGAAGATCAGCAGGTTGCCGACGATCCCGAGCGGCCCCATCGTGAGCAGGTCCCGCAGTGGTACCAGGCTCACCCGGCCGGGGACGGTGCCGGCCCCGGCGCCCGGCATCATGGTCATCCACAGGAAAGGCACCGTCCCGTGGACCATGCCCACCTCGGCCAGCGACATCCGCCACGCCGAGGTGACGCCGGCGGCACGCCGACGGCGCGCCAGGGCCCACACCACCAGCGCGGCCAACGGCAGCGCGACCAACGTGATGAGCACCACACCGTTGAACGTGTCGAAGCAGCCGTGCCACCGCCCGGCCATGCACATCGGAGCGGACATCATGAGCGGCCGCCGCACGACGAACGCGGCGCTCGCCACGCCGAGGATCGCCAGGCCGAGAAGCACGATCCCGCGCGTGCGGCGGGGCGGTGCCGACAGGGGTGCGTTGTGGTTCACGCCCCCATTGGAGACGGAGGGGCGTTGCGGTGGCGTATGCGATTTTCGATACACCCGCGATACACGGGATCCCCGGCATCAAGGAACCGGCGCAAGCCGGCGGTGAGACGGTCCCGCCGCCGGTGATCGCGCCGGTCCGGCTGCTGCAGGTGCGGCGGGGCGGGAACCGGTTCTCAATGAACGTGATGCCGGCGATCAGCGCCAGGGGCCGGCCGCACTTCATGGTCCTCACCGGGAGTTTCACCGACGGGGTGGTGTGCCGCTTCCTGGACCGGCTCACCGGCTCACCGGCCACTTCGACCCCAAGGTCCACCCGGCCCTCACGCCCGGCCGGAACGACGTGCGGCCGTATCGGGAGGCGAGCCCCCGGTACGGCCGGCAGCCGTCCGACGGTTTGTCCGTCGGTACGTCTCGTCCGTCGGTTCCGTGGTTCTACAGGCCGAACAGGCCCGGGTCCTCGGCCAGCTCCCGGAAGACGTCCCGCGGGTTCGGCAGCAGCTTGCGCTGCTTGAGGTCCAGCGCACCGGCGACGCCCGTGATCTCGGCCGAGACCGTGCCGTCCGCCTTGGTGATGACCTGCTCCACGCGGAACGTCTTGCCGGTGTTCCAGGAGAAGGCACAGGTCACATCGACCTCTTCGCCGGCGAGCAGCTCGCGCTTGTAGCGGATGGTGGTCTCCAGGACGACCGGCCCCACGCCCCGCGCGGCGAGCGCGGACTGCGTGATCCCCGCCTTGTGGAACAGCTCCCAGCGCGCGTGCTCCGCGTAGTTGAGGTACACGGCCTGGTTGAGGTGGCCCTGCACATCGGTCTCGTATCCGCGCACGGTCACCCGGACGGAAAACGGCTCACTCACTGCTGCCCCTTCATGCCTGCTCGGTTCGCTGCGTCGGGCACCGATCCTGGCACGTCCCCTCATGCGCGGCGCGGGGAGGCCAGCAGGTACCGGGCCCGCGTCCGCGGCTCCGTGTACTCCCCGGCCTGCCAGCCGGCCGCCTCCAGAGTGGCCGCGCAGGCCCGCAGCGCCTCGCCGTCCGCCTCGTACACGGCGACGGCCTCCGGCTGCGGCGTCTCCCGCACCCGGTAGCCGCCGGTCCCGGCGCCCTCTCCGGCGGGACGATGCCCTGCGGCTTCCAGGGCGAGCGCGGCGGCCTGCACCAGATGGCCGCGCTCCCAGCCGCAGGGCCGGTCGGTGGCACCGTCCGGGTGCGACATGCGCCGCAACTCCAGTAGTCCCTGCCACGCACTCCGCACCTCACGCAACCGCGCGGCCCCGCCCTCGGCC